>JAJYLV010000055.1 GCA_021787445.1 Chloroflexota bacterium | reverse complement strand
TCTACGACAACGAGTTCATGAAGAGCGCTCAAGACCGCGGCCTGGACAAGCAGTAGCGCGTGTGTGACGGAGCGGGAGGAGGCGAGAGCCTCCTCCCGTACGCCCGCTACATCGTCAGCGAGCCGGAGATCCGGCGCACCGCCGCGGGGTTCATCGGCTACGGCCGCACGCGCCCGGGCGACCGCGTCCTGCTGGCGGCCGACACGCACTTCGACCCCGAGGTGGTCGAGGCGACCGCGAAGGCGTTCCGCGAGCGCGGCGCCAGGGTCGACGTGATCGTCACCGACGCCGGCCCCGACCGCGAGTTCGACGACCTCGACGAGCTGCGCGCGGCCATCCGCCGGCGCCCGTGGCGCGAAGAGCCGCGGCGCTGGGAGGGCATCCCCTGGGTCCAGGAGCTCGCCGCGCGGGAGGGATATGACCTCCTCGTCCACGGCAAGGGCGGGGGCATCCCGCCGACGAAGCACCGCTACGAGGCCTTCCCCTGGCTGAGGAAAGAGCACTTCGCCAGCCGCGCGACGGTCTTCCCGCGCGATCTGCACACGCTCGTCAACGAGCGCGCTTGGCGCCCCATCTGGGAGGAAGGCCCGGGCGGCCGGATGCACCTCACCGACCCCGAGGGCACCGAGGTGACCTGGGACATGTGGCCGGAATACTTCGACCACCCCTCGGCCATGTTCGGGCCCGTGCCGCGCTGGAATCACCTCATGAGCCACCCCCCGACGCCGATCTCGGAGCGCGAGAGCGCGAGCGGGACGGTGCGCGGGACGACGAACCACTTCGGCCGTCCGTTCGTGCCCATCACGGTCACCGTCGAGAAAGGCCGCGTGGAGCACGTCGAGGGCGGCGGCGTGTACGGCGACGCTTGGCGCGAGCTGCTCGCGGAGGCGCGCGACATCACGTACCCCTGCTTCCCTCGGCCGGGCCTCTTCTGGCTCTGGGAGATCGCCATCGGGACGAACCCCAAGATCGTCCGCGCCTCGAACATCCGCTACCTCAGCTCGGGCGGCTTCGAGTGGGAGCGGCGCCGCAGCGGGATCGTCCACCTCGGCATGGGGACGCAGTGGCGCGGCCCCGAGGAGAAGTGGGCGGGCGAGAACCACCTCGTGTACGGGCACCTCCACGTCCACTGCATGGCGGCGACGCTCGTCCTCGAGACGGCGAAGGGAAAGAGCTACACGATCCTCGACAAGGGCCGCCTAACCTCACTCGACGACGGCGAGGTGCGGGACTGCGCCGCGAAGTACGGCGACCCCGACCGCGTCCTGGCCGAGGACTGGGTCCCCCCGATCCCGGGCATCACCGTCCCGGGTGCGTACGAGGACTACGCCAAGGACCCCGCCGGATTCATCTACTCGCGCTAGGAAAAGGGCGCACGGGCGCCCGAGCTACCTGAAGATGTACTTCTTCGGATCCCTCGCGTAATCGTCATAGCTGCCTGGCGCGTCGATCCCCGGCACGCCCGGCGACCACCCCGCGTCGAGGATCTTGTCCGGATCGCCGTACTTCGACGCGAGGTCGCGCACCTCGGCGTCGTCGAGTGAGGCGAGGTGCCCCTTGTCGATGACGACGATGTCCTTCCCCTTCGGCGGCGTGATGACGAGCGTCGGGAAGAAGAGGTGGACGTGGAGGTGCCCATACAGGGTGCCGCGCTCTCCGGCCCAGACCTCCTCCGGCCCGCGCCAGCGCGTCCCCATGCCGCAGTGGATGATCCCCGAGCGGCGGCGCTCCCACTCGAAACCGCCGGACGAGAGCATGTGGATGTTCCGCGGCCGCGAGATCTTGGGGTTCGTCCCGATGGCGATCTCCCACAGCCAGAAGAGGCCCGGCCGAGGGAAGCAGGGGTACTGGGTCTTGTCGCCCTCGTCCTTGAGCTCACGCCACGCCGCGCCGTAGTCGCCGCCGCCCTCGATCTTCTCGACCCGGCCGTTCTCGAGCGTCACCTTGATCCGCGGGAAGGGCTGCTGGAAGTGGCTCGTCGTCCCGCAGATGACGCCCGTCGCGTCCTCCTTCGGGATGATCGGGGTCGGCGCGTGGCCGAGGATGTGACCCCACCAGGGGACCTCGGTGTAGCCGCGGCGCGTGCCGTCGAAGTAGTCGGGGAAGAGCGTGTACGTGAAGTCCGCGCCCTCGGGGTCCGTCACGTGGACGCGGCCACCGCGGCCCTTCTCGAAGAAGGCATTCCATGTCTTCAGGTTGATGAGCGTGTGCAGGTCACGCGGGTAGATCGTGGCCTCGCTCGCGAAGTGGTCGAGCTGCAGCCACGGGATGGCCTCGTAGCGGTGGGGCACGTTGGGGATCCCGCCGCCCTTGCCATGGACGAGGAGCGTGTAGCCCTCGCGCTGCGCGAGCTCCTCCACCCAGGGCAGGCCCTCCCAACGGCGCGGGCGCTTCGACCACGGCTCACGGCGCATGACGACGTCGATCTCGTCGGTCGTGGTGAACGGACGGTCGGGCTGGACCTCGACCGTGATGACGTCCACCGACGCGCCCATCTCGCGCAGCCCGCGCGCGACCGCCTCGGTCACGCGCTTGTCGTAGTGCGTGTCGACGGCGATGAGGACGCGGTCGCCCGGCTTCGTCGCTCCGTACCCGATGAAGCCCGGCGCCGTGCGCCGCACCTCCGGCTGATGGCAGACCTCGCGCGCGTAGGACATGAGGTCGTCCACCTGGACGACGCGCGTTCCCCCCGACGTGACGACCTGGTCGACCGCTGCGTGGTCAGGGCCTTCGCACATCTCGAGTTCCCTCCGTCGTGCCCGCAGGCTATCAGTATCCGAGCTGAGAGATCCACTCCTTTGTGTCACCGACGATGACGCGGGGCACTGAGCACAGGTCGGACGCGGACGCCGCGCCGCTGAGGAAGATCGCCGTCCGCAGCTCGAGCTCGAACTGGGCGATCCACTCGTCGACGGACTCGTCGCCGCGCAGCGCCGCCTGGAGGAGCGGCCGTCCGACGCCGACGGCCGTCGCCCCGAGCGCGAGCGCCTTCGCCGCGTCGTGCCCGCTGCGCACACCGCCGGTCGCGACGACCGGAAGCCCGACGGCGCGCGCGCCGACCACGGCGACGGCCGTTGGCAGCCCCCAATCGACGAAGCGCTCCCCGAGGAGAGCGCGGCGCTCGTCGCCGCGGTCGCGCGCGCGGTGCGCTTCGATCGCGGCGAAGGAGGTCCCACCGACGCCGCCGACGTCGATGGCGCGCACGCCGCACTCGGCGAGCCGCCGCGCCGTCGCGCGGCCGATCCCCGCGCCGGTCTCCTTCGCGATGACGGGCACCCCGCACGCGCGCACGACGGACGCGAGCGCCTCCGCCGCCCCCCGCGCGCGCGTCTGACCCTCCGGCTGGACCATCTCCTCGAGGTAGTTGAGATGCACGGCGAGGGCGTCGGCGCGGATCATCTCGACCACGCGGCGTATGTCCGCGGCGCTGAGCTTCGCCTCGCCCGGCTGCTCGAGGAGCTGCGAGATCCCGATGTTGCCGATGACGAACGCCGTCGGTGCCGCCTCACGCGCGACCGAATACGTCGGCACGAGGCTCGCGTCGCGCAGCGCGGCGCGCTGGCTGCCGACGCCGAACGCGACGCCGTGGCGCTCGGCGGCGCCCGCCAGGACGCGATTCACGTCGTGCGCCGCTTGGTGACCGCCGGTCATGCCGGTGATGACGAGCGGCAGGCGTAGCCGCCGACCGAGGAGATCGACGCCGAGATCGACCTCGTCCGCATCGACGCGAGGCAGCGCGTCGTGCGCCAGATGGACGTCGTCCCAGCCCGCCGATACGCGCGTCTCGACGCCCTCTCCGCTCGCGATCGAGAGGTGCTCGCTCTTGCGCCGCTCGATCTCCGCGGCGCGCTCGTTCATCCGACGGTCAAGAGAAGACGCCGTCGCGCGCCAGCGCCGCGCGCTCCTCCTCGCCCATCCCGAGGACCGTACCGAAGACGTGGTCGTTGTCGGCGCCGAGCGTCGGCCCCGCCTGCTCCTGCCGCGAGGGCGTCCCCGACAGGGCGAACGGCGCGGAGATGCACTGGACCGTGCCGATGACGGGGTGCGGGAGGCCGCGCCAGAAGCCGCGGCCGGCTAGCTGCCGGTCGGTGAAGAGCTCCGAGATCGTCTCGACGGCCGCCGCGCGCAGCCCCTGCGCGCGGAGCGCAGCGACGGCGGCGTCGCGCGTCCGCCCGCGCGTCCAGTGCGCGATGTGCTCGTCGAGATCGGCGCGATGCGCGCGCCGGCCCTCCGCCGTGTCCCAGCGCGGGTCACGGGCCCACGCCGGGTCGCCGATGGCCCGGCGGAAGCGGACCCATTCCTCGTCGCTCCACACCGAGAGCGCGACCCAGCGATCGCCGCGCGAGTCGTCCGCGGACGGGTACACGCCGTGCGGGACGGCGACGGGATCGTCGTTGCCGGCGCGCGTCGGAACGGTGCCGTTCAGCTGGTGCTCGAGGAAGGCGGGCGTCATGAACTGCAGGCCGGCCTCGTACTGCGAGAGGTCGATGCAGGTCCCCCGCCCCGTCGCGGCGCGCCGCGCGAGCGCGGCGAGCACGGCGATGACGCCGTACCCCACGGCGATGTAGTCGATGTACGGGCCGTAGAGGAAGACCGGGGCGCGGTCGGACTCGCCGAGCAGGTGCACGAACCCCGCGAGGCACGTGAGCTGGCTGCCGTATCCGGGGTGCTGGGCGTGGGGGCCGGTCTGTCCCTGGTTGCAGCTCGAGAGCATCACCAGCCCGGGGTTCAGTGCGACGAGCTCGTCGTAGGCGAGTCCGCGCTTGGCCATCGTCCCCGCCGGGAAGCTCTCGATGAGCACGTCGCTCTTCGCGATGAGCGCGCGCGCGATCTCCGTTCCACGCGGGTGCTTGAGGTCGAGCGTGATCGAGCGCTTCCCGTCGTTGTAGAAGGCGAACATCGCGGCGCGATCGGGCCCGGGGACGTTGTCCTTGAACGGCGGGTACGTCGAGCGGAAGACGTCCGGGGCGCGGCGCGATTCGAGCTTGATGACCTCGGCCCCGTGGTTCGCGAGGTACTTCCCGACGAGCGGGCCGGCGGCGGCGAACCCGATCTCGACGACGCGGATCCCCGCGAGCGCCTGCGGCGCGGAGACACCGGTCGACGGCGCCACGGCGAGATCCGTCATGCCGTCCCTCCCACGCGCGTCGCCGCGAGCTCGGCCGGTCCGAGCCCGAGCTCGGACGAGTAGACCTCGGCGTTGTGCTCGCCGAGACGCGGCGCCGGCCGCCGGATACGCGGCCGCTCCCCGTCGAAGAGCGCAAACCCTCCCGGGAAGGCGACGCTGCGCCCCGCTTCGGGGACCGGCACCTGCTGCCAGAAGTCGCGCGCGGCGAGCTGGGGGTCCGCCTCGATGTCCTCGACGGTCGAGACGGGGTAGCCGAGCATGTTGCGCGAGACGACGCCCTCGAAGAACTCCTTTCGCGTGAGGCGCTCGAAGAACGGTGCGATCGCCGCCTCCAGCCTCTCGACCTGATCCTGCGTGAGCGTCGTGTTGTCGAACGTCTGCCAGTCGACCGCGCCGAGGATCTGGGGCACCTCGCCCCGCGAGGCCATCCACTCGACGAGCTTGGTGCCGGTGTGCCGCCCGATGGCGCCGCCCTGGATGGCAAAGCTGATGTAGCCGTCGGCGCAGCGCCAGATGTTCCGGAACTTCGCCCCGACGATGCTCCGCCCGATGAGGAACTGCCCGAGACGCTCGTGGTCCTCGCGCATCGTGTCCCAATGCACGGACGCCGGCGGGGTCGCCGTCACCATGCTCGCCTGCGCGGACGTATCGACGTGCTGGCCCCTCCCGGTGACGCCTCGAGCGAGATACGCGAAGAGCGTCCCCATCGCTCCCGCCATTCCCGCCCAGAAGGGCGACTGCGGCAGCGTCGTGCGGACCGGGGCACGTCCGGGATCGCCCGCGAGCCACAGCGCTCCGCTCGCCGCGGTGACCTCGAGGTCGGACGCGGGAGCGCTCGCCAGCGGGCCGTCGGAGCCGTACGGCGTGATCGTCGTGTGGATGAGGCGCTCGTTCCACGAGGATGTGACCGCGGGAGAGACGCCGTACGCGGCGAGCTCGGGCCCGTCGGACTCGAGGAGCACGTCGGCACGCTCGACGAGACGACGGAGCACCGCGTGCGACTCGGGGTGCGCGAGGTCGAGCGTGACCCCGCGCTTGTTGGCGTTGAGCGCGATCCACCACAGACCGCGGTCCGGACCCGGACGGTCCGCGATGAAGGGCGGGCGTGACCGCGCGGTGTCGCCGGAGGGCGGCTCCACCTTCACGACGTCGGCGCCCAGATCGGCGAGGATGCGTCCGCAGTTCGCCGCCCAGCCGTCGGCCAGCTCGACGACGCGGACGCCGTCGAGCGGGGCCGACGCAGCGGTGCTCATGACGTGGTCTCTCCCGCCTCTAGCGGCCGGACTTCGCGAGGACCTCCGCCCACGACTGCGTCTTCATGAGCTCCTTGCCCTTCGCGATCTGATCCCTGTCGAACCATCCGCTCGGGTCGACCCGGTCGATCGGGTAGACGGGGCGCATGAAGTCGTTCGCGAGGCCGTACGGGATCGTCGCGTCGATGCCGATACCGCCCTCGAAGCGGATGTTCATGCCGGTCCACTGGCGGTCGCCGGCGGTGACCCGCTCCGACGGGATGAAGGTCTGGCCCGCGCCACCCGGCACCGGCTTGAGGAGGTCCTGGTTCGGGTTCACGCGCGTCGTGAGCGCCCAGATGATGTCGTCCATCGAGTAGATGTCGACGTCGTCGTCGACGCAGATGCACAGGCGGAGGCCGGCGCTCGTCGCCATCGAGGCGGCGATGAAGTTACGCACCCAGCCGTCGTCGGTCTTGAGGCGCTTCTTCACCTGCAGGATGCAGCCGGCCCAGTCCGTCATCGGGAACGGGATGTTCACGTCCTTGATGAGGCCGGGCTGGATGCGGTCGCACAGCTCGTAGAAGGCGGCTTCGCGGACGGTCGTGTCGATGTTGTTGCAGTCGTACATGTGGACGCCCATCGGGTAGATGAGCGGCTTCTCGCTGCGCTTGCGCATCGTGATCGCGGTCACGTGGAAGGTGTGCGTGCGGTATGCCTTCCCCATGTAGCCGGCCCACTCCGGGTGGAAGTGGAAGCGGCCCTGCGTGTCGTGGTCCTCCGCTTCCTTGGTCTCGTAGCGCTTGTCGCGCGGCTTGAGGTAGCCCTCGAGGACGTACTCGGAGTCGGCGACGGCGTAGGCGTCGACCGTGCGGGCCTTCACGAGCCTCGTCGGGAAGCCCTGGACCGCGCCCGCGGCACCGAGCTCGTCGCCGCCGCGCGGGAGCACCACGTAGTCGAATCCACCGCCAGCGAGGAGGGTCGACGCCACGGGAAGGCCGAAGCAGACGGTGAGCGGGATGGGCTCGTCGTCGCGGTAGTGCTCCGTGACGATCTGCCACATGTGCGAGCCGGGCGAGGACTGGAAGGTGCCGACGTTGCCCCAGCGGAAGTTGAGGCGGTTATAGCCGATGTGCGTGCCGCCCCAGAAGTACTTGCCGACGACGACGCTGTTCCCCGAGCCGATCGTGATCTCACCCTCGAGATGGGTGTGGCGGATGGCCATGATGTACTTGTTCACGTCGAGGTCGTCGGTGATGACCTCTTGCTGGCAGGACGCCTGGTCCTGCGGGATGACCTCGTTCGGGATGGGATGCGTGAGCGCGTGCGCGAGCTTCGTCGTCCGCGCCGTGCGGTCCTCCCATCCGAACATGCGGTCGACGATGTCCATGTTGGCGAAGAGGTTCGTGATGGCGCGGACGTGCGGGTAGCCCTTCACGTTGTTGAAGAGGATCGGGTAGCTGCCGTCGAAGTGCTTCTGGATCCCCGTGAGCTGGAGATCGCCGTTCACCTCGACGTCCGTCTCCATCAGCATTCCCTCGCGGCGCAGCCACTCGACCGTCGCTGGCAGCGAGCGAAGCGCCTCCTTGGGCGCCGGCGGCCCCTTCGGGTCGCGGAGCGGGGTCTTCGCGCGCTTCGGCTCAGCCTGGATCGTCGCCATCCAAGTTCCTCCCTGTCATGTCACCCGTGCCGTCCGGGGCCGGGCCGGACGCGCTGCGCGCACGCCGCGCTAGGCCGATCGGAACGATGCGGCGAATGGTAATACCATTCGGCCGGTGAGTTACACGGATCTTCGAGACTGGATCGAGCAGGCCCGCGCGCTCGGCGAGGTCCGCGACGTCCAAGGAGCGTCGTGGCAGGAAGACATCGGCCGGATCACCGAGATGCTCCACCACACGGACGACTCCCCCGCCGTCCTCTTCGACGACATCCCCGGCTACCCCCGCGGGTACCGCATCCTCGCCAACGCCAACGCGACGCGGAAGCGTCTCGCGCTGACGCTCGGGCTTCCGCTCGACATCGACCGCCGCCCGCTCATGGACCGCTTCCTCGAGATGACGGAGAGCGGCCGTGCGGTCGCACCGCGGTACGTGAAGGACGGCCCCGTCTTCGAGAACGTCCTCAAGGGCGACGACATCGACATCCTGAGGTTCCCCTCGCCCAAGTGGCACCCCCTCGACGGCGGCCGCTACCTCGGCACCGGCGTCTGCGACGTCCTCAAGGACCCCGACAGCGACTGGGTGAACATCGGCACGTACCGCGTCATGGTCCAGGACTCGAAGAGCGTGTCGGTCTACATCTCCCCCGGGAAGCACGGGCGGCAGTTCCGCGACAAGTACTTCAGCCGCCACGAGCCGTGCCCCGTCGCCGTCGTGTGCGGCGTGGAGCCGCTCCTCTTCGTCGCGTCGAGCCTCGAGGTCCCGCAGGGCGTCTCCGAGTACGACTGGGCGGGCGGTATCCGCGGCGAGCCCTACGAGGTCGTCACGGATCCGATCACGGGCCTGCCCATCCCGGCGCGCGCCGAGATCGTCCTCGTCGGCTTCCTGCGCGACGACCACCGCCGGCCCGAGGGGCCCTTCGGCGAGTGGACCGGGTACTACGCGTCGGGCGAGCGCGACGAGCCGGTCCTCGACGTCCAGGCCGTGTACCACCGCAACGACCCGATCATCCTCGGCGTCCCGCCGAACAAGCCGCCCTACGAGCCGCACCGCTATCGCGAGTACCTCCGCTCGGCGCTCCTTCTGCGTGAGATGAAGGCGGCCGGTGTTCCCGGCGTCGTCGACGCCCACTGCTTCGGCGTCGGCGGCTGCCGGCTGCTCCTCGCGGTCTCCATCCAGCAGCGCTTCGCCGGGCACGCGCGGCAAGCCGCGCACATCGCGTCGATGTGCCGCGTCGGCGCGTACCTCGGCCGCATGGTCGTCGTCGTCGACGAGGACATCGACGTGACCGACATCAACGACGTGATGTGGGCCGTCCTCACGCGCTCGGATCCGGAGCGCTCGCTCGACATCATCCATCGCGCGTGGTCGGGCCCGCTCGACCCGGCGATCCGCCCCGACCTCAAGGGCTTCAACTCGCGTCTCCTCATCGACGCGACGAAGCCGTGGGAGTGGCGCGACAAGTTCCCGGTCGCCATCGGTCCCGATGCGGAGACCAAGCGCGAGACGCGCAAGAAGTGGGGCTGGATCCTCCAGGCGGGCGGCGATGCCCGCGCGGACGAGCCCGCGCCCGCGGTCGCGCGTGCGCGCGGCGCCGCGACACCGGCGGACTGAGGTGACGGAGCCGAAGCCGCCCGAGGAGGGCCCGCTCTACCGCGAGCCGTACCGATCGTGGGCGTTCCGCGAAGGCATCCCCATCCGGACCGGGTACGGCGTGGACCTGCTGTCCGTAGACGTGCGTCCGTGGGCGCGCGTGGGGGCGGACGGAGCCTTCGTCCACCTCGACGGCCGCGGCGACTTCCTCGACATCCAGATCGTCGAGATCGCGCCGGGCAAGCAGACCGAGCCGCAGAAGCACCTCTACGAGGAGGTCATCTACGTCCTCGACGGGAACGGCTCGACCGTCGTCGAGACCCCCGACGGTGCGAAGCGCAGCGTCGAGTGGCAGACCTCGAGCCTGCTCGCGATCCCCTTGAACGCGCGCTACACGCACTACAACGGGAGCGGAACGAAGCGGGCGCGGCTCGCCGTCGTCACCGACCTGCCGCTGATGCTCAACGTCCTGCGGAACGAGGCCTTCATCTTCGACAACCCGACGGACTTCCCGGAGCGCTTCGGCAAGGAGCAGCACTTCCGCGGCGACGGCACCTTCGTCCCCATCAAGCCCGGGCGCAATCTCTGGGAGACGAACTTCGTCCCCGACCTCAGGACGTTCGAGCTGAAGCAGTGGTCCGCGCGCGGCGCGGGCGGCAGCAACATGATGTTCGTCCTCGCGGACGGGACGATGCACGCGCACATGTCGGAGATGCCGGTCGGGACGTACAAGAAGGGGCACCGCCACGGCGCGGACTTCCACGTCTTCGCGGTGACCGGCGAGGGCTACAGCATCTACTGGTACGAAGGCGACAAGGACTTCCAGCGCTTCGACTGGAAGCACGGCGGCGTCTTCGCGCCGGCCGACCGGCAGTTCCACCAGCACTTCAACGTCAGCGCCGAGCCGGCGCGGTACCTCGCCGTGGCGTTCGGCAGCCTGCGCTACCCGACCGTGGCCGACAAGCTCGCGACGTGGCTGGGCATGGACGTGAGCGTGAAGAGCGGCGGGCGCCAGGTCGAGTACGAGGACGAGGATCCGCGGATCCTTCGCATGTACGAGGACGAGCTCAGAAAGCGCGGCATCCCGTCACGGATGGGCGAGGTGCTCGGCAAGAGCCCGGCGCGCGTCTAGCCGTCGCGCGGAGCCGCTTCTGACCGTCCACTTCCACGACCACGACGCGGCCGAGCCCGAGGAGCCGCTCCCCGAGACGCCCGAGGCGCCCTGGCAGCCCGACGACGTCGTCCTCACCACGGTGGGCATCGACATCGGGTCGACGACGTCGCACCTCATGTTCGCCCGGCTGCGGCTGCAGCGGCTGTCGTCGTTCTCGAGCCGGTTCGTGACGGTCGAGCGCGCCGTCCTCTACCGCTCGGCCATCATGCTCACCCCGTACCGTCCCGACGGCACGATCGACGCCGGCGACCTCGCGGAGTTCATCGACCGCGAGTACGCCGCGGCCGGCCTCACCCACGACGACGTCGACACCGGCGCCGTCATCCTCACCGGGAACGCCCTCGAGAGCCGCAACGCGTCGGAGATCGGGCGGATCTTCGCCGCGCACGGCGGGAAGTTCGTGTGCGCCACCGCCGGACATCGCCTCGAGTCGATCCTCGCGGCGCACGGCTCCGGCGCCGTCCCGCGCTCACGCCGTGAGGGCTGCGTCGTCCTCAACATCGACGTCGGCGGCGGCACGACGAAGCTCGCTCTCGTCGACCGCGGCGAGATCGTGGCCACGACCGCGATCCGCGTCGGGGCGCGCTCCGTACCGCTCGCGCCGGATGCCGCCGCGCGGCGGTCGACCGCCGAGGACCTCGCGCGCATCGTCGTCGCCGCGGCGTGGGCGCGTCCGACCGACGACCTCGCGCTCCTCGAGCCGCTGCCCGCGACGCCGCGGCCCGCCGTCGTCACGTTCTCCGGCGGCGTCGGCGAGCTCATGCGCGGCGCGGACGGCGACTACGGCGACCTCGGCGCGGACCTCGCCGCGGCGCTCCGCGGCGTGCGCGCGGAGCTGCCCGGCTCCGTCGACGAGGCCGAGGAGGCCATCCGGGCGACGGTGATCGGCGCGTCGCAGTTCTCGGTCCAGCTGTCCGGCAACACGATCTTCCTGTCCGACCCGGACATCGTCCCGCTGTGGAACGTCCCCGTCGCGCGCGCCCGCGACGGCGTCGGCTCCGCGGCCGAGATCAGCGCGACGTCGGTCGCGGGCGCGGTGCGCGACGCGCGTGACCGCGCCGGACACGAGGACCGCGTCCTCATCGCGCTCCCCGACCTCGGTGAGCCGCGCTACGACCGCCTGCGCGCGGTCGCCGAGGGGCTCGTGCGCGGGCTCGGCGACCGCCGCCCGCTCCTCGCGGCGACCTCGGGCGACGTCGCGCGCTCGCTCGGGACGATCCTCGCCGAGGAGCTCGACGTGAGGGGCGGGATCGTCGTCCTCGACGGCCTCGAGATCTCCGACCTCGACTACGTCGAC
>JAJYLV010000054.1 GCA_021787445.1 Chloroflexota bacterium | reverse complement strand
ACACGACGGTGCATCCGGCGTCCGACCTGACGCGCGTCGAGACGGAGCTCGAGCGCACCCGCGGCGTGACGGTGCTCATCTACGACGACGACTGCGCGAACGAGCGGCGGCGCCAGGAGAAGCGCGGCACGCGCCCGCGGCCCACCCGCTTCGTCGCCATCAACCCCGAGGTGTGCGAGGCCTGCGGCCACTGCGGGCAGCTGACGAACTGCATGTCGCTCCAGAAGATCGAGACGGAATTCGGCCCCAAGACGTTCATCCACCAGTCGTCCTGCGATCACGACCGCTCGTGCATCAACGGCGACTGCCCGTCCTTCATGGTGGTGGAGGTCGAGCCCGGCAGCGCTCTCGCGCGGCCGGCCACGCCGGCGCTCGACGCCGACGCGTCACCCGAGCCGGCGGCGCCGGCGCGGCTCGACCGGCCCTACCACGTCCACATGCCGGGGGTCGGCGGGACGGGCATGATCACGCTGAACGCGCTCCTCTGCCACGCGGCGCTCATCGACGGCGTCCACGCCGTCAGCTACGACCAGACCGGCGCCGCGCAGAAGTGGGGCGCCGTCGTCTCCAGCTGTGTGATCTCGGCCGGCGACCTTCGCGACCTGCCGGGCCGGGTCGCGCTGGGCGGGGCCGACCTCTACCTCGTGTGCGACCTCCTCGGCGGGGTCGCTCCTCTCAACCTCGACCGCTGCGACACCGGGCGGACGGCGGCGGTGGTCAACACGACGTTCTTCCCCACCGCGGGGTCGATACACGATCCCTTCTACTCCGCTCCGACGGCTTCGATGCTGTCCGCGATACGCGAGGCGACGCGGAGGACGATCGGGCTCGAAGCGCGGCGGATCGCGGAAGCGCTCTTCGGCGACCACATGATGACCAACCTCGTCGTTCTCGGCGCCGCGTATCAGTCCGGCCTCGTCCCTCTTTCGGCGGCGAGCATCGAGCGGGCGATCGCGCTGAACGACGTCCAGGTCGAGATGAACACTCAGGCGTTCCGCTACGGGCGGCTGGCCGTGCACGATCCCGCGGCCGTCGCCCGGCTCGTCTCGCCGAGGGGCCGCACCTCCGACGAAGAGCGCGAAGCGCGCCGGCCGGTCTCGTCGGACCCCGTCGCCTACCAGCGGCTCCTCGACCGCGTCTGGCACTTGGACGAAGCGTCGCGGCGCCTCCTGGCGGTGCGGGTCGCGGAGCTCATCGCCTATCAGGACGCGCGCTACGCCGCGGCCTTCGTCGACCTGGTGCTCCGGGTGGCGGAGCGGGAACGGTCGGTCGTCGGCGGCGAGCCGCGCATCACGCACGCCGTGATCCGCCAGCTCTACAAGCTGATGGCCTACAAGGACGAGTACGAGGTCGCGCGCCTCCATCTGAAGGGGGAGACGCGCGCGTGGGTGCGCGGGCAGTTCGCGCGCCCGACGTCCGTCCGCTACCTGCTGCATCCGCCCCTCCTGCGCGCGCTCGGGCTCCGGCACAAGATCGAGCTGGGCGCGTGGGCCGACCCGGTCCTCGGGCTCCTGCGGGCGATGCGGCGCGTGAGAGGGACGCCGTTCGATCCGTTCGGGCACACGCGGGTGCGGCGCGAGGAGCGGCGCCTCGTCGGCTGGTATCGCGAGGCGATCGAGCGGGGGCTCGCCGTCCTCGCGCCGGACACGTACGAACGCGTCCTCGAGGTAGCGAGCGTGCCCGAGCGGATCCGCGGCTACGAGGGGATCAAGCTGCGGGGCATCGAGGCCGCCACCGCGCGCATGAACGAGCTGCTCACAGGACTGAGCTGAGCCGCGAGGCGCGCGCGTCGTCCCCCGCCGTCGCCTCGGTCGGCGCGACGTCGTCCCGCCGGCGCCTCGCCGCGCGGGCGGTCAGGGCGGGCACGATGCCGCTCGGTAGCAGCAGCATCACGACGATGAGCACGAGGGCGTAGACGGCGTACGAGAGCACGGCCGGTACCTGGGTCGGCATCGCGGGGAGCGACCCGATCTCCTGCAGCAGCTGCACCACCAGCGTGACGACGGCCGCGCCGACGAGCGACCCCCACACCGCGCCGAGGCCGCCGACCGCGGCCATGACCAGGAACTGGATGGAGAGCAGGATGGGGAACGATCCCGGCGCGATGTAGCTGAGGAAGAAAGCGTAGATCGCGCCGGCCAGGCCGGCGTACCCGGCCGAGAGCGCGAAGACCTCCACCTTGTAGGCCGCGACGGGCACGCCGGCCGCGGCCGCCGCCGACTCGCTCGTCGCCAGCGCGCGCAGCGCGCGGCCGGGGCGGGACCGGACGACGTTGCGCGTGACCAGGAACACCGCCGTGACGGCGAGCCAGGTGACGTACGCGTACTGCACGGGAGTGACGGCCTGGAGGCTCCCCAGCCCCAGCGGCGGGATGCCGCGCAGGCCGATGTCGCCTCCGGTGAGGTCGCCCGCCTCGGCGATGAAGGTGAGGACGATCAGCTGGAAGGCGAGCGTGCCGAAGGCCAGGTAGTGCCCGCGCAGGCGCAGCAGCGGGACGCCGATGGCCGCGGCGATCGCCGCCGCGACCACGGGGCCCGTGAGCAGGCCGAGGGCGGGTGGCGCGCCGTGCACCGCCGGTATCGCGGCCGCGTACGCGCCGATGGCGTAGAAGGCCGCCTGTCCGAGGGACACCTGGCCGGCGAAGCCCATGAGCAGCGAGAGCCCGCACGTGACGATCGCGTACAGCCCGATGAACACGTACAGGCTCTGCCACTCCGGGGGGAGAACGGGCGGGAGGGCCAGCGTCGCCGCCGCCAGGACCGCGACGACGAGGGCGCGCCGGGAAGGAGCGCGCGGTCCGATCACTCCTCGGTCGGTCCTCGCCGGCTCGCCTGCCACAGCATGAGCGCGAGCATGACGGCGAGCGCGATGGCCGTCTCGTACGAGGAGCGGTAGTACCCGGCGACCATCGCCTCCGCCACGCCCAGCACGAGGCCGCCGGCGAACGCCGTGACCGGCCGCACCAGGCCGCCGAAGATCGCGGCGGCGAAGCCGTTGACGGCGATGCCCACGTCGGAGTCGAACTGGACCGGCTGCAGCGGGGTCAGGAGCACGCCGGCGAGCCCGCCCAGCGCGCCGCCGACCGCGAACGCCAGCAGCCCCATGCGCCACACGTCGATGCCCATGAGGCGCGCCGCGCGCTGATCGCTGGAGCACGCGGTGAGCGCCATGCCGAGGTAGGTCCGCCCGAAGAAGAGCGCGAGCGCGAGGAACGTCACCACCGCGGCGCCGACGATGAGGACGTATTGCCGCTGCATGCTCACTCCGCCTATCGCGAGCAGGCCGGACAAGCCGTCGTAGGAGATGGGGAGATCGCCCCAGACCGTGATCACCACGGCGTAGCTGAAGATGGCGAGGCCCAGGGTCACGATGAGCGACGCGAGCGGCGGCGTCCCCCGGCGGCCGAGCGCGACCAGGCCGACGACGAGCCCGATGGCCGCCGTGATCAGGACCGCCACGCCCTCCGCGAGCCCGTGCGCGACGCCGGCGTGGAGGAGGCTGTAGGCGAGGAACCCGCCGAGGACCGCGAACACGCCCTGGGCGAAGTTGATCACTCCGGTCACGCGGTAGATGACGACGAAGCCGGTCGCGACGAGGGCGAAGGTCGACCCGCTCGCGATCCCCGCGGCGAGGTACTGGAGGAAGAGCGTCACTCTTCGTACGCTCCACCGAGGTAGGCGGCCTGCACCTCGGGGCTGCTCCGCAGCTGCTCGGAGGGGCCGCTCAGGGCGATGCGGCCGGCCTCGATGACGTAGGCGCGGGAGCAGATGTCGAGCGCGAGGCGCGCGTTCTGCTCGACGAGGAGGATGGCCATGCCCGACCGGCGGTTGAGGTCCTGCAGGTGCTCGGCGAGCGTGTCCACGATCTGCGGCGCCAGCCCGAGCGACAGCTCGTCGACGGCCAGCAGGTCGGGCTGGCCCATGAGCGCGCGGCCGACGGCGACCATCTGCTGCTCGCCGCAGGAGAGCGAGCCCGCCTTGCGGCGGCGCAGCTCGACCAGGTGGGGGAAGAGCTCGTAGACGGGGCCGACGCGGCGGTCGCGCACGCGCCAGGCCCCGAGGCGAAGGTTGTCCTCGACGGTCATCTCCGGGAAGAGCCGGCGGCCCTCGGGCACCTGAGCGAGCCGCCCGCGCAGCTCGATCCGTCCCGCGGCGGGCGCGACGAGCCCCGAGACGGTGTCGAGCAGCGTCGTCTTGCCGGCGCCGTTGGGGCCGACGAGGGCGACCATCTCCGCTCGCCCGACGGCGAGGTCGACGCCGTCGAGCGCGGTGGCCGCGCCGTAGCGGACGACGAGATCGTGGACCTCGAGGAGGGGCTCGGAGCCCTCAGGCACTGGCCCGCTCCCGGCCGAGATAGGCGGCGATGACGGCGGGGTCGCGGCGGATCTCGTCGGGTACGCCGCTGGCGATCACGCGCCCGCGGTCCATGACCGTGATGGCGCTCGCCAGCCGCGTCACGAACCGCACGTCGTGCTCGACGAGGAGGATCGCCAGGCCCTCGGCCCGCAGCTGAGCGAGCAGCGCCGAGAGCGACTCGCGCTCCGCCCAGCGCAGACCCGAGGCGGGCTCGTCGAGCAGGAGCACGCGCGGGCGGCCGCACAGGGCGCGCGCGACCTGGACGCAGCGCTGCTGGCCGAGCGGCAGCGACTCCGCGGCTCGCGACGCGAGGTGCGGCAGGCCGACGCGCTCGAGCGCCGAAGCCGCCTGCTCGCGGATCTCCGCCTCCTCGCGGCCGTGGAGCGGCAGCCGGAGCGCCGCGTCCAGGAGGCCGTGACGGGTCCAGGAGTGCGCTCCGACCATCACGTTCTCGAGCACGGTCATCCCGCGGAACAGGCGCACGGCCTGGAAGGCGATGGATATGCCGAGCCTGGCTCGCGCGTGCGGTGGCAGACGCTCGACGCGCTGTCCCGCGAAGATCACCTCTCCCCGGTCCGCGCGGAGGTAGCCGCTGATGAGGTGGAAGAGCGTCGACTTCCCGGCCCCGTTGGGCCCGATCAGCCCGTGCAGCTCTCCGCTGGGCACCGCGACGGAGGCGCCGTCGACGGCGACGACGCCTCCGAAGCTGCGCACGAGGTCACGCGCCTCCAGGAGAGGAGGCGGGGACGCTCCGTGCGGTGCGGCCGGGTGCGGTGTGACCTACTTGCCCTCCTTCAGCAGCGCCGCCGAGAACGCCGTCGGGACGAAGTTCCCGTTCTTGATCCGCGCGATCACCACGTCCGCGAGGCCCAGGCCGTAGTGATCCGTCTTGCTGTATCGGTACGTGCCCTCTGGTGTGGTCAGCGTCGAGCTCTCGAGGCCTTGCTGGATCTGGGAAGCGGTCGCGCCGGTGCGCTTGATCGCGTCGGCGATCAGCTCCAGCGCGTTGTAGCCGTCGAACGCGAACTGCGGCGGGTAGTACTTGTTCGCCGTCTGGAATGTCTTGGTCATCGCGGCGGTGACCTTGCTGGCGGCGTTCGCTGAGGGCAGGTACGGCCCCACGACGCCCAGCGAGGTCGCGACGATCACGTTCTCGGCCGCCGCGCCGGCGGGCTTCGCGTAGAGCGTGCTCGCCTCCGCGTGGCTCATGATCAGCGGGATGCCCAGCCCCTGGTCCTTGAACTGCTTGGTCACGGTCACCGGCCCGGGGCCGGTGTCCCAGACCATCAGCGCTTGCGCCCCCGATGCCTTCACGTGGGTCAGCTGCGGGGTGTAGTTCGTCGTCGAGAAGTCGTTCGTCTCCTGGTCGATGAAGTCGACGCCGTACTTCGCGGCGTTGGCCTTCATGGACTTCCACCCGAGCTCCGCGAAGGCGTTCGCGCTGTTGTAGAGGACCGCCACCTTCGTCAGGCCCTTGGCCTTCATGTACTGCAGCAGCCGATCGCCGACGGTGGCCGCCGTGGGCGGGGTCATGAACACGTAGGCATGCACCGGGGTCACCTGGTCGTCCGCGGCCGCGGTCGAAACGTACGGGATCTTGTCGCGGTCGACGACCGGGATCACCGCGAGGGACGAGCCGGAGTACGACGAGCCGATGACCGCGACGACGCCGTCGCCGACGAGCTTGTTGTAGCTCGTGACGGCCTGGTCCGGCTTCGTCTGGTCGTCGAGGATGGTGAGGTCGATCTTGCGGCCGTTGATGCCGCCGGCCTTGTTGATCTCGTCCTCGGCCTGCAGAGCGCCGAGCTTGTCGTTCGTTCCGAGGGCCGAGTACGCGCCAGTGAGCGAGGTGATCATCCCGATCTTTATCGGGCTGGACGAGCCTCCGATGCCGCCGGCGCAGGCCGTGCCTGCGAGAAGGGCTGCGCAGATGGCGAGCGTGATAGATCTCGACACGCCATCAGACCCCCGTTCTTCTCTCTTGATCCTTCTTCTGCTCGCTTTTCGTGGACCTGGACACGGCGATCAGCCTGCGCGCACCTCCTCCCCGACCGCGGCGACCGGCGTCAGGGCGAGGCCGGCGCGGAGTGCGCGGAGCGCGCGCTCGAGATCGCCTCCGGGCGGGTGAGCCCGGATCGCCTCCTCGACGGCCGCGAGCGGCACCGCGTCGGTCGCGGCGACGAGAGCGCCGAGGGCGACGAGGTTCGCGCCGAGCGCCGCGCCGAGCACGCGGCGGGCCTCGGCGACGAGCGGGACGACGCGCGCGGCCCCATCGAGTGGCGCCGCGGCGTCGCGGTCGACGAGCAGCAGGCCGTCCGTCTCGAGGTCGCCGCGATAGCGCTCGACCGCCGCGCGCGTGAGCGCGACGAGCACGTCGATGCGCGCGGCGATCGGGAAGGCTATCGGCGCACGCGAGACGATCACGTCCGCTTTCGACGCCCCACCGCGCGATTCGGGGCCGTACGCCTGCGAGTGCGTCGCGTACAGCCCGGCGCGCACCGCGGCGTCGGCGAAGAGGAGCGCGGCGACGGCGATCCCCTGCCCTCCCGATCCGGCGACGCGCACCCGCAGCTCGGTCATGCCGGCCGCTCGTGCAGTACGCCCGTGCGGAGGGGCGGCGGGCCTTCGGCCCGACGCGAGCCGAGCGAACGCTTCGCCCTGAGCGTGCGGTCGACCTCGTCGAGCCGGCGGCGCTGCAGCTGGAGCATCTCGGGGCCGCGCCCGAGCTGGTTGTAGCGCCCGAAGTACTCCGGGCAGTCGCTCGCGATCTCGAGGAACGAGAAGCCGCGATGCGCGATCCCCCGCGCGATGAGGCCGTCGAGCTCGAGCGGCAGCGAGGTCGCGCCGCGCGCGACGAAGGAGGCGCCCGCGGCGACGGCGAGAGCGCACGCGTCGAAGCTCCGCTCGCGCGCGCCGCCCGGCGTCGTGGTCGAGATCGCGCCGGGCTCCGCCGTCGGCGCGGCCTGCCCGCCGGTCATCCCGTACGTCTCGTTGTTCAGGAGCAGGCAGGTGAGGTCGACGTCGCGGCGAGCGGCGTGGATGAGGTGGTTCCCGCCGATGGCGAGGCCGTCGCCGTCACCGGTGATGACGATCACCGTCAGCTCCGGGCGCGCGAGCTTCATCCCCGTCGCGAACGTGAGCGCGCGCCCGTGCGTCGTGTGCAGCGTGCAGCCGTCGATGTACCCGACGAGGCGGCTGGAGCAGCCGATCCCCGCGACGAACACGGTCCGGTCCCAGTCGAGCTCGAGCGACCTCGCGGCACGGAGCAGCGCCTTCAGCACGATCCCGTGCCCGCAGCCGGGACAGAGGATGTGCGGGAGCATCTGTCGCCGGAGACGGTCGCGGTACTCGATCCCGGTCATGCGAGCGCTCCCGCGGCGGACGCGACGGCGTGTGCGACGTCGTCGGGGGTGAGGGCCGTGCCGTCGGCGCGGAGGCAGGCCTCGACCCGCGCGCGGCCCGCGACGATGCGTTCGACCTCGAGCACCACCTGCCCGAGGTTCATCTCGGCGACGACGATCGTGTGCACGCGCTCCGCGACGGCGCGCAGCTCCACGTCCGGGAAGGGCCAGAGCGTGCGCGGACGGAAGAGCCCGAGGCGCTCGCCGCGCGCGCGGGCGTCCGTGACCGCGCGCTCCGCCGCGCGCGCCGCGATCCCGTATGCGACCACGACGACCTCGGCGTCCTCGAGCCCGATGCCGGCGAACGACACGACGTCGTCGCGGGCCCGCGCGACCTTCTCCTGGAGCCGTCGGTGCAGCGCGCCCACGACCGCGGGGTCCTCGGTCGGCCGGCCCGCCTCGTCGTGCGTGAGCCCCGTCACGTGGAAGCGGTATCCCGTGCCGAAGTCGGCGAGCGGTGGCACGAGGTCGGCGTCCGGCGCGTACGGGCGGTATGCGGAAGGCTCGACCGTCGGCCGGCGCCGCTCGGCGCGCGACAGGCGGAGCGTTCCCAGGTCCACCGGCTCGCGCAGATGGCCGACGACCTCGTCGTACAGCACGAGCGCGGGCACGCGCAGCCGCTCGGACAGCGCGAACGCGAGCGAGGTGAGCTCGTAGATCTCGGGCACCGACGCCGGCACGAGCGCGACCACGGGGTGATCGCCGTGCGTCCCCCAGCGCGCCTGCATGACGTCGCCCTGCGAGGGACGCGTCGGCAGCCCCGTGCTCGGCCCACCGCGCATGACGTCGATGACGACGCAGGGGATCTCGGCGAGCGCGGCGTACCCGATGTGCTCCTGCATGAGGCTGAATCCCGGCCCGCTCGTCGCGGTCATCGCCGGGCTGCCGGCGAGCGACGCGCCGAGGACGGCGCCGAGCGACGCCATCTCGTCCTCCATCTGCATGAAGACCCCGCCGACCTCTGGGAGGAGACGCGCCATCGACTCGGCGATCTCCGACGAGGGCGTGATCGGGTAGCCGGCGAAGAAGCGGCAGCCGCTCGCGATAGCCGCCTGCACGCAGGCGCGGTTCCCCTGAAGGAGCTCGCTCACGCCGGGACCGCCGGATGGACGACGATCGCGAAGTCGGGGCACAAGAGCTCGCACAGCCCGCATGCCGTGCACGCGTCGGCGCGCGTGACGCGTACGGCGGTCGCCTCGGCGTCGAAGCCGAGGCAGTACTCGGGGCACGAGCGCACGCAGATCCCGCACATCTCGCCCTTGCACCACGCGTCGACGATCTCGAGGCTGGCGGCGGCTCGTCGTGCGTCCCCGCCCTCATCGCTTCGCGCGAGCCGCGCGAGAGCGCGGCGCGCGTCGTCCGCCTGGAGCGCGCGCCCCGCGGCGAAGGCCGCGCGGTTGGCGCCGAGAGCCTTGGGCGGGACGTTCGCCACGATCGCGTCGTCCCAGGCGGTCTCCGAGAACGGCATGACGCGCGAGAGAACGCCGAGGAGCACGGTGTTCATCGCCCTGCGGTCGCCCGCGCGAGCGGCCACGGCCGTCGCGTCGCAGGCACGCACGTCCGGGACGGTCCCCCGCAGCAGATCGACGGCGATCGGCGGATAGCGCAGCGCGCCGTGGAGGCGGTCGAGGAACGCGCTCGGCGGCAGGATCCGCTCGACGCTCACGATGAGGGTGCCGCCCGGCCGCAGCGCCGGCAGGGCGCGGAGCGCTTCGTTCCACTCGAGCGCGACGATGGCGTCGGCCTCGCCCGCGGCGATGAGCGGGGAGTGGACGGCGTCTCCGTAGCGGAGGTGTGACGTCACGACGCCGCCGCGCTGGGACATGCCGTGGACCTCGCTCTGCTTCACGTCGAAGCCGCAGCGCCGCGCCGCGTCGGCGGCGACCGCGCTCGAGAGGACGACGCCCTGGCCGCCGACCCCGACGACGAGGACGCTCCCCGATCTAGCGCCCATCGCCCGCCGCGGTCCCGGTCAGCGGCACCATCGCCTCCGTCGGGCACAGCTGCGCGCAGACCGCGCAGCCGGTGCACGTCGATGCGTCGATCCGAACGCGGCGCCGGCCCTCGTAGAGGCCGCCGTCCCACACGATCGAGGGACAGCCGAGGTTCATGCAGAGCTGGCACGCGATACAGCGTTCGGCGACGACGGCGAACGGCGTATCGCGCACCTTCACCGGCGCCTCGACGCACGGCCGATCCGTGATCACGACGGAGACGCCGGAGGACGCGACCGCCTTTTCGAGAGCGCGGTGCGTTGCCGCGACGTCGTACGGATCGACGACCTCGGCGCTGCGCGCGCCGAGCGCGAGACAGAGGGCGGCGAGGTCGATGCGCGTCGATGGGTCGCCGCGGATCGTCGAGCCGGTCCCGGGCTGTGCCTGGCCACCCGTCATCGCGGTCGTGCCGTTGTCGAGGATGAGCACCGTGAGGTCCGTCCCGTTGGTGACCGCGTCGACGAGCGCGGGGATACCCGCGTGCATGAACGTCGAGTCGCCGATGGCGGCGACGACGGGCGCGCTCGCGCCCCCGGAGCGCCGGACGCCGATGGCCATCCCGATCGACGAGCCCATCGCGACGCAGCTGTCCATCGCCTCGAGCGGGGCCGAGGCAGCGAGCGTGTAGCAGCCGATGTCGCCGGTGACGACCGCGCCGAGCTGGCGCAACGCGAGGAACGGCACGACGTGGGGGCAGCCCGGGCACAGCAGCGGAGGGCGCGGCGTCGTGGGAGGGCTCTGCTGCGCGGCCGGGGCCGCTGTCTCGGCCACCGCTCCCGCCAGACGCAGCCCCGCGCGCACGCTATCGGGACCGAGCTCGCCCGCACGAGCGAAGAAGCGCTTCCCCTCGACGGCGATGCCGAGCGCGCGGATCTGGTCCTCGAGGTACGGATCGAGCTCTTCCACGACGAGGACGCGCTCGACGCGCGAGCAGAAGTCGCGGATGAGACGCGCCGGGAGGGGATGCGTCAGCCCGAGCTTCAGCACGCTCGCCTCGGGCAGCGCCTCGCGCACGTACTGATACGCGATGCTGCTCGTGATCACGCCCACCGACAGGTCGCCGAGCTCGACCCGTTGGAGCGGGCTCGTCTCGGCGTACTCCGCGAGCGCGGCGAGCCGGTCGAGCAGCACGATGCGCCTCTGGCGGGCGAAGCCCGGGAGCATGACGTACTTCGGGCGATCCCGGCGGAAGCCGCCGCGATCCGGTCGGCGCGCGGGACGCACGGACACGAGGGCGCGCGCGTGGGCGATCCGCGTCGTCGTGCGCAGGAGGACCGGCGTGTCGAAGCGCTCGGCGATCTCGAACGCGGCCACGGTGAGGTCGCGCGCCTCCGCACTGTCGGAGGGCTCGAGCAGCGGCACGCCGGCGAAGCGCGCCACGAAGCGGTTGTCCTGCTCGTTCTGTGAGCTGTGCATCCCCGGATCGTCCGCGCTGACGACGACGAGGCCCGCGCGCACGCCGGTGTACGCGGCCGTCATGAAGGTGTCCGAGGCGACGTTCAGCCCGACGTGCTTCATCGTCACGAGCGCTCGCGTCCCGCCGATGGCGGCGCCGAGCGCGACGTCGATCGCGACCTTCTCGTTGCTCGACCACTCGACGTAGACGTCCCGGTCCGGGTCGGAGCGGACGAGGGCCTCGAGGATCTCCGTGCTGGGCGTTCCCGGATACCCGGTCGCGACGCCCACGCCGGCTTCCCGCGCGCCCTGCGCGATCGCCTCGTTGCCCGAGAGGAGGACCGAGCTAGAGCTTTCTCCGGTCGACGACACGGAGGGCCTTCCCTTCACTGCGCGGGATCGTGTGCGCCTCCACGATCGTCACCTTCATCGAGATGCCGAGGGCGTTGCGGAGCAGCGACTCGACCCTCTCGCCGAGGGCGGCGTCCCCGCCGTTCCGTGGCTCGACGTGGACCTCGATCGTGTCCAGCGCGTGCTCACGATCGACGACGAGGCGGTACTGCGGCGAGAGCTCGGGGATCCCCATCAGCACGGCCTCGACGTCCGAGGGGAACACGTTGACGCCGCGCACCGAGAGCATGTCGTCGGCGCGGCCGGTGATGCGTGCCATACGGCGGCTCGTCCGTCCGCACGAGCACGGCGTCGGGTCGAGGGACGAGACGTCGCCGGTGCGGTAGCGAACGATCGGCAGGGCTTCCTTCGTCAGCGAGGTGAAGACGAGCTCTCCGGGCGTGCCGTCGGGCACGCGCTCCCCGGTCTCGGGGTCGATGCACTCGACGATGAAGTGGTCCTCGAACACGTGGAGGCCCTTCTGCTCCTCGACGCACTCGCATGCGACACCGGGACCGATCGCCTCGGCGAGGCCGTAGATGTCGACCGCCTTCAGGTGCA
>JAJYLV010000053.1 GCA_021787445.1 Chloroflexota bacterium | reverse complement strand
TCGGCCTCGCCCTTGAGCGCCAGCGTCTTGGTGATCGCGGCGGTGAGGGTCGTCTTGCCGTGGTCGATGTGGCCGATGGTGCCGACGTTGACGTGCGGCTTGGTGCGCTCGAACTTCTTCTTCGCCATCTCTCCCCTTCGCCTCTACTTCTTCGTGACCTCTGCCGCCAGGTTCGGCGGCAGGACCTCGTAGTGATCGAATTCCATGACGTAGCTGCCGCGGCCTTGCGTCGCCGACCGCAGGTCGGTCGCGTAGCCGAACATCGTCGCGAGCGGGACGTAGGCGTTGATGACCTTCGCGTTCGCGCGGTCGCTCATCCCGAGGACGTGCCCGCGGCGCGAGTTGAGGTCGCCGATGACGTCGCCCATGAACTCCTCGGCGACGACGACCTCGACCTTCATGATCGGCTCGAGGATCACCGGCGCCGCCCGCTGGACGCCGGCCTTGAGCGCCATCGAGCCCGCGATCTTGAAGCTGATCTCGCTCGAGTCGACCTCGTGCTGGGAGCCGTCGACGACGCTCGCCTTGACGTCGACGAGCGGATAGCCCGCGACGACGCCGTTCTCCATGGCCTCGCGGATGCCCTGCTCGATGGGCTTCGACCATTCCTTCGAGAGGGTCGTGCCCTTGATCTTCCACTCGTACTCGAAGCCCGTGCCGCGCGGCAGCGGGGACAGCTCGACGATGGCGTGGCCGTACTGGCCCTTGCCGCCGGTCTGCCGCACGTAGCGCCCCTCGCCCGTCGCCGTGCGCGTGATCGCCTCTCTGTAGGCGACCTGCGGCCGGCCGACGTTGGCGACGACCTTGAACTCGCGGCGCATGCGGTCGACGATCACCTCGAGGTGCAGCTCCCCCATCCCGCTGATGAGGGTCTGCCCCGAGTCGGGGTCGGTGTGCTGGCGGAAGGTCGGGTCCTCCTCGGCGAGCCGCTGGAGGGCGAGCGACATCTTCTCCTCGTCCGCCTTCGTCTTCGGCTCCACGGCGACCTGGATGACGGGCTCCGGGAACTTGATCGACTCGAGGACCACCGGCGCGTCGGGGTCGCAGAGGGTATCGCCGGTGAAGCTCTGCTTCAGCCCGACGGCGGCGGCGATCTCGCCCGCCTGGACCTCCTCGACCTCCTCGCGGTGGTTGGCGTGCATGAGGAGGATGCGGCCGATCCGCTCCTTGCGGTCCTTCGTCGCGTTGTAGACGGACTCGCCCGCCTTCACCGTGCCGCTGTAGACGCGGAAGAAGGCGAGCTTCCCGACGAAGGGGTCGCTCATGATCTTGAAGACCAGGGACGAGAACGGCGCGTCGGGGTGCGGCGGGCGCGACAGCTCCTCGCCCGACTTGGGGTCGTGACCGGTGACCGGCGGGACGTCGAGCGGCGAGGGCAGGTACGCCGTCACCGCGTCGAGGAGCGGCTGCACGCCCTTGTTGCGGAGGGCCGCGCCGCACAGGACGGGGACGAGCGTGCCGGCGACCGTCGCCGCGCGCAGCGCCTCGCGGATCTCGTCGGGAGTGATGTGGTGCTCCTCGAGGTAGCGGTGGAGGAGGTCGTCGTTCGTCTCGACGACGAGCTCGACCATCTGCTCGCGCGCGGCCTCGGCCTGCGCGCGCATCGACTCGGGGATCTCCTGGACTTCGGGGTCGGCCGGCTCGTCGCCGGGCCACACCAGTGCCTGCATCTCGATGAGGTCGATGACGCCCTTGAAGGTCTGCTCGGCGCCGATGGGGAGCTGGATGACGCACGGCTTCGCGCCGAGGCGCTCGACGATCATGCCCACGCAGCGCTGGAAGTCGGCGCCCATGCGGTCCATCTTGTTGACGAAGCAGATCCGCGGGACGCCGTACTTGTCGGCCTGGCGCCACACCGTCTCCGACTGCGGCTCGACGCCGGCGACCCCGTCGAAGACGGTGATAGCGCCGTCGAGGACGCGCAGCGAGCGCTCGACCTCGACGGTGAAGTCGACGTGGCCGGGCGTGTCGATGATGTTGATGCGGTGGTCCGCCCAGAAGGCGGTCGTCGCGGCGGCCGTGATGGTGATGCCGCGCTCCTGCTCCTGCGGCATCCAGTCCATCGTCGCCGCGCCCTCGTGGACCTCGCCGATCTTGTAGATCTTCTTCGTGTAGAAGAGGATCCGCTCCGTCACCGTCGTCTTGCCGGCGTCGATGTGGGCGATGATCCCGATGTTCCGGACGCGCTCGAGGGGGATGTTCTCCGAGGCTCCGGTCGCCTTGCTGGGCTGCGTGTCGAGGGTCATTACCACTTGTACTCTCGATCGCCAGCGCACCCGGGCTTCAGTGCCGTACGCGGGTTCACTTCGTTCACCACTTGTAATGGGAGAACGCCTTGTTGGCCTCGGCCATCTTGTGCGTCTCCTCCTTGCGGCGGACAGCGGCGCCCGTGTTGTTCGTCGCGTCGAGGATCTCGGCCTGGAGCTTGTCGGCCATCGACTTGCCCGGGCGCTTGCGCGCGGCCTCGATGACCCAGCGCATGGCAAGCGAGTTGCGGCGATCGGGACGGATCTCGACCGGGACCTGGTAGGTCGCGCCGCCGACGCGCCGCGGCTTCACCTCGATCAGAGGGGTCGCGTTGCGCAGGCCGGTCTCGAAGACCTCGATCGCCGGACGGCGGAGCGTCTCCTCGGCCTTCGCGAGCGCGCCGTACACGATGCCCTCGGCGGTCGTGCGCTTGCCGCGCTGCATGACCTTGTTGATGAACTGCTGGACGGGGACGCTCCCGTACCTCTTGTCGGGAACGGTGATGCGGTGGGAGGGACGAGCTCGACGTGGCATCTCGCTACCCCGTCTTCTTCTTCTTGTCGGACTTGGCGCCGTAGAGAGAGCGCCCCTGCTTGCGGTCCTTCACGCCGGCGGCGTCGAGCGTGCCGCGGACGATGTGGTACTTGACCGACGGGAGGTCGCGGACCTTGCCGCCGCGGACGAGGACGACCGAGTGCTCTTGGAGGTTGTGGCCGATCCCGGGGATGTACGCCGTGAGCTCCATGCCGTTCGTGAGGCGGACGCGGGCGATCTTCCGCAGCGCCGAGTTCGGCTTCTTCGGGGTCATCGTCCGGACGACCGTGCAGACGCCCCGCTTCTGGGGCGCGCCGCGGCGCAGCTCCACCGAGCGGGAGCGCAGCGAGTTCCACGTCCGCCGGAGGGCGGGCGTGTCCACCTTCTTCTTCTCTTGCTTGCGGCCCTTGCGGACCAGCTGCGCGATCGTCGGCACGGACGCCACCTCTTCTTATTGATCTTCCAGCCGCACTCGCGGGACGGGCACGCTATGACCGCCTGTTCGCCTGTTGGGACTCCTTCTATTGCGAGTCGGCTCCCCCGGGATCTGCGCACGCGCGCACGAGGCGCGGGCGCAAATGGCCCGGGGTCGCGTTCTCTGTGGGTCACTCGTGACCGGAGCGCCTTGCCTTGCGGCTTGGGCCCCGTGCGCAGCGCGACCGTCGGTCGGCGGGGCCCCTCTCGGGGCTCGCGTTCCGGGTCGATGCGCCAAATGACCGCCCCGACCGCTGGCCGGGACGGTCACCGTCGCGAAGGACAGCCGAACGAGAAGTCTACCGCCAGGAGCTGCGAACGGTCAAAAGGTACCGGGCAAGACACCAGGGTCGCGAGGTCGCCCGGTCCGTGCGCACACAGGACGAAGGTGGCCGACCCCGTGGGCGTGCCGACGCCGTTCTCGAAGAAGCAGCCGCCGCCGAAGGACAGGCCTTCCTCTGCCTCCCGACGCGATCTACCGGCGTTATCGCCGTCGCCTGTCTGTGCGTCGATGGAGCGCCGGCACGTCGCGGACGGACCGATACCCGGCCGTCGGGATCTCCGCCTGCGCCGCCATCGGCGCGCGCGGGGGGATGTCGCAGACTGGCGGGCGTGAGCGACCCTCACGACCTCGCACGCTTCGTCGAAGCGCAGGACCCCGTGTACGAGCAGGTCACGGCGGAGCTCCGGCGCGGGCGCAAGACCGGTCATTGGATGTGGTTCGTCCTCCCGCAGCTGCGCGGGCTCGGGCAGAGCGCGATGGCGCACCGCTACGGCATCGCCTCCGCTGCCGAGGCGCGCGCGTACTGGGCGCATCCGCTTCTCGGCCCGCGCCTGAAGGAGTGCGTCGAGCTCGTGCTCGCGGTCGAGGGGAAGACCGCGACCGCGATCATGGGCTCGCCGGACGACGTGAAGCTGCGCTCGTGCCTCACGCTCTTCGAGCGCGTCGCGCCTGAGGAGCCCGCGTTCGCACGGGCGCTCGAGAAGTACTATCGCGGCGAGCGCGACCCGCTCACGCTCGCGATGCTCCGCTGACGAAGAGAAGAAGAGGGCCGGTCGTTGTCGACCGGCCCTCTCGATGTCTGCGGGAGTCGCTGGGTCCTACTCGCCGTCCTTCTCGGCGGCGGTGACGCCGGCGGGACCCTTCTCGTCGAGGATGTCCGTGAGCTCCTCGTCGCCCTCCTCGTCCTCGTCCTCGAGGTCCTCGAGGGAGAGCTCCTCCTCGGGCGGGAGCGTCGGCAGCTCCTCCTCTTCCTCCGCGCCGAACACGGCCGAGAGCGGCCGCGGCTTCGGCATCCACTCGAGCTGCTCCCTCCGGGAGGGCAGCCCGGTGCCGGCCGGGATGAGCTTGCCGATGATGACGTTCTCCTTGAGCCCGAGCAGCCGGTCCTTCTGGCCCATGACGGCGGCCTCGGTGAGGACGCGCGTCGTCTCCTGGAAGGACGCGGCGGCGAGGAACGAGCTCGTCGAGAGCGACGCCTTGGTGACGCCCAGGAGGACGGTCTGTGCGGTGGCCGGCTCGCCGCCCATCGCGATCGTCCGCGCGTTGATGTCCTCGAACTCGAAGCGGTCGAAGAGCTCCATCGGGAGGAGCTCGGTGTCGCCGGGCTCCTCGACGCGGACCTTGCGGAGCATCTGCCGGACGATGATCTCGATGTGCTTGTCGTTGATCGTGACGCCCTGGCTGCGGTAGACCTTCTGCACCTCGCCGATGAGGTAGCGGTAGACGGCCTCGCGGCCGGAGACGCGCAGGATGTCCTGCGGGTTCGCCGACCCCTCGGTGAGGAAGTCGCCCGCGGAGACCTCCTGGCCGTTCTCCACGCGGAGGCGGGCCTGGTGCTGGACCTCGTAGACGCGCTCCTCGACGTCCTTCATCGCGAGGACGAGGCCGCCGTCGCGGAGCGTGACGGTGCCGGCGACCGGTGAGGCGAGGTCGGTCTTGCCCTTGCCCCGCTTGTCGGGCTTGGCGAGAGCGTCGCCCGCCTTGACCTCGTCGCCGTCGGCGACGACGAGCGTGTAGCCCGCGGGCGTGCTGACCGGGATCGTGTAGTCCTGGACGTTGCGCACGACGATCTTCCGCGAGCCGTCGGGGTCCCGGACGATCTCGGCGATGCCGTCGATCTCGCTGATGACGGCGAGGCCCTTGGGGACGCGCGCCTCGAAGAGCTCCTCGACGCGCGGCAGGCCCATGGTGATGTCCTCACCCGCGACGCCGCCGGTGTGGAACGTCCGCATGGTGAGCTGCGTGCCCGGCTCGCCGATGGACTGCGCGGCCATGATGCCGACCGCCTCGCCGCTCTCGACGAGCTTGCCCGTCGCGAGCGAGCGGCCGTAGCAGGTGCGGCAGATGCCGATCTTCGCGTGGCACGAGAGGGGCGAGCGCACGCGGATGCCGTCGAGCGACGAGCTCTGGATGGCGCGGGCCTGCGGCTTGTCGATCTCGTCGCCGCGGTCGACGATGCGCGTGCCCGTCTTCGGGTCGTCGACGTCCTGGGCCGAGACGCGGCCGAAGAGGCGGTCGGCGAACGGCTGCGGGTTCCACTGCTCGACGCGGTGGACGAAGAGCCCGTCCTCGTCGCCGCAGTCCTCGAGCCGGACGATCACGTCCTGCGCGACGTCGACGAGACGCCGCGTGAGGTAGCCCGAGTCGGCGGTCCGGATGGCCGTGTCGGCGAGACCCTTGCGGCCACCATGCGTGGAGATGAAGTACTCGAGGACCGACAGGCCCTCGCGGAAGTTCGATCGGATGGGCAGGTCGATGATGCGGCCCTGCGGGTCCGCGATGAGCCCGCGCATGCCGCCGATCTGGCCCATCTGCCGCGGGTTACCGCGGGCGCCGGAGGTCGCCATCATGTAGACGGACCCCCGCTTGTCGAGCGCGTCCATCATCCCGCCGATCACCTGCTCGGTCGTGTCCGTCCAGACCTTCACGGTCTGGTCGTAGCGCTCCTCCTCGGTGATGAGGCCGCGCCCGAACTGGCGATCGATCTCGGCGACCTGCTTCTCGGTGACGCCGATGCGCTCCCACTTGTCCTTGGGGATGGCGACGTCGTCGACCGAGATGGACACGCCGGCGCGCGTGGCGGCCATGAAGCCGATGTTCTTGATGCGGTCGACGACCTCGGCGGTCTCGTCGTTGCCGTGGCGCTCGTAGACCTGGGTGACGACGTCACGGATCGCCGAGCGGTCCATGACCTTGTTCACGAAGCGCAGGTCCTCGGGGATGACCGCGTTGAAAAGGACACGCCCGACGGTCGTCTCGATGACCTTCGACCCGTTCACGCCCGGCACCTTCACCGGGTCGTGGAGTCCGACCTCGTCGAGGTCGAACGCCGACTGCACCTCGGCGAAGTCGTGGAAGACGCGCGGCGTCTTCTTCACCTCGGAGTCGAGCGTGAGGTAGTAGCAGCCGAGGACCATGTCCTGGCGCGGCGTGACCACCGGCTGGCCGTCGGCCGGCTTGAGGAGGTTGCGCGTCGAGAGCATGAGGTTCTTCGCCTCGGCCTGCGCCGCGGCGGAGAGCGGGACGTGGACGGCCATCTGGTCGCCGTCGAAGTCCGCGCCGAAGGCCTCGCACACGAGCGGGTGGATCTGGATGGCGTTGCCCTCGATGAGCTTGGGCATGAACGCCTGGATGCCGAGGCGGTGCAGCGTCGGGGCGCGGTTGAGGAGGACCGGGTGGTCCTTGATGACGTCCTCGAGGACGTCCCACACCTCGGGGTGCACGCGCTCGACGTAGCGCTTCGCGCTCTTGATGTTGTGCGCGAGCCCGCGCTCGACGAGCTGGCGCATGACGAACGGCTTGAACAGCTCGAGGGCCATCTTCTTCGGCAGCCCGCACTCGCCGAGCTTGAGGTCGTTGCCGACGACGATGACCGAGCGGCCCGAGTAGTCGACGCGCTTCCCGAGGAGGTTCTGGCGGAACCGCCCCTGCTTGCCGCGGAGCATGTCGGAGAGGCTCTTCAGCTTGTGGTTCCCGGTGCCGCTGATGGCGCGGCCGCGCCGCCCGTTGTCCATGAGGGCGTCGACGGCCTCCTGGAGCATGCGCTTCTCGTTCCGGATGATGATCTCCGGCGCGCCCAGCTCGAGGAGCCGCTTGAGGCGGTTGTTGCGGTTGATGACGCGGCGGTAGAGATCGTTGAGGTCGCTCGTCGCGAAGCGGCCGCCGTCGAGCTGCACCATCGGGCGCAGGTCGGGCGGGATGACCGGCAGGATCGTGACGATCATCCACTCCGGCGAGCTCCGCGAGCGCAGGAAGGCCTTGATGAGGCGGAGCCGCTTGATGGCCTTCTTGCGCCGCTGGCCCGTCGTCTGGCGCATCTCCGCCTGGAGCTGGTGGCCGAGCTTCTCGAGGTCGAGCTGGCGGATGATCTCGAGGATCGCCTCGGCGCCCATCTGGGCGCGGAAGAAGCGGTACTTCTCGGACGCCTCGCGGAACTGCTGCTCGGTGAGGATGTCCATCCACTTGATGAGGCCGACCTCGTCCTGCTTGGCCTTGGCCTCGTCGCGGACCTTGTTGACGTCCGGCGCGATCTCCTGGCGGACGACGCCGAGGTCCTGGTCGGCGCGCGCGCGGATGTCGGCGATCCTCTGGTCGGCCTCCTTGCGCGTCGTCGCCTCCTCGGCCCGCCCGTTCTTGACGAGCTGGTCGAGCTGCTTCTGGAGGGTGCGCTGGAGCTGGTTGAGCATCGTGCGCGTGACGTTCGCGCCCTTCTCGACGAGCCTCAGGTCGGCCTGCTTGAAGACGATGTCCTTCGGCGCGGGCTTCCCGAGAGAGCCCTCGAGCTGCTCCTTCACCCCCGCCGCCGAGGTCGTGAGGGCCTCGGTGTCGGTCGCGAGCTGCTCCTCCTGCTGGCGGACCTTCTGCTCCGTCTGGGTGCGGATGCGCATGATCTCGGCGTTCGCGCGGGCCTCGATGGCGCCGGTGCGGTCGCTGATCGTCTGCTCGAGGCGGCGGATCTTCGACTGCGCCTCCTCCTCGATCGTCTGGAGCGCCCGGTCGCGCGCGTGGTCGTCGATGTGGGTGACGACGTAGAGGGCGAAGTAGAGGATGCGCTCGAGGTTGCGCGGCGACATGTCGAGGAGGATCCCGAGGCGGCTCGGGGTGCCCTTGAAGAACCAGATGTGCGAGACGGGCGCGGCGAGCTGGATGTGGCCCATGCGCTCGCGGCGCACCTTCGCGCGCGTCACCTCGACGCCGCACTTGTCGCAGACGATCCCCTTGTAGCGGATGCGCTTGTACTTGCCGCAGTAGCACTCCCAGTCACGGGTCGGGCCGAAGATGCGCTCGTCGAAGAGACCGTCCTTCTCGGGACGGAGCGTGCGGTAGTTGATCGTCTCCGGCTTCGTCACCTCGCCGCTCGACCACGAGCGGATCTGCTCGGGCGAGGCGAGGCCGATGCGGATGGCGTTGAACTCGTTGACTTCAAGCATGTGCGTTAGCTCCCACTTTCGAGGCCGGAGATGTTGATGCCGAGGTCCGGCGCCGAGAACGAGGCGTCCTCGACGAAGCGGATCTCCTGCTCCTGCTCGTTCAGGACCTCGACCGACAGTCCGAGCGACTGGAGCTCCTTGATGAGGACCTTGAAGCTCTCGGGCACTCCCGGCGGCTGGATGTCCTCGCCCTTGACGATGGCCTCGTAGGTCTGGACGCGGCCGAGGACGTCGTCGGACTTCACGGTGAGCAGCTCCTGGAGGATGTACGCGGCGCCGTAGGCCTCGAGCGCCCACACCTCCATCTCGCCGAACCGCTGGCCGCCGAACTGCGCCTTGCCGCCCAGCGGCTGCTGGGTGATGAGCGAGTACGGGCCCGTCGAGCGCGCGTGGATCTTGTCCTCGACGAGGTGGTGCAGCTTGAGCATGTAGATGTAGCCGACGGTGACGGTGTGCTCGAAGGCGCGCCCGCTGCGGCCGTCGCGCAGCGTCACCTTGCCGTCCTCGGGGAGCCCCGCCTGCTTGAGGGTCTCCTTGATCTTCCCCTCCTTCGCGCCGTCGAAGACGGGCGAGGCGACGCGCATTCCGAGCGCCTCGGCGGCCCACCCGAGGTGGGTCTCGAGGATCTGCCCGATGTTCATGCGCGAGGGGACGCCGAGCGGGTTGAGGACGATGTCGACGGGCGTGCCGTCGGGGAGGAAGGGCATGTCCTCGACGGGCATGATCTTCGCGATGACGCCCTTGTTCCCGTGGCGGCCGGCCATCTTGTCGCCGACGCTGATCTTGCGCTTCTGCGCGACGGAGACCTGGATGAGCTTGTTGACGCCGGGGAGGAGCTCGTCGTTGTTCTCGCGGCTGAAGATCTTGATGTCGACGACCTTCCCGTGCTCGCCGGAGGGCAGGCGGAGCGAGGTGTCCTTCACCTCGCGCGCCTTCTCGCCGAAGATCGCGCGCAGGAGGCGCTCCTCCGCCGTCAGCTCGGTCTCGCCCTTGGGCGTGATCTTGCCGACGAGGATGTCCTGCGGCCCGACCTCGGCGCCGATGTAGACGATCCCGTTCTCGTCGAGGTCCGCGAGGGCCTCCTCGCCGACGTTCGGGATGTCGCGCGTGATCTCCTCGGGGCCGAGCTTGGTGTCGCGCGCCTCGGCCTCGTACTTCTCGATGTGGATCGACGTGAAGCGGTCGTCCTGGACGAGCTTCTCGCTGAGGATGATGGCGTCCTCGTAGTTGCCGCCCTCCCAGGGCATGAACGCGACGAGGACGTTCTGGCCGAGCGCGAGCTCGCCGGAATCGGTGGAGTACGAGTCGGCGATGATCTGCCCCGCCTCGACGCGCTCCCCCACCCGGACGACGGGCCGCTGGTTGAAGCACGTGCCCTGGTTGGTGCGCACGAACTTCTCGAGCTTGTAGCGGACGGCCTCCCCGTCCTCGTGCTCGACGTAGATCTCGGAGGCCGACACGCTGCGGACCGTGCCCGCCTTCGGCGTGACGACGACCTGCCCCGAGTCCTTCGCGGCGCGGTACTCGACGCCGGTCCCGACGACGGGGGCCTCGGGCTTGATGAGCGGCACCGCCTGGCGCTGCATGTTCGAGCCCATGAGGGCGCGGTTCGCGTCGTCGTGCTCGAGGAACGGGATGAGCGCGGCCGACACGGAGACGATCTGCTTGGGCGAGACGTCCATGTAGTCGGCGTTCGCCGGCGACTCCTCGTGGTACTTCGGCCCGCGGTGGATCTGCACGCGGTCGTCGAGGAAGTAGCCGCTCTCGTCGAGGCGCGCGTTCGCCTGGACGACCGTCGCGAGCTCCTGCTCGTCGGCGGTGAGGTACGCGATCTCGTCAGAGACGCGCACGCGGCCGTCCTCCTTGACGATGCGGCGGTACGGCGACTCGATGAACCCGTAGGGGTTCACGCGCGCGTACGACGCGAGCGAGCCGATGAGGCCGATGTTCGGGCCTTCCGGCGTCTCGATGGGGCAGATGCGGCCGTAGTGGCTGTAGTGGACGTCGCGGACGTCGAAGCCGGCGCGCTCGCGCGACAGGCCGCCGGGGCCGAGGGCCGAGAGGCGGCGCTTGTGGGTGAGCTCGTCGAGCGGGTTCGTCTGCTGCATGAACTGCGACAGCTGGCTCCCGCCGAAGAACTCCTTGATCGCCGCGACGACGGGCCGGATGTTGATGAGCTCCTTCGGCGTCGCCTTCTCCGGCTCGACGATCGACATGCGCTCGCGCACGACGCGCTCCATCCGCAGGAGGCCGACGCGGAACTGGCCCTGGATGAGCTCGCCGACGGCGCGCACGCGGCGGTTGCCGAGGTGGTCGATGTCGTCCGCGGAGCCCTTGCCCTGGTTGAGCTCGACGATGCGGCTGATGATCTTGACGATGTCGTCGTTCGTGATCGTCCGCTGCGTCATCGGCAGATCGAGGCCGAGCTTGCGGTTGAGCTTGTAGCGCCCGACCTTCGCCAGGTCGTAGCGGCGGAAGTTGAAGAAGAGCGAGTTGACGAGGTTGCGCGCGTTGTCGATCGTCGGCGGGTCGCCCGGCCGCAGGCGCTTGTACACCTCGACGAGGCCCTCGTTCGTGTTCGACGTCGGGTCGCGCTCGAGGGTCGAGGCGACGTACTGGTGCTCGGGGTCGTTGTCGACGGCGGTGAAGAGCGCCTGGACCTCCTCATTGGAGGAGTAGCCGACGGCGCGCAGCAGGGTCGTCACCGGCAGCTTGCGCTTGCGGTCGACCTTGACCGAGAGGACGTCCTTGTTGGAGGTCTCGAACTCGAGCCACGCGCCGCGGTTGGGGATGAGCTTGGCGTAGAAGAGCCGGCGGCCGGTCGTCGGGTCGTCGACGGCCGTGAAGTACACGCCGGGCGAGCGGACGAGCTGGCTGACGACCACGCGCTCCGCCCCGTTGATGACGAACGTGCCCTTGTCGGTCATCCACGGGAAGTCGCCGAGGAAGACGTCCTGCTCGTTGACCTCCCCGGTCTCCTTGTTGACGAGCTCGACGCGCGCCCAGAGCGGGCGGCTGTACGTGAGGTCGCGCGTGCGGCACTCCTCCTCCGAGTACTTGGGGTCACGGAACTCGTACGAGAGGAAGCGCAGGTCCAGGTTCTTCCCGGTGAAGTCCTGGATCGGCGAGATCTCGTCGAACAGCTCCTGCAGGCCCTCGTCGCAGAACCACTTGAAGGAGTCGATCTGCGTCTGGATGAGGTTCGGCAGGGGCAGCACCTCCGGCAGTGAGGCGAAGTTGACTCGCTGCCGGACGGTCGGAGAGACCCGGTCGAGGGTCATGGACATGGACAGCCCTCCCTAGAGCGTGGCTAGTAGCTGAGGGGCGACGGTGCGCGAGGCGCGCGGAATGACGGACGCGAGAAGTTCACGAGTACCGGAATAGTAGCAGATAGGCGCAGCGAACCGTGAAGTGTCGCATTTCCCGCCCTGCCGTCAAGGCCCTTTCGTCACCGCCTGCCAGGCTGTTCCAGGAACCGGAAGATCGCCTCTCGGCGTCCCACAACGGCCCCGGCGGCGGCGGGGGCACGCTAGCCCGAGGGCTCCTGGTGCGTACTACGGCGAAGAGAAGAACACGAACCCGATCACGATCAGCGCGACGAAGGAACCAAGGAACACCCAGCGCGACAGGACGTAGGCCTTCCGGAGCTGCTCGAGGTCCGGATC
>JAJYLV010000052.1 GCA_021787445.1 Chloroflexota bacterium | reverse complement strand
TCGACCACGCGACGACGCTCCCGCCGCCGACGACGCCGCCGGCGAGGATGGCGACCCCGAGGTCGTCGGTCGTCCCGAGCCCGCGGTCCCACATGAGGCGCGCGAACGACGCGGCCTCGGCGCCGTCCAGATCGGACTCCGTCCACGAGCATCCCTGCTCGAGGACGACGACGCGCCGGCCCGCGCGCGTCAGCTCGGCGGCGACGACGCTCCCGCCCGGGCCCGATCCGACGACGCATGCGTCGGCCTCGACGGTCTCGCCGTCCCGCGTCGGCCGCGAGGGCAGCTCGGTCGGATCGTCGGGCAGCGACAGCAGCTCGCCTCGCTCGTAGCCGATGCGTCCCCAGAGCCGGTCCGCACCCGCCTCCGCGGCGCCGTAGGCGAAGAAGCACGACGCGCGCTTCACCGCCTGGAACGCCGTCCGCCGCAGCGGAACGGCGCTGTCGGCCCACGAGATCAGATATCGCTCGCGGCGCGTGCGGTCCATGCGCGAGAACGGCACGGCCCGGCCCGCGAGGGCGACGCTCGCCACGGGATGCTCGATGACGCCGAGGAAGAGGCGCAGGTCGGAAAGGAGCTTCGGCCGTCCGACGGCCGCGACCTCACGCACGATCGTCCGCGCGACGGCCGATGCGTCGGCGTCGGGCACGAACGTGTCGACCACGGCCTCGAGCGTCGCCGTCTGGCGCGGCGTGAGGACCTCCGCCATCAGCGCCCGGTCATCCCGCGCACGACGCGGCATCCGACCTCACGCAGGTCGTCGCCGACGTGCCGCCGCGCGGCGACGTCGTCGCGTCCGCGCAGCACGCGCGCGCCGTCCGACCACGTATTCGTCCACTCGAGGGGCTGGATGTCCTCTAGGACGCCGGCGCGCGCGGCCTTCTCCCACTCGCGGTCGTCGGGGAGGCGGTAGACGTGGCCCGTCTCGATGCTGAGCCAGCGGCAGTACGCGACGGCGTCGGCCCAGCTCAGGCCGCGCACCGCCGCGCGGTCACGCGGCGCGTGGTCGGGGCGGAAGCGCGAGAACTCCTCGTTGGTGACGGGCCGCCGCGCGATCGCGAACACGTTGACGTGCTCGGTCCGCTGGGGATCGCCGAGCAGAGCGTCGCCGGCGGGAACGACCACGGTGTCGGGCTCCAGGGTCATCGCCGCGCGACGCTAGCGCACCTTGGCCCTCTCCTCCTCGGCCAGCTGCCGGCGGAGGACCTTGCCGATGAGCGACTTCGGCAGGCTCTCCCGGAACTCGATGTGCTTCGGCACCTTGAAGGGCGCCAGCCCCTCGCGGCAGTGCGCGATGAGCTCCTCCTCCGTCGCCGTGGTCCCCGGCTTGAGGACGACGAAAGCCTTGACCTCCTCGCCCTTGATGGGGTGCGGCACGCCGATGGCCGCGGCCTCCATGATCGCGGGATGCGTCGCGAGGACCTCCTCGACCTCCCGCGGATACACGTTGTACCCGGAGACGTCGATCATCTCCTTCTTCCGATCGACGATGTAGCAGTAGCCGTCCTCGTCGATCTTCGCGATGTCGCCGGTGTAGAGCCAGCCGTTGCGCAGCGTGCGCGCGGTCTCGTCGACCTGCTGGTAGTAGCCGTCCATCAGCTGCGGCCCGCGCAGCACGAGCTCGCCGACCTCCCCGACGGGCAGGTCGCGCTCTCCGGTCTCGAGGTCGACGATCTTCGCCTCGACGTCGGGGAAGGGCACGCCGATGCTGCCCACCTTCTGCTTCCCTTCGCCGAACAGCGGGTTGCAGTGCGTGACCGGCGCGGCCTCGGTGAGGCCGTAGCCCTCGACGAGGTGCCCGCCGGTGAGCTCCGCGAACCGCTTCGCGGTCTCGATCATCAGCGGCGCCGACCCGGAGATGCAGGACCGGATCGAGCGCAGGTCGTACTTCGTCGCGAGGGGCGAGTTGATGATGGCGTTGTAGATGCGCGGGGCGCCGGGGAAGGTCGTCGGGCGGTACTTCTGCACGTCCTTGAGGACCTGCTCGAGCTCGAATTGCGGCTCGAGGATGAGGGCCGCCGCCGACTGGACCGCGAGGAGCATCGCGACCGTGAGGCCGTAGACGTGGAAGAGCGGCATGACGGCCATGATCACGCCGCGCTCGTCCTCCAGGTCCGTGAACCACGCGCGCGACTGGAGCGTGTTCGCGACGAGCGCGCGGTGCGACAGCATCGCGCCCTTCGGGATGCCCGTGGTACCCCCCGTGTACTGGAGGACCGCGATGTCGCCCGGCGAGACCTCGACCGGGGTCGGGTCGGCCGGCGCGAGGAGGTCGGGGAACGCGACGGCCCCCGCGTCACCGCGGAACGGCTGGCGGTGCCCGTCCTTCTTCTCCCTGGCGATGGTGAACAGGAGCCGCAGGACGGGCGGCATCTCCTCCTTGATGTTCGTGACGATGACGTTGCGGACGCGCGTTCCCGCGCGCGCCTGCTTCACGATGGGATAGAGGCGCGAGAGGACGACGATCGTCTCCGCGCCCGAGTCAGCGAGCTGGTGCTCGACCTCGCGCGGCGTGTAGAGCGGGTTCGTCGGGACGACGGACGCGCCCGCCTCGAGCGCTCCCCAGAACGCGATGAGGAACTGCGGGCAGTTCGGGAGCATGATCGCGACGCGGTCGCCCTTGCGGACGCCGAGCCGCTGGAGGCCCGCCGCGAAGCGCCGCGCGTCGCGATAGAGCGAGGCGTACGTGCGCCTCGCGCCGAAGAAGATCGTCGCCGTCGCGTTCGGATAGCGCTGAGCGGTCGTGCGCAGCAGCGCGTTCAACGCGATGGGCGGGTACTCGAGCGTCGCGGGGACGCCGGGGTCGTAGTGCCGCGTCCACGGGCGCGCCGCGAGCGGCGCCGCGTCCTTGGGATGAACGGTCGTGTCGATGGTGAGCGTCATCGCCGCCTCCGGCCCGATCCTAACGCCGGCGCCGCGACGCTCCGTAGCCCCGAAGGTCGCATAGTCCGTTGCCGTGACGCGGCTCGGTCCGGGGGCTCTCGTCTGGGCGGGCTTCGATGGATCCGAGGTCCCCGGTCCGCTCCTCGACGCCCTCGCCGACGGCCGTGTCGGGGGGCTGATCCTCTTCGCGTCGCGAGGGAACGTCCGGTCGAAGGCGCAGCTGCGGTCGCTGCTGGAGGAGGCCCAGGCGGCGGCGCGCCGCGGCGGCCTCCCGCCGGTGCCGGTCGCGGTCGACCAGGAGGGCGGGAGCGTCGTCCGCGTCGCGCACCGCGCCATCTTCCCGAGCGCCATGGCGATCGGCGCGACGGGCGACGCGGCGTACGCGGAGCGCGCGGCGAGGATGGTCGCGCAGGGGCTGCGCGCGGACGGCATCACCGTCGACCACGCGCCCGTCTGCGACGTGAACGTCGAGCCGCGCAACCCGGTCATCGGCGTCCGCGCCTTCGGCGACGATCCCGTGCGCGTCGCCGCGTTCGCCGCGGCGTGGGTGCGCGGCTCGGAGGAGGCGGGCGTCGCGAGCTCCCCGAAGCACTTCCCCGGCCACGGCGCGACGGCGTACGACTCGCATCTGACGACGCAGGACGTGCGCGACGACGCCGCGACGCTGCGGCGGAGGGACATCGCGCCGTTCGCCTCGGCGATACGCGCCGGCGCGTCGAGCGTCATGGCCGCGCACGTCCGCTACCCCGCGCTCGATCCCGACGAGATCGCGACCTTCTCGCGCCGGATCCTCGTCGACCTCCTGCGCGGCGAGCTCGGCTTCGAAGGCGTCGCGATCACCGACGCGCTCGACATGAGCGGCGTGACCCTCCTCGAGATGCCGGAGCGCATCGTCGCGCGCGCGGTCGTCGCCGGCGTCGACGTCGTGCTCCTGGACCGCGGTCTCGACCTGCAGCTCGACGCGTCGGAGGCGATCGCGCTCGGCGTCCCGCCGTCGCGGATAGCGGAGGCGATCTCGCGCGCCGCCCGCTTCCGCGAGCGCTTCGGCGGCCCCGCGCCGCGCGAGGTCGACGACACGCCGGCGCGCGACCTCGCGGCCGAGATCGCGCGGCGGTCGATCACGCACCTGGGACCGCCGCTCCCCCGTCTCGACGGACCCGTCCGCGTGACGATCATGGCGCCGCGCCGCGGGAGCCCGGTCGAGGAGATGCCGCTGCCGCCCGACGCGCTCGAGCTCTCGCTCCGGAGCCGTTTCGGCGACCGCCTCGCCTTCGAGCGCGACGGGAGAGAGCCCGCCGGCGACGGCACGCTCGTCGTCTGCACCGAGAGCGCCTGGCACGACCGCGAGCAGGCGGCGCGCGCCGCGGAGCTCGTCGCTCGCGGAGGGATCGTCTGCGCGCTGCGGTCCCCCTACGACGCCGCGCTCTTCCCGGGGCGGCCGGCCCTCCTCACGTACGGCGACGTCCCCGCGTCGCTCGACGCGCTCGCCGCGGTCCTCGCCGGCGAGGCCCCGGCGCGAGGTGTGCTGCCCGTCCACCTCCCCTGACGCGCCTCGCCCTCACGCCACGCTGTGAGCGCTACGGGCTCTTGACGACGAACGCGCGCCGGGCGACGACGGGCGGGTCGAACGGCGCGTGGTCCGCGGCGACGAACTCGGCGCGGAGGGTGTGGTCGCCAGGCGGGACGCGTATCTCGGCGCCGAGGGCGGTCGTCATGTCGACGAGCTCGTCGTCGAGATAGAGGTGGATGTGCCCCGTCGTCGGGGTGAGCTTCGTCGTCGTGAAGGGAACGATCGTGCCGCCCTCGAGCGAGAGCCGGACCGCGACGGTCGCGGGGTCGCCGGTGAAGACCTCCCCCTGCGTGGGGGCGTCGATGGCGATGCGCGCGGTGCTCGCCGGGCGCACCGCGGCGGGCGGTGGCCACAGGATCGCCGGCACGACCAGCGCCGCGACCGCGAGGCCGGCGCTCGCGACGAGCGCGATCCAACCGGTGACGAGCGGCCACGAGCGAAAGCCGGATCCGCGGAGCCGGCGGAACGCGAGGTAGCCCGCGGCCGCGGCGGCGAGGAGGACGTATTCCTGGAAGGCGTCCGCCGGCGTGCCGTCGGCGAGGACGACGGGGATCACGTCAGAGCCGCCTCGACCTCCCTCGCCTGACCAGCACTTCGATGACAAGGAATAGCACGAGGAGCGCGACCGGTGCGCCGACGAGCGCCACCGGCAGCAGCGACGGCGTCGAGCGCGGCGCGGGCGTGGCTGTGGCGGGCGCGGGCGTCGCGGATGCGGCGGCGGAGCTGGCGACGGAGGGCACGACCGAGACGGCGACCGTCGGCGGAGGGGAGACGCTCGTGGCGGCGCCCGCCGCGCCGCTGCCGACGGCGAAATACCCGAGCCTCGAGGAGGTGGCGAGGACCTGCAGGCCGACGGGGTTGTCGTTGCCGCCGATCGCCCGGAACGTCGTCCCGTCGTCGGAGCGCACCAGCTCGTGGTGCTTCGCGGGCCCCGCCTGCGCGGGGTACACGAGCGCGACCTGGGCGGGGGTGGTCAGCTGGGTGGAGGGCGCGCCCGAGCCCACCACGTAGTCGATGCGGTAAACGTTCCCGAGGATGTCCACCCCGGGGGGAAGGACGGCCGCCTGCGGGGGTGCGAGCGCCTGGAGGCGGAAGGTCGCCTTCGTCGCGCCCTGCGGGAGAGGAAGGGCGGCCTGCTGCAGCAGCACGGTCGCCTGGCCATCGGGGGTCAGGAAGACCCCAACGGTGCTCGCGCCGTTCTGGATCGGCACGTCGAGCGAAGCGTCCTCGGGCGGCAGGTTCGCCGCCGCGAGCGCGGGAGGAGGCGACGTCCAGCGATACGGCGGCGGGGGCGTGAGCCCGTCGAGGAGCGGCCGGGCGTCGAGCGGATCGACGTGCGCGGTGAGGGCCACGAGCGCGACGTACGCCAGCGCCACAGCGATCCCGGCCGCCGCCGTCCGCGCGAGGCGGAACGTCATCCATGCACGACCGAGACGTCGACCGCGGAGGGAGCGAATCGCGGGGGCCACACGACGGCACGCTTCCCGGGCGCGACCCACTCCCAGACCACGCTCGTCGCGGCCACGTTCGAGCCCGCGTCGGGCGAGCCGGGCGGCGCGAAGCGGAGGCCGCTGCCGTTCGGGAGCGATCCCGTGGGCAGGTCGACCGCGAGCGCGGCTGCCGCGACCGCCTGCGGCGCGATCGCCGTCGCCTGCGGCATGACGTCGTGGAAGAGCGCCCACGCGGACGAGAACCCGGAGAGGGCGGGGGCGCTCATGTCGGTGCCGTAGCGCGAGCGGTACCGCGCGCTCGCGCGGGCGAGCAGCTGCTGCGCGTCGGGCAGGAGCCCGGACGCTTTGAGGAACGCGGAGTTGGGCTTGTCGGAGGCGAAGGTACCGACCGCTTCGGTGCCGAGGGCCTGCCCGAATCCGGGAAGGCAGTAGCTGGACGAGGTGCCGATGTTGACCACGAGCGGCAGCTTCTCGCTCACGGTCTCGCGCCGCAGGGCGATCCCGTCGTCGAGGTAGGCGGAGACGAAGAGCACGTTGGGATGCAGCGCGGCGATGCGGCGCACGACGGCCGCAGGGTCGAGGTGGTGCGCGTCGTACGTGACGATCCCCGCCGTGGGGAGCCCGAGCTTCCGCACCTCGGCGGACGCGCCGTCGCCGACCTCGCGGCCGTACACGTCGTCGACCTCGGCGATCGCGACGCGGAGGTCGCTCGCCTTCAGGCCGAGCTTCGGCGCGAGGACGTCGGTCACGAAGTCGATCGCCTCGCGTCCGAGGGCCGCGCCGGTCGGGGCGACGCGGAACGCGAGCTTGCCCGCGGGCTGCGGCAGCATCTCGCCGACCGCGCCGGTCTCCCAGAAGAGCATGCCGTGCTGCGACGCGAGCATCGCCGCGGGCCGCGAGATCGTGCTGCCGTAGCTGCCCACGACGAAGCGCACCTTCTGGCGCGCGAGCTGGTCGATCGCATCGGGTACGGCGTCCGACCCCGGGACGTCGATCGGGTCGAGCGCGACCTTCCGCCCCTGGATGCCGCCGTTGGCGTTGACGAGGTCGACCGCGAGCTGGACGCCGTGGAACTCGTCCTGCCCGCCGGGCCCCTGCGATCCAGAGAGCGGGTACAGGGCGCCGACGGTGATCGGCGGCGCGGCGGACGCCGGCGGACTGCAGGCCGCCGCGATCAGCGCGACGGCGACGAGGACGAGAGCGGACGAGCGCGTCACCACAGACCTCCGATCACATTGGCGGCAGCGTGCGTCAGCGCGGGAACGGCCCACGTCCCGCTCGCCTGCCGCTGCCACCCGAAGAGCAGACCCGCTCCGAGGTCGACGGGGAGCGCCGCCCAGCCGTACGCGGGTACGTGCACGGCGGCGAACACGACGGCCGACCCGACGAGGGCGACCGCCGGTCCGGCGCGCAGGAGCGCACCGAAGAGGGCACGCCGGAAGAGCAGCTCCTCGGCGACGGCGGCGGCCACCGAAACGGCGACCGCGGCGCCGTCCGCGCGCGGCGAGATCCGCGGGCCGCCGACGAGCCAGGCGCAGGCGAGGGCCGCGCCCCCGGCCGCGAGCGCGACCACGGCTCCGGCGCGGTCGGTGCGTCCGATCCCGGCGGGAAAGGCGAGACCGCACACCGCCACCGCGACCGCGATCGCGGCGAGCACGGCGAGGCGCTGCGGCGTCGCGACGCCCCCCACGGGACGGACCAGGAGCGCGGCGCACCCGAGGATCACGGGCAGCCACCACAGCGCATCGACAGGGCGGCCGGCCCGCGCCACGCCGGTCACGGCGTGTCCGTGAAGACGGAGTTCACGATCACGCGCGGGTCGAACGGTGCGTGATCGGCGGCGACGAACTCGGCCCGCAGCACGTGCTGCCCCGGTGCCACCTTCGAGAGCGTCGCGTTCAGCGAGTAGTTCATCGAGACGATCTCGTTGTCGAGGTACACGTGGATGTGACCCTCGGTCGGCGTGATGTTGGTCGTCGTCGCGTCGACGATCCGCGCTCCGCTGAGGTCGAGGTGAACAGCGACCGTCGAGCCGTGGACGGTGCTCCCATTCGCGGGCGAGACGATCGTTAGGCGCGCCGGGCTGCTCGGACGGCGCGTCATCGCCGTGGCCGAGGCCGCCGGGGAGGCCGAGGCCGATGCCGGCGCGGACCCGCCGCACGCGGCAGCCGCGAGCAGAGGAACGAGCAGCGCGATCGGGTGGACGAGGCCCCGCCGCGGGCCCCGCCGAGCACACGCGATCAGTTCATCCCCTCCAGGACGTGTAACGCGCCAGGACGTGTAACGCGGAGGTACATGAAGAAGCGTAGACCCCGATCCGCCCGCACGCCGAAGGGTCCTTGTGCATGGGCCATGCGGCGACCGTGCACAGGCCATTCGGGCCAAAGGGACGTTCCACCACTTCGCGATACACGGGACGATCGCCCGGATGAACGACACCGGCCACCGACCTCAGCGCATCTTGCTTCCCGTCGCGGCGGCGGCGGCGATCCTCATGGCGGCCTGCGGAGTGCCCGCCAGCACCCCCGGACCCGCCGCGACGGTCGCCCGCGCTCCGACCGCGTCGTCCTCGATCCCCCTCTCGGACACGGGCGTCACGCTCGCCCGCAACGCGGACAAGACGCTCGTCATCCTCTCGCTCGATCCCGGCCGTCGCGGCGGCAACAGGGTCCGCGTCGACCTCCGGGATCCGCTCGGTGCGACGGTCCTCGGGTCGGTGCGAGTGGACCTCGCCCTCGACGGGACGGCCGTCGGCTCGTCCACGTTCGACGCCGGCCGGACGGTGCCGCTCGTCGTCCCGCGTGCCGGGCATGCCGAGATGACGGTGACGGCGCTGGATGGCGCGGCGGCGGGCGCATCGGCCGCCTTCTCCCTCGACCTTCCCGTCGCGCGTCCCCCCGCCGGAACGCTGGCGGCGATCGACGCGGCCACCAGCGGGCTGCGGACGATGCGCGAGACGCAGGCGGTGACAGCCGGCGGTCCGGTCCTCCACTTTCACTTCGAGTACCTCGCGCCCGACCGCGTCCACTACACCACCCTCCTTCCGACGGGGGTCACGGACGAGACCATCCTCATCGGCCGCGACCGCTACGACCGCGAGGGCAGCGGGCCGTGGACGAAGAGCGACATCGGCTTCGGCTCGAAGGTGCCCTCCTCCGACTTCGCGCCGCACAGCACGCGCGTCCGCGTCATCGGCCACGAGACGGTGGACGGCCAGGAGCTCGTCGGCATCTCCTTCGTGGAGAACGCCGCCGTCTTCTACACGATCTGGGTAGGAGCGCAAGATCACCTGGTGAGGCGCTACGAGATGATGACGATGGGCCACTACATGACCGGCTCGTACTCGGGATTCGACGCCCCGATCGTCATCACAGCGCCGTAGCCGGCCCTCGGCCAGGGGCGTCCGTGCGATCCCGCCGGTGTCGTGTATCAAGGTGTAGATGCACGGGCCGCGCGCGCTCCTGGCGGGGACGGTCGCGGGTGCGCTCGCCCTCGCCCTGATCCTCCCCGCTCGCGCGTCGGCGCACGAGATCTCGAAGGCGGGCCCGTATCGCATCGCGATCGGCTGGCTGTTCGAGCCGCCGTCGGGGACGGTGACGTACATCGGCGAGCCGAACGCCGTCCAGGTCTTCGTCGACCAGCCGGCCGCCGGCAATGAGATCGGCGTGCCCGTGGGCGACCTCAACAAGGACTGCGACCACCCCGACATCCAGGTGACCGTCAGCTTCGGGAGCGCGACGAGCAAGCCGCTCTGCCCGGAGCCCGCGTACGACCCGGACACCGGGCTCGGACGGCGGGACGAGTACGACGCCGCGATCACTCCGACGCAGGCCGGCGACTACACGTTCCACGTCTTCGGCACGATCCACGGCGTGAAGGTCGACCACACCGTGACCTCGGGGCCGAACACGTTCGACGCCGTCGGGGACGCCGGCGCCGTCGAGTTCCCCACCGCCGCCCCGGCGCCCGGGGAGGTCGCCACGAAGGTCGACCGGGTGGCGGCGCGCGCGGGAGACGCGCTCACGGCGGCCAAGGCGGCGCAGTCCTCGGTCGCAGCCGTCGGCGACGCCGCGAACAGAGCGACCATCGTCGCCGCCGTCGCGCTCGTCCTGGCGGTCATCGCCGCGGGCCTCGGCATCGTCGCGGCCCGTCGCCGGCCGGGGGCCTAGCGACGCGCCTTCGCGTCCGCCTCGCGCTCGTCACGATCGCGATCGCCGCCGCGGCGGCCGTCGGTCCGGCGGCGACGGCGCTCGGCCACGCCCTGCCGCAGAGCTCGGTGCCCGCGCCGAACAGCTCGGTCACGCGGGCACCGCGGAGCGTCAGCATCCTCTTCGGCGAGCCGCCCGACGTGAAGCTCTCCCGGATCGCCGTCCTCGACGCCAAGGGGACGAACGTCGACGCGGGCGCCACGACGGCCGTGCCCGGGAAGCCGAGGGAGCTCGTCGTCCCGCTCGAGAGCGGCCTGCCGAGCGGCGTCTACACGGTGCGCTGGCGGACCGTCTCCACCATCGACGGTCATCTGGCCGCGGGGTCGTTCGCGTTCGGCGTCGGCGTCGCGGTGAGCGCGCCGGCAGGGGGGGCGAGCACGACCGCGGTGAACGAGGCGCTGACGCCGCGGGCCGTCGCCGCCCGGACGCTGCTCTTCCTCGGTCTCGTCGGAGTGCTCGGGACGGCCATCCTCGGCTTCTTCGCCTACGGCACGCCGCCCCTCCCCCTGCGGCGCGTCATCACGCTCGGGGCCGGGCTCGCCCTGGTCGGCTCGGTCGCCGTCGTCGCGGACCAGATGGCCGCGGCGGGCGTGGCGCCGGCCGCGATGCTCGGGTCGTCCCTCGGGGCCTCCCTCGTCGAGAGGGCCGTTCCCGCGCTCGCGCTCGCAGCGGCAGCGCTCCTGCAGCTGCGTCGCTCGTGGTCGCGCGCGTGGTCCGCCGTCGCCGGCCTCGCCGCGTGCGCCGCGATGGGGGTCGACGTCCTGAATGGCCACGCGACCGCGGAGAGCCCCGTCGCGCTGAACGACGTCGCGCAGTGGCTGCACATCGCCGCCGTCGGCGTGTGGATCGGGGGACTGATGGCGCTCGTCGTCGCGCTCCTGCGGACGCCGCTCGAGGAGCGGAGCCACGCCGCACGCCGGCTCTCCACCCTCGCCGCGATCGGGCTCGTCGTGGTCGCCGCGACGGGCGTCTTCCGCACGGTCGTGGAGGTGGCGAGCTGGAGCGCTCTCGTCACGACGACCTTCGGGATCCTCGTGCTCGTCAAGGTCGGGCTGCTCGCCGTGCTCGCCGCGCTCGGCGCGTTGAACCGCTACCGGAACGTCCCGCGGCTCCCGGGAGCGCTCGGCGCGCTTCGCCGCGTCGCCTCGACGGAGATCGTCGTCGGCGTCGCGGCCCTCGCGGTGGCGGCGGCCCTGGTGAACGCGGCGCCGCCGGTCGAATACGCCGCGGCCGCGGGACCCTCGCTGCCGTCGTCACTGACGGTGAGAGCGAGCGACTACGCGACGACGATCCAGACCAGCCTCACCCTGACACCCGGGCGCGCGGGCTTCAACGACTTCCGCATGGTCGTCAGCGACTACGACACGGGGAAGCGCATCGCGCCCAGCTCGGTGCGGCTGTCGTTCACGCAGCCGTTCCGGCCGACCCTGGGCACGTCGACGCTCTCCCTGAAGACGCAGCCCGACGGCAGCGCCGAGGCGCGCGGCGCCGAGATCTCCCTCGAGGGCGTGTGGGAGGTCGCGGCGGTCGTGCAGCACGGCGATCGGTCGGCGGAGGTGCACTTCCAGCTGTCGACGGTCGAGCCGGCGCCGAAGGTGCGCGCGACGAGCATGGGGAACGGCCTCCCCACGCTGTACACGGTCCAGATGGCGCCCAACGTCTCGGCGCAGATCTACCTCGACCCGGACAAGCCGGGGAAGGCGACGCTTCACGTCACCTACTTCGACGCCACGGGGAACGAGGCGCGCGTGCCGCAGACCGCGATCGGCATGACGCCGAACGGCGGGACGCCGACGCTCCTCGCCGCGCGGCCCTTCGACCCGATCGGCCACTACATTGCGGACGTGACGCTGCCGGCGGGCCCGACGAGGTTCGACGTCCTCGCGACCACCGCGTCGGGGCGGGCGATCTCGACCTACGTGGTGATCACGCCGGGGAAGTGAGCTCCCGGTGAACCTCGTCCTCGCCATCTCCTTCGGGCTGATCGCCGCGCTGTACCTCGACGGAGCGCAGAGCTCGCGGCCGGGCGGGCATCCGTGGCCGGCATGGCGGAGCGCCCTCTTCTTCATGGGCCTCGCCGCGATCGGCGCCGCGCTCCTCTCCCCCATCGACGCGCTCGCCTCGCAGCTCTTCAGCGTCCACATGATCCAGCACATGCTCCTCATGTCGATCGCGGCTCCTCTGCTCCTCCTCGGCGCGCCGGTGCGGCCGCTCCTGCGCGGGCTGCCGCGATGGTCCCGCGTGCACCTCGTCCGGCCG
>JAJYLV010000051.1 GCA_021787445.1 Chloroflexota bacterium | reverse complement strand
TGCGGACCGCCAGCATGATCGCGGAGTAGTCGCTCGCCCACCCGATGAAGCTCACGCCGACCATCAGCCAGATGATCGACGGGACCCAGCCCCAGATGTTCGCGGCGGTGATGACGCCGACGATGGGACCGGCGGCTGCGATCGACTTGAAGTGATAGCCGTAGAGGACGAAGCGGCTGGTGGGCACGAAGTCCGCGCCGTCCATGTACATGGTCGCCGGGGTGGCCTTCTTCGCGTCGGCCTGGATGACGACCCGGTCGATCCGGCGCGCGTAGTAGTTGTACGCGAGATAGATGACGACGACGCCGATGACGACGACCCAGAGTGAGTTCAAAGGCTGACCTCCCTCCACGTAGCGAAGATCGCCTCGCGCCCAGTCCAGCTGGGGATCGGAACATCGATCCCTAGGCAGCCCCCCTTCCCTCGCGCCGCGCGTCGAGCCGCTGGTCGATGAGCCGATCGGCGCGCGCGAAGTCCGTTCCGAGGACCTTGTCCTTGCCGTCCACGATGACGGCGGGATACCGCCGCGCGCCGTGGCGCAAGGACGTCCACACGCCTTCGATCGACGCCGCATCGATGACCGACACCTTCACGCGGTCACCATGACGCTCGAGGACGGAGTGGATCCAATCGGAGACCTTCTGGAACTCGTCGAGGAGCTCCTGGGGGAGGGCGTTCTGCGCCTCGCGTGCGTGCATCTGGTCGCCGACGCCGAGGCCGGCGAACGCGACCTCGCAGTGCTGGCAGTGACGGAACACGGTCGGGGCATACGCGATCACCTGGACCGTGACGGGGCGTAACGCATCCCGTTGGTTGCTCATCGGCCGCTACCGGGATGATACGACCGCTCACCAGCGTGGCTGATCGGCGCTAGGACGCCCCGCGGCCTCCGCTCTCGCGCAGCGAGCGCGCGACGGCCCGGATGAGCTCGGCGTCGTCGGCGGCGCCGCCCTCGGGGAGGCGCGAGCGGAGCGCGGCCGCGATCCGCGCGGCGATCTCACGGCGGCGAGCCGGATCCAGCGTGCCCTCGCGCGCGACGAACTCGCGGACGAGCCGCTGGAGCTCGCCCGGGAGGCGCCCCACGGGGACCGGAGAGCCCTCCGCGGCGGGGGCGACGGTCCGCAGCGACAGCAGGTCCATGCGCGGGCGCGGCGCGCGCACGACGAACGTGCCGGCGGCGAGGTCACCGAGGCGCTGCGCGCGGCCCGACACGACGATCGCGAGGAGGCCGACCCCGTAGAGCGCGGGGAGGAAGTCGACCGCGCGCACCAGGTTCCGCACCAGGACCGCGACGAACGAGGCCGGCGACCCGTCCGCGGCGATGACCCGCAGGCCGAAGAGGCGCTTGCCCACCGTGCGCCCGTTCCACAGCCACTCGAGGAGGATGAAGTAGGCCCACGCGACGAGCAGCGTGAGCATCACCTCGGCGCCGGCGAGGGCGTGCATCACGACGGGCGGGACGACGAGCGACACGACCGCGGCGAGCGCCTGGACCCCGATGACGAGGAGCACGGCGATGACGACGTCGACGAGCGCCGAGAAGCCCCTGTTCCCCGCCCCGGCGAGGTCGTATCCGAGGACGACGTGATCCGGGGTCTCGAGGCTGAGCACGGTCCGGAAGCCCGCGGTGGGGCTTGGCATCTATGAGTCGCGACTCCGATCCGCAAAGATAACGGCTATGCGCGCCGTCCAGTCCGTCGACCGCTTCATCGAGGACCGCCGGCCGCGCTGGGCGCGCCTCGCGCACCTCGTCGAGAAGGCGCGCGATCGCGCATCCCGTCTCGAGGCCGACGAGATCCTCGAGCTGGGCGAGCTGTACCGCGCCGCGACGAGCGATCTCGCGCTCGCGCAGCGCGACCATCCCCGCGACGCGGTGACCGAGCGCCTCAACGACCTCGTCGCGGCGGCGCACGCGCTCGTGTACAGCGAGGCGCCGACGAGCGGCGGGCGCCTGCGCCGCTTCGTCGTGCACGACGTGCCGGAGACGGTGCGCGCGAACGCCGCCTTCACGCTCGTCGCGCTCGCCGCGCTCGTCCTGCCCGCTCTCGTCAGCTACGTCCTCGGGGTCCTCACGCCGGACGTCGCGGCGAGCGCGCTCTCGGAGCAGGCGAAGCGGGAGCTCGCGCAGCGGCGGCCGGGGAGCGAGATCCCCCTCGACCTCCGCCCCATCGCCGGCCCGCTCATCATCGTCAACAACGTTCAGATCGCCGTCGTCGCCTTCGCCGGAGGGCTGACCGCCGGGGTCCTCACCATCGTCGTGCTCCTTCTCAACGGCGCGAGCCTCGGCGCGACCTTCGCCGTCCTGCACGGCGGCGAGGGCGAGCCCGCGCTGCTCACGTTCGTCCTCGCGCACGGCTTCCTCGAGATCTCCGCGATCGTCCTCTCGGCGGGCGCGGGCCTGCGCGTCGCGTGGGCCATCCTCCATCCCGGCGAGCTCTCGCGCGCCGACGCGCTGCGTCTCGCGGGCGCGCAGGCGGTGCGCATCGTCGTGCTCACCGTCGTCGTCCTCGGCGTCGCGGGCACGATCGAGGCGTTCGTCTCGCCGACGCTCCTCCCGGTGTGGGGCAAGCTCGGCGTCGGCCTCCTGACGGGATCGGCGCTGTGGGCATATGTCCTGCTCGCGGGGCGACGGATGACGAGCTCCTGAACGAGAGCACCGCGCGCACCTCGTCATCCTTCTGGGGATCGTCAGCCTCTGCGGCGACACGACGTGCGGAGGGGCGCGCAGCGAGAGCGCCCGATCCGCTCCCCTGCGGCGTCACGAGGCGGAGCCTGCTCCGAAGACCTCCCGGTACAGGTCCTCGCCGAAGCTCGTCGGCAGCGGCTCGCCCTCGATCTGCCGGAAAGTGCGCTCGCCGTCGGGAAGGCGCTCCGCCCGCAGAAAGAGGGCATCCGGCCGCCGATGCTCGTAGAAGCTCCCCGCGAGCTCGTACGAGTGCGTGACGAAGACGACCTTGACGCCGAGCTCGACGAGCGCGCGGACGATCGCCTGGGCGATCTCCGCCCCCTCGCGCTCGTTCGTGGCGGCGAAGGACTCGTTGAAGAGGACCAGGCTCGCCGGGCGGACGAGGCCGGCGAGCTCGCTCGCGCGCACGAGCTCCTCCTCGAGCTTGCCGCTGCTCATCGTCACGTCCTCTTCGCGCTTGAAGTGCGTGAAGAGGCCGTCGCGCACGTCGGCGCGGAAGGCCTCGGCGCCGACGAACATGCCGGCCTGCATCATCAGCTGCGCCAGGCCGAGGCTCCGCAAGAAGGTCGACTTCCCGCCCTGGTTCGCGCCCGTCACCATGACGAGGGACTTGCCGTCGCCGCCGACGTCATTGCCGACGACCCGCTGCTCGACCCGTAGCGCGAGGCAGACCTCGTAGAGCCCACGGCAGCCCAGCGCGTCGCTCCCCGGCGGCGCCGGCTCCGGGAAGCACACCGGCTCCCCCTTCGCGATGAGCGCGTCGCGCAGGTTCAGGGACGCGAGGTAGAAGCCGACCTCGAAGCGGACCATCGCGAAGAAGCTGAGGAGGTGCTCGGCCGACCGCGTGAGGGCACTGGCGACCTCGTTGAAGCCCCGCTCGCGAAGAGTGGCCAGGGCGCGGAAGCCCGCCTCGTCGCGCGGATGGATGGAGAGCGTGAACGGCGAGGGCCGCTGGAACGGCAGGCGGAGGCGGAGGTCCTGCCACCAGCTGCGCTGGGTCACGTTCGGCTTGCGAAGGACGTAGCGCGTCCCCTTGCTGCCCTTGCCGAGGCGCGCGCTGATCAGCGCGCCGTGCGGGAAGCGCAGCTGGCGCAGCTGCTCGTCGACGCTCGCGAGGAACGCGTCGTCGAGCTCGTGCTCGACCATCCCGAAGAACGCGCGGAAGCCCTCCGAGCGGAACGCGGTGGCGTGATCGTCGGCGACGCGCCGCAGCGCGCGCAGCGAGCCCATGAGGATCCCGAGGACCTCGAGCGAGCGGTGCAGCAGGAGCTCGGGCGAGTCGTAGAAGCTGTGCCAGACATGGCGCTCCGCCGCGATCGCCTGCACGGCCGTTGCATAGATCCGCCTCGCGACGTCGGGATGGTCGACGCAGTCCTGCAGCACGCGCTGGCGGTACACGATCTCCTCCGGGTCGCGCAGGCTCGAGAGCACGACGCGCCGCGCGACGCCCAGCAGGTACTCGTCGCCCGCCGCCATCGTCGCGAAGAGGAGGTCGAGCCCCAGATCCTGCACGAGCGCCTTCTCGTTGGGCGGCATCCCGCTCTCGAGCTCGAAGTCGCGCTCGCGGTGGAGGAGGAAGGCCCTCACGAGAGGAGGAAGGCCCTCACGATCGGAGCCGCTCGCGCAAGCGCTCGTAGCTGAGACCGTGCTTGGCGGCGATGGCATCGGCATAGGCGCGACCGTCGGGCCGACGCCTCTCGATCTTGAACGTGCGGATCGCGGGATCCGCGGGGCTGACCTGGCTGACCATGCTCACCGTCGTGGCTCCCATCGACGCGAGCTCGTCGACGAAGGTGACCCACACGCACAGCAGGTCGAGCCGGACGATCCGCTCCATGACCTTCGTGCTGAGGAAGAGCGCGTCGCGGAACGTGGTCGAGGTGAACGCCTCGTTGAGGATGAGGACGCTCGACGAGGTCGCACGCTCGAGGATGCCGTGGATGCGCAGGAGGTCATCCTTGAGCTTCCCGCGCAGGTCGCCGAGCCGCTCCGCGCGCTCGAAGTGGGTGAAGATCCGATCGGTCAGGAAGAGCCGCACCTCCCGGCCCGCGACGGGACAGCCGAGGCTGGCGAAGTAGTGCAGCTGTCCGACGGTGCGCGCCAGGGTCGTCTTGCCGCCGCTGTTGGGCCCGGTGACGACGACGATCCGCTCGGCGCCGGTCAGCTCCAGATCGTTCGGCACCGGCGCCTTCTTCGCCTCGAGCAGCTTCGTCGCGAGAGCGAGGTCGAACGTGTCTCGCGCGCACATCTCCTTCGAGCGGTCCGACACGACGGGATAGCTGAACCCGAGATGGAGCGGCCGGAAGCGCGCGATGAGCTCGAGGTACGCGAGGTAGAACTGGACCTCGCGGTCGAACGCGGCCACCGTGGGGTCGAGGTGGTCGGCGTGCCGCCGGCAGTGCTCCGCGAGGGCGCCGAAGACCTCGGGGAAGCGCAGCGCGACGCGCTCGAGGACCCCCGCCTCGACCTGGTCCATCTCGAGGTCGTCGCGATAGCGGCGCCGGTAGTCCTTCGCGGCGCCGCGCTCGAACTTTTCGAAGGCCGCGAGGACCTCCGTCGCATAGTCGGCCTCGCCCTCGTAGTAGCCGACGGTGACGCGGCCGGCCTCGATGTGGAGTCCGTACTCGATCTTCGCGAGCGCGTCCTTCCGCTCGGCGGTGTCGGACGCGAGAGCGACGAATCCGTCGGAGGCGACGTATCGGCTGAGGTGGTCGCGCAGCGCGAGCAAGCCGCGCGAGCGGATGCCGACCGCGCGCAGGTGCTCGCAGAGAGTGCGCACGGCGTCGACGTAGATGCCGATGGCATCGAGGGACCACGCCTGCTTCTGGAGCTGGTAGCGCAGCTTGGTGACCTGCTCGAGATGCTCGCGCCTCGAGCGCATCGCCTGCGCGAACGCGCGGATGCCCGCGGCGACGTCCGGGCGCTCGAGATCCCGGAAGACCTCGTGCCGGTAGGCCACCTCGTCGACGTCGCGCAGGGGCGCGGAGAAGAAGGGCTTCAGGTCGTACTGCTCGCGCCCCGCGACGATCGCGTCGATGACCCGATCGAGGTTGAGGTCGCGGAAGAACGGCGGCTCGTCCCTCGCCGCATCTCGATCTTCGGCGCGCCGGAAGAGGACGCTGTGGACCGCCAAATGACGCCTCCCGTCGGAAAGGTGGTGCGGAGGAGCTATCGGCAGCGGCCGCTGCGGTCCGACGCGGAAGCGTCGGGCGAGGTCCATCGCCCTGGAAGAGATGATACGAGCCGATCCGGGTGGCGCCGCCAGGTCAGATGACCCGCTTCTTCAGCTCGAGGTAGCGCTGGATGGTCGCGACGGTGAGCCGCTCGGCGGGCACGTCGATCACGTGCACGCCGTGCTGGCGCAGCGTCGCGATGGCCCTCGCGCGGGCGTCGATGACGTTCTCGGCGACGACGCGCTCGTAGAGCTCCTCCGTCGACGCGGGCGTCCGCTCCGCGACCGCGTCGAGCTGCGGGTCGGAGAGGAGGCAGCAGAGGACGACGTTCCCGCCGGCGAGACGCGTGACGGCGGCGACGAGCGCGCGCGACGCCTCCTCGCTCACGAGGTCGGTGAAGAGGACCACGAGCGAGCGGCGCGCCGCGCGCGCGCGAAGGAACTCGAGCGCGCGCAAAGGGTCGGCCTCGGTCGTCGTCACCTCGATCCGCCGCAGCTCCTCGGTGATGCGCAGGAACTGCGCGCGGCCGCGCCGGGGGACGACGTACGCGCGCACGTCGTCGGCGAAGCCGAGGAGCCCCACCTCGTCGCCCTTCGCCGTCGCGACGTACGCGAGCATGAGCGCGGTGTTCACGGCGTGGTCGAGCTTGGTGAGCCCGCCGAGCGTGCTCGACATCATCCGGCCGGCGTCGAGCAGCACGAGGACGCGCTGCTGCCGCTCGGTCTCGTGCTCGACGGTGATGGGGCGGCCGCGCTTCGCGGTCGCCTTCCACGAGATCGACCGCGGGTCGTCGTCCGGCTGGTGCTCGCGCAGCCGCTCGAACACGCCGCCCCCGCCCGCGATCCGCGCCCGGCGCTGACCGGCGTCGTACGCGAGACCCCGCCGCAGCGTCACCTCGTAGCGGCGGATCTCGCGCAGGTCGGGGTACACGCGCGCCTCCGCCGACGCGGCGACGCTCCCCTGCCGCTCGAGGAGATCGAAGGGTCCGCGCACGCGGAGGTGGACGTCACCGAAGCGGAAGGTGCCGCGGTGGCGAGGGCGCGCGACGTAGGTCACCCTCGCCTCGCCGTGCGCCGGCACGTCGACCTCGGTGCGTCTGCGGTCGACGTCGAACGCGGCCGGCACGTCGTCGCGCACGGTCACGCGCAGCGCGCGAGCGAACGGATCCGCGATGCGCAGCTCGATCCTGTTCGGCGCGCCGAGCGAGAGCTGCGGCTCCGCGAAGCGTCGCACGGGGAGCGACGAGGGGCGGGGCGTCGCGCGCATGTCGACCGCGACGAGCGCCGCCGCGACGAGCGCGACGCCCACGCTCACCCAGACGAAAGCGAGCGAGACGCCGCCGAGCGCGAGCGGCGCGGCGGCGACGAGCGCGAGCGCGAGGAGTCGCGGCCTCGGGATCGGGACCTGGGAGATCAACGCCTAGCGCGGGACGTCGAGACGGCCCAGGACACGGCGAAGGGCGGCGTCGGCGTCGAGGCCCTCGATCTCGGCCTCGGCTTTGAGGACGATGCGGTGTCGCAGCGCCGCGGAGGCGAGCGCCTTCACGTCGTCGGGCGTCACGAAGTCGCGCCCGTCGAGAGCGGCGGCGGCCTTCGCCGCGCGCATGAGGTGCACGCCCGCGCGCGGGCTGGCGCCGAGCATGACGTCGGGCGACGTCCGCGTCGCCTCCACGATGCGCGCGATGTAGTCGAGGACGGGATCGGCGACGGTGACCGCCTCGACCTCGGCGCGTGCCGCGGCGAGCGCTCCGGCGGGCAGCGGCTCGAGCGCGGCGACGTCGGCGAGCGGGACACGACGGTCGTGCGCGCGCAGGATCGCGCGTTCTTCGGAGGGCGCGGGGTAGCGGACGAGGGCCTTGAAGAGGAAGCGGTCGAGCTCGGCCTCAGGCAGCGGATAGGTGCCCTCGTACTCGACCGGGTTCTGCGTCGCGAGGACGAGGAACGGCTCGGGGAGCGGGAGGGCCTCGCCCTCGAGGGTCACCTGGCGCTCCTCCATCGCCTCGAGGAGCGCCGACTGCGTCTTCGCCGGCGCGCGGTTCACCTCGTCGGCGAGCACGACGTTCGCAAAGATCGGTCCGCGCCGGATGCGGAACGAGCTCGTCGCGATCTCGTAGACGGTCGTCCCGACCACGTCGCTCGGCATGAGGTCGGGAGTGAACTGGATGCGCTTGAAGCTGCCGCCGATGAGGTGCGCGACCGTCCGCGCGAGGAGGGTCTTGGCCGTGCCGGGCACCCCCTCGATGAGGAGGTGGCCCGCGAGGAGGAGCGCGATGAGCGAAAGGCGGACGGTCTCCTCCTGGCCGACGACGATGCGGTGGACCTCGGCGCTGAAGCGCGCCGCGACGTCGCGCGCGCCGAGCGCGACGGTCACGCGGAGGCCTCCTCGGGGTGCAGCAGCGCGTCGATACGCCGCACGATACGCAGGAGCTCGGCGTCGCCGCCGCGCGCGAGCTGCGCGTCGATCTCGCGCGCCTCGGCCGCGCGCTCCGGCGAGATGCGCTCGAACGCCGCGAGGAGGCGGTCCATCGGCGCGCCGGGGTCGAGCCCGACGGCGCGAGCGATGCCGCCGCGCAGGTCGCGCCGCAGCCGGTCGCGCGCGATCTCGCTCCGTCCCGAGCGGCGCACCAGCCCGGCGAAGGCGCGGACGTGCTCGAGCTCGGACCGCGCGGGCCGGTGCTCGAGCGGCAGCGGCGGGCCGAGGCGGCGGCCGGTCACGGCGAGGTAGCCGAGGACGAGGAGCCCCGCGAGGAGGAACGCGCGGCCGGGCCACGTCCGCTCGAGGACCGCCAGCGCGTCGGCCGGCGGGTGCGCGCCGTGGTGGTACTCGTCGAACGCGACGGCGCCGCCCGGCCGCGCGGCGGCGGCGGCGAGGCCGAGGATGAAGCGGCCGTTGTCGGCCTCGGCGATCTGCCCCGTGAGGAACGGGGCGAGGCTGCCGACGACGTAGATCGCGCCGCGCCCGTCGGGGATCGCTGCCGCGAGGTCGCCCGATCCGGCGCGGACGACCGGCAGCGCGCGCCCGCCCGCGGCGACCTCGCGACCGCGGTCGATGGAGACGCGTCGCGCATCCGCGGTCGTCCCGAGCGGCGCGACCGTGTCGAGGACCGAGCCCGCGACGAGCCCCGCGAGGTGCACGCCGTACGCGTCCAGGAGGGGCGCCTCCGCGAGGCCGGCCTCGGTCGCGACGACGAGCGTCCCGCCCGACGAGACGTACTGCCGCAGCGCGGCGACGTCGGACGCGGTGAGGGGCTCCGACGCGCCGAGGAGAAAGAGGACGGGCTCGCGGGCGGGGTCGGGATCGAAGCTTGCGCCCTGCAGCACAAGGGTGCGGATGCCGCTCTGCTCGAGCCACTGGCGCAGCAGGGCCGTGCCCCCGGGCCCGTCGTCGTACACCGACGCGCTCCGCGCGGCGCGGCCGCCCCCTCCCGATGTCGACGCCACGGTCACCGCGAGCGCCGCGGCGAACAGCGCGATGGCGACGACGTAGAGGACGTTGAGGCGGCGGAGCGCGCGCATCACGCCGCCGCTCGGAGCGCGAGGCTGCGGGCGCGCTCGGCGTCCGCGGCACGCGCGTCGTGCAGCCCGTACCAGACGCGTCCGTGGAGCTCGACGAGCTCGCGGAGCGCGTCCGCGTGCGGGATGGTGAGGGCGCGCGACAGGACCTCGCCGTCGGTGAGCGAGGGGTCATAGCGGATGGTCTGGTGCGCCGCGAGCGAGGCGAGCGCGTAGAGGTACAGGCGGTGGATCGCGTCGCGCGCGTGGCCGGCGCGCAGCGCGTCGTCCGCCGCGCCCAGGTGCTCCGCGGGGTCGGCCGCGCGCGCCGCGCGCAGCTCGGGCAGGACGACGTCCTTCCGGAAGCGCTCGCGGAGGTCGCGGCCGAGGATCCCGAGGACGAGGACGAGCGCGGCCAGGCAGACGCCGCCGACGGCGACGATCGGGATCCGCTGGTCGGGCGGCGTGCCCCCGAGGCCCGCGAGGAAGCGCGCCACCCAAGCGGCGATGACGGCGGGGATCGAGAGCCGCGGCGCGCCGGTGTGGCGCTGGGCCGCGAGCTGCCGCAAGCGCGCGTCCGCCGCGGTCGGGTCGACCGCGTCCTCCGCGTCGAGCGATCGCACCAGGAGGTCGATCTCGCTCGCGGCGGCGTCGAGCGAGGCGTCGTCGGTCGCGAGGCCGGCCGCGAGCGCGCCGTCGTCGACGGGCACGGCCGTACCGGCGACGTCGAGGGCGGTCGTGCGGCGGAGGAGCGCCTTGGCGGCGCCGACGATCCCGCCGCGCGTGGCGATCGGCGCCGCGCGCGCCTCCACGACGAGGCCCCGCGCCGCCGTGAGCCGCTCGCGGTACGCCTGGCGGCCGAGCGTGTCGGCGTCGGCGCCCGTCGTCTGGAGCGCGAGGCCCAGCGCGACGACGGCGAGGAAAGCTAGACCTCGCGCGGCAGGGCCTCCGCCGCGAGCTGGAGGTCGAGCGCCTCCTTGCGCACGCGCAGGTCGTAGTAGAGGACAGCGAACGTGCCCCAGTAGACCGGCGCCCACGCGATCGTCGCGAGCAGGTTCACCGCCTGCTGCAGGACGAGCTGGACGGTGCGATCGGTGACGAGCGAGGCGATGACGAAGAACGACAGCAGGCTCGAGACGACGGCCTGCAGGATCACGAGGAGCACGATGAGCCCGAGGATGCGCCAGCGGCCGCCCTCCGCGAGGCGCCACGCCCGCCGGAGCGCCGCGAGCGGACCCGCGCTCTCGAGCACCACGATCGCCGGCGAGACCATCCATGACGCGGCGAGGTAGAGCGTCGCGACGAGGCCGACGACGACGCCGATGAGGACCGACCACCACTGCTGCGAGATCGCCATCCCGATGATGAGCGCCGTCCACAGCACGCTGACCGCGATCACGGCGGCGATGCCCATGCCGAGGAGGCGCGGCGCGGCGTGAAGCCCGGCGCCCAGCGCGGCGCCCACGCTCGTCTCCTTCCCCATGTAGCGCGCCGCGGCGGCGGCGACGAGCGATCCGCTCTGGACGAGGCTCATGAGGAGCGCCGCGACGAGCACGAGCGTGCCGTACGTGACGAGCGCGCCGGCGGAGGCGACGACGCGATCGACCGAGGGCCCCGCGTCGTCGGTCGCGAGGGACCCGAGCGGGACGAGCGCGCCGGCGAAGAGCGCGGTCAGCGCGACGAGGACGAGGACGAGGACGAGGTACGGGATCGCCGCCACGGTGAGGTACAGGAGCGGGCGCGAGCGGTAGAGGGCGAAGACGCGGTCGACGATGTCGCCGACGCCGAGCGGACGCAGTGCCGTCCCCTCCTGCACGGCGGCATCGTACGGCGGCACCGCGTCTAGGCGGTATCCGCCGTGACGAAGCCTTCGCCCTGCCGCTCGCTGAGCGCGAGACGCCGGTAGAGGCGCGCGAGAGGGCCCGGCGCCCACCAGTTCACCCGTCCGAGGAGCCGCATCGTCGCGGGCACGACGAGCGCGCGCACGAGCGTCGCGTCGATCGCCACGGCGAGCGCCATCCCGAGGCCGAGCGCCTTGATGAGGAAGATCTCGGCGAGGCCGAACGCGAGGAAGACACCGACCATGATCGCCGCCGCGCCGGTGATGAGCCGCCCGCTGCGCTCGAGCCCTTCGGCGACGGCGCCGGTGTTGTCGCCGGTGCGCACGTACTCCTCCTGGATGCGCGAGAGAAGAAGCACCTCGTAGTCCATCGAGAGGCCGAAGAGGCTGCAGAACATGATCACCGGCAGCGTCGGATCGATCGTGCCCGAGGCGGTGAAGCCGAGCTGATCGGCGAAATGGCCTTCCTGGAAGACGAACACGAGGGCGCCGAACGACGCGCCGATGGAGAGGAGGTTCATGACGATCGCCTTGAGGGGCAGGACGACCGAACCGAGGAGGAGGAAGAGGACGATCGCCGTCGCGAGCATGACGTACGCGACCGCGGGCACGGTGCGGCTCTCGATGAACGTGACCGTGTCGAGGTCGCTCGCCGGGAACCCGGTGACGAGCTTCTCCGCGCCGGGGGGCGCGGCGAGCGCGCGCGCGTCGCGCACGAGCTGGTGTGCCGCGTCGCTGTTCTCCTGCAGGTCCGTCGCGACGTCGTAGAGGACGATGTGCGGACCGACGGTCTGCTCGCGCAGGGCCGCCAGGCGCTGCGGGCCGATCGCGCTCACGACGGCCTGCAGCTGCGGCGGGAGCTGGCTCGCGGGCAGCGTGTAGAGCGCCGTGTACGCGCTCGCGTCGAGCCGCGGGTCGAGCGAGAACGGGCTCGAGACCTTCTGCGCGTTCGGCAGGGCAGCGAGCTTCCGCTGCAGGTCGACGAGCTGCGGGATGTGGCCGGCGTTGAGCGGATCTCCGCCCGCGTAGTCGACGACGACCTGGACGTGGGTCTGCCCCGCTCCGGGGAAATCGGAGATGAGCTTGTCGTACGCGGCGCGCGACTCCTCGCGCTTCGGCAGCATCGTCACGTCCCCGTTCGCGAGGTCGATGTGCACGATGGGCGAGGCGATGACCCCGATGACGGCGATGATGGGAACGAGGACGAGGACGGGCCGCTTCATGACGCCCATCGCGAGGCTGTGCCACGGCCCGCGCCCCGTCGGGTCGGCGGCGAAGATCGGCACGCGG
>JAJYLV010000050.1 GCA_021787445.1 Chloroflexota bacterium | reverse complement strand
CGCAATCTCGAGGACCGTCCCCGCCGGACGGCGCGGCTCGTCCTGGGCGAGCCCCTGCCCCAGGAACTGACGATCCTGCCCGCCACCGAATGTTTGCAGGATTGCATCGTCGCAGGGACTAAAGAGGGGGAGGTCCTCCGGGAGAACGAGGGAGCCTCGCCGTGAGCTCGGTCGCCGCGGCGCGCACGCCTCTCTTCGAGGCCGCCGGACTCGCCCTTTACCGGGGCGACGCCCTGGCCGTCCTCCGCTCGCTTCCGACTGCGATCTGCGACGCCTGCGTCACCGACCCGCCGTACGGCGAGCACGCGGCGAGCTGGGACGGCCCGCGCTGCCGCGAGTGGTACGTGGCTTGGATGCGCGAGGTCGACCGCGTCGTCGTCCCCAACGGCCCGATCCTCACCTTCGCTCCGCGCCGTCGCTTCGACGTATTCATGTCCGCGCTGCGCGAGGTCCGCGGAGACCCGCCAGAAGCGCCGCTGCAGATGATCGTGTGGGTGCATCGCCAAGGGTTCCGGCCGGCACCCGGCTATCTGCGGCCGGAGCACGAGGCCATCGCCGTGAGCGGGCTGCTGCGGGTGAGCGCGGAGGACGCGTTGGCGGAACGTCCAGGTCGCGGCGCGGTCCCCTCCGCGTCGCGGCTGGCCGGAGCGGCCGATGATCCGGATGTCCTCGGCCGGACGGTGGCCGCGACCGTCGGGACGGTGCTCGCGACACACCGCACGCGAAGGCGCGATCGGACGGGCCACCCCACGCAGAAGCCGGACGATCTCGTCCGCCTCCTCGTCGCTCTCGCGGCGCCGCCAGAAGGCATCGTCATCGACCCCTTCTGCGGCAGTGGGACGACCCTCCTCGCGGCCGCCGCGCTGGGCCGAGGCGCCATCGGCATCGACCGCTCCATGCGCGCCTGCCATATCGCCGTGGGCCGCCTGCGGTCGGCCGGTGTCGGCCCGTGAGGCGGCCGAATGGGGCGCCATCGCGGCCTGTCGTCCGGCCGAACGCGGCCGCAGCTGGGCGATGGCCGGCGGCCCTCGGCCGATGATCGGGCCGAGCTGCGGCCGCGTCCGGCCGGACGCCATCCGGACACGGCCATCCACCATCCGGTTACGGCCGTCCCTCGGCCGGTCGGCCCAGCGCTGCGTCCGGCCTCTCGGCGGGATGTGCGGCCGCGGCTCGGCCGCACGAACGGCCGCAGGGGTACAGTCGTCGGCCGGTCGGTCCGGCGCGGGAAGGAATGTGGAATGGCCCTCCCGCGCAGATGGCAAGACATGAGAGGCCCGGAGACGCCTCTCGATGAGGAGGTGATCGGATCCTTCCTGGTCCACCGCGACGACCTGTCCTCGGTCACGGCCGGCAACTACCGGCGCTCCATCCGGATGTTCACGCAGTGGTGCGAGCGCGAGCTGGGGCGGCCAGCGCTGGTCGCCGACATCGAGCCGGGGACGGTCGGGCGCTTCCTGCAGGCCCGCAAGGCGGTCTCGGCCGAGTCGGCGCGCACGGCGTGGGTGGCCCTGCGGTCGCTGGCGAAGGGTCTGGCCGAGATGGGCATCCATCACGACGGCGGCGAATCGGTCCTGCGTCGGCTGCGTCAGCCCAAGGTCAAGGAGGAACGCCGCCGCAACCTCAGCGACCCGGAGATGTTCCGGGTCATCGAGCGTGCGGCCGAAGGCGAGACCGCCGAGCGCGACCGGGCCATCGTCATGACGCTCCTGGGCACCGGCCTCCGGCGGGGCGAGCTCATCGGACTGCGCCTCGGCGACGTCGACATCATGGAGCGGCAGCTCCGCGTGCGCGCGAGCACGAGCAAGTCGATTCGACCGCGCGAGGTCGCCATCCCCATCGAGACGACCAAGGAGCTCGACCGGTACATCCGCGACTTCCGGAATGGCGACAACGACGAGGACGCGCCGCTCTTCACCGGACGGCGGGGCGGACCGCTCACGGCACAGGCCGTCAAACGGCTCTTCGACCGGCTCAAGGTCCGGACCGGCATCCGCGACCTCTGCGCCCACATGCTCCGGCACACCTGGGCGACCAACTACAACCGCTCGGGCTCGGGGACGTCGTTCGATCTGCAGGTCGAGGGCGGCTGGACGACGCCGCGGATGGTCGACCGCTACTGCAAGCAGCGTCCGCTGGCCGAGCGGTGTCGGGCGCCCTCGCCCTTCACCGCGCCTCGCGCGGCGATCGCGAACTCAGAGAAGCGTCCTGCAGAGATGCGTCCTCCACAGCAGAGAAGCGTCCCAGCCCTGCGGCGGGTGCGATAAAGACCAGTAGCGACGCGGTCAGTAGCCCGGACGGGATTCGAACCCGTGACCTTCTCCTTGAAAGGGAGACGCCCTAGACCACTAGGCGACCGGGCCGATGACGTCAGTCTACGGCCCGATGTGTGGGGAGCGTCTCAAAGGTGTGAGCGGAAGAACGCGATCGTCCGCACCCACGCCGCCTCGGATGCCGCCCGCTGGTCGGGAGTGGGATCGGCGCGATTGGCGAACGCGTGGCCCATCCCCTCGTACCACTCCGCTTGGAAGGGCTGCCCCGCGTCGTGGAGCGCCTGCTCGAGCTTCTCCACTTCGGCGCGCGGCGTGAGCGCGTCCGCGGTACCGAAGTGGCCGAGCACCGGGCAGTGGATGCGGCGGAGCTCCGCGTCGTCCGGGTACACGCTGTGGTAGTAGATGACGGCGCAGGCGAAGGCGTCGGTCTCCGACCGCGCGAGCGCCATGAGCGCGAGCCCGCCGCCGAGGCAGTGACCGGTGATGCCGAACGCGTCCCTCACGAACGGGAGTCCGCGCAGGTATCCCCTGGCGCCGGCGAGCTGGCGCGCGGCGCGGTCGAAGTCGAGCGAGGCCTTGAGGCGCGCGGCCTCCGCGTCGTCCGCCGCGACGTGCCCCTCGTAGAGGTCCGGCACGAGCACGACGAAGCCTTCGGCGGCGAGTCGGCGCGACCACTCTCGATAGAAAGGCGTCAGACCGCGGTAGGAATGGCCGACGACGATCGCCGGCCAGGGGCCGACGTCGACGGGCCGGCTGAGGTAGCCGTCGACGTGCGCGCCATCGCACACGTACATCGCGTGCATCGAGAGCACGGGCAGAGGGGCGGCCGCCGGCGTCGGAGAGCGCTCAGCCACGAGGGCCAAGGGTAACGGCCGGCGGTCGACGCGCCGATCCGCACCGTCCACGCGCGTCCGCGACATCGATCGCGTAGTCTGCGCACGTGGGGAAGGCGACCTCGCTCGACAAGGACAAGATCCGCGTGCTCCTCCTCGAGTCGATCCACAAGAGCGCGGTCGAAGCGTTCAACGTCGCGGGCTACACGAACATCGACTACCAGGAGAAGGCGCTCCCCGAGCACGATCTCGTCGAGCGCATCCGTGGCGCGCACATCGTCGGGATCCGCTCGCGCACGGATCTGACGAAGGACGTCCTCGCGCGCGCCGATAAGCTCATCACGATCGGCTGCTTCGGCATCGGGACGGATCAGGTCGATCTGACCGCCGCCGAGACGCGGGGTATCCCCGTCTTCAACGCGCCGTTCTCGAACACGCGCAGCGTCGCCGAGCTCGTCATCTCCGAGGTCGTCATGCTCGCGCGCGGCGTGCCGGAGCGGAACGCCGCGGCGCACCGCGGGCGGTGGATGAAGGCGGTGTCGGGCGCGACGGAGGTCCGCGGCAAGACGCTCGGGATCGTCGGCTACGGCCACATCGGCACGCAGGTCGGGGTCCTCGCCGAGAGCCTGGGCATGCGCGTCCTGTACAGCGACATCGAGACCAAGCTCTCGCTCGGCAACGCCTCGCCGGTCGCGACGCTCGAGGTGCTCCTCGAGCGCGCCGACGTCGTGACGCTCCACGTCCCGGAGACGGAGCGCACCTTCCACCTCATGGGGGAGGAGCGGCTCGCGAAGATGCGCAAGGGCGCGAAGCTCATCAACGCTTCGCGCGGGACGGTCGTCGACATCGACGCTCTCGCCCGCGCCCTCGCGTCGGGGCAGGTCGGCGGGGCGGCGATCGACGTCTACCCCGAGGAGCCGCAGTCGAACGAGCAGGAGCTGACGACGCCGCTCCGCGAGTTCGACAACGTCATCCTCACGCCGCACATCGGGGGCAGCACGGTGGAGGCTCAGCAGAACATCGGGAGCGAGGTCGCGGTCAAGCTCATCACCTACAGCGACAACGGCTCGACCTTTGGCTCCGTCAACTTCCCGGAGGTCGCCCTCCCCGAGCACGCCGGGAAGCACCGCCTCCTGCACATCCACCGCAACGAGCCGGGCATGCTCGCGCGGGTGAACGCCGTGTTCTCCGACGCGGCCATCAACATCGCCAGCCAGTACCTCGAGACCGACCGGCGGATCGGCTACGCCGTCATCGACATCGACGGCGCGGAGCGGCCGGTCAGCCTCGCGCTGCGCAAGAAGCTCGACGAGATCGAGGGGACGATCCGGACGCGCCTCCTGTACTGAGCCTCAGCTGAACGCCGGATAGCGCCGTCGCAGCTCGTCGACGTACTCGGCGAGACGGTCGGCGAGAGCGGCGTCCTCGATCTCGAGCATGTCCTCGGCGTTCGTCTCGCCCGACCGCGAGAGGTTGTAGCTGCCGACGAACACGGTGTCGTCCGCGACGGTCAGCTTCGCGTGCATGAAGTCGTGCACCGTCGTCGGGCCCCAGGGCGTCGAGCGCTTCCCCGACGTGCGCTCGTCGTGGACGAGCCTTTCGAGCGTCGAGCGCTTCCAGGCGACGCGCCCGCGCCACTGGAAGAGCACCTCGTGCACCTGCGTCGCGTCGACGACGATCCCGAGGTCGACGCGGCGCTCCTCGGCGACCTCGGCCAGCGTGCCGAGGATCGGGCCCGAGGTCACGACCGGTGAGGCGATGCGCAGCCGGCGCCGCGCGTGGCCCATCGCGGCGGCGATGCGGTGCACGAGAGCGTGCGCGCGGCCCGGCGCGAACCAGGGTGTGACGCTCGCGCCGTCGACGGCGGCGGGATGCGATCCGACGTGCCCGCCGCGCGCGACGTTCCCGTTCGAGCGCCACAGCTGCTCGAAGTCGTCGGCGTACGCCCGCGCGACGTCCGGCGACTCGAGCGTCACGATGACGTTCTCTTCGCGCGACCACGAGTCCTCCGACCAGTTCGTCGACCCGGCCCACAGGTCACGGCCGTCGCGGATGACGTACTTGTGGTGCATGAGGTCGGGCACGCCGGGGAACGAGACGATGGGGATGTCGAGGTCGCGGACGACGCCCGGGTCGGTGCGCGGCGGAGGCGGCCCCTTCGTCTTCTCCCCCATCGCCTCGTTGTGCTCGAACCGGATGCGGACGCCGCGCGCGAGGGCGCGCTCGAGCGCCGGGCGCACGATGGGCCGGAGCCGCGGACCGAGGTGGACGTCGTAGACGGAGAGGTCGAGCGACGACCGCGCACCGTCGATGAAGCGGGCGAGGCGCTCGGCGATCGTCGCGGGATCCTGCGCGCCGTCGGCGAGGGTGACGACCTCGATGGCGTCGCTCACCGCGTCAGATGACGCCGAGGACCCGGTGCGCGACGACGCGCAGGGACGCGCACACCCGGTCGTCCGCCGACCGCGACGCCCGCTCGAGCAGGCCGATGGCGCGTGGGACATTGAGATCGGCCTCGAGCGCGCCGAGGACCTTCCCGGTCGCCGCGTCGCGGCCGAGCGCGTCGGTGCGCTTCGGGCGCCCGAGGTGCCGCGCGAGCTCGGCCTGGCGGACGGCCGCGCGGGCGAGGCGCGGCTCCTCGTGGTCGAAGGGACGGCGGTAGGGCGAGTCGAGGAGGTAGAAGCGGAGGGCCTCCGGCGACGCCCGCGTGAGGGCGTCGCGGACGAAGACCATGTTCCCGTCCGACTTCGACATCTTCGCCATGTCCAACCTGACGAGCCCGGCGTGCATCCACCAGCCGACGGCGGGGCAGCGACCGGTGCAGGCTTCGGACTGGGCGACCTCGTTCTCGTGGTGCGGGTAGATGAGGTCCGCGCCTCCGCCGTGGATGTCGACCGTCTCGCCGAGGTGATGCAGGGCCATCGCCGAGCACTCGATGTGCCAGCCGGGCCGCCCCCGTCCCCACGGGCTCGGCCACGTCGGCGCGTTGGGGACGCCGCGCCACAGCGCGAAGTCGAGAGGGGCGCGGCGGCGGCGCTCGTCGAGCGCCGCGTCGTCCTGCGTAGCCAGGATCGCGCGCATCTTCGCCGGCGAGAGGCGCGACAGCTCGCCGTAGCGCGGCGCCTTCGCGACGGAGAAGTACACGCTCCCGTCGACGCAGTAGGCCGCGCCGCGGTCGAGGAGCCGGAGGATCATGTCCTGCATCTGGCGGATCTCGCGCGTCGCGTGCGGCATGACGTCGGGCTTGCGCCAGCCGAGGCGCGCCATGTCCTCGAGGAACTTCTTCTCCTCGCTCTTCCCGAGCTCGTCCCACGGGACGCCGTCGCGCTCGGCGCGCTGGAGGATCGACTCGTCGATGTCCGTCACGTTCTGCGCGTAGCGGACCGTCCGGCCGCGCGCCTCGAGGAGCCGGACGAGGACGTCGAAGGTGAGGTAGGTGCGGGCGTGGCCGAGGTGCGTCGTGTCGTAGGGCGTGACGCCGCAGACGTAAAGCGTCACCACGCGCCCGCGCGGCCGGAACGGGAGGATGGCCCGGCGCCGCGTGTCGTACAGACGGAGCACGCCCGGAGCGTACCGCCTCGTATCCTCGCCTGGATGGCGCGCCTCCCCGACGCCGACGCGGTCCTCGCGACGGTGCGCGCGATCGGGAGAACGCCGACGGCGCCGTACCACGAACGGCGCGTGCTCTCCGCCATCCGCTCCGTCCTGGCGGGCGACGGGATCGGGCTGCGCGACGACGACTACGGCCAGCTCTTGGCGACGGTCCGGCGCGGCCGCGCGCGCCGGCCCCTCGCGCTCGTCGCGCACACCGATCACCCCGCGTTCGAGGTCGTCTCGGCGTACGGCCGCGAGGGGATCGCGCGCGTCCTCGGCGGGTTCCGCGGCCGCGTCCTCGAGGCCGCCGCGGGCGTCCTCGTCCACGACGACGACGCGGCGCGCGCGCCGCAGCGCGCCACGATCGACCGCTTCGTCCCCGACCTCGACCACGTGCACAACTCACCCGGCCGCGTGCGCATCCGCTCCGAGGGGGATCTCGTCGTCGGACAGTGGGCGACGCTCGACCTGCCCGCGTGCGACCTCGACGGCGACGAGCTCCACATGGTCGCCGCCGACGACCTCGCGGGATGCGCCATCGTCGCGCACGCTCTGCGCGAGCTCGCGCAGGACGACGTTCCCGTCGACGTGACCGCCGTGTTCACGCGCGCGGAGGAGACGGGGCTGTACGGCGCGCGCATCGTCGCCGAGGGCGACGCGATCCCGCGCGACGCGATCGTCGTCTCCGTCGAGGCGAGCCGCGCCCTTCCCCACGCCGCGCCCGGCGACGGGATCGTCGTCCGCACCGGCGACCTCCACAACACCTTCAGCAACGAAGCCGAGCGCTTCCTGCGCGCCGCGGCCGAGCGCCTTCGGCGCGACGGGATCCGGACGCAGCGCGCGCTCCTCGACGGCGGGACGTGCGAGGCCTCGACGTTCGTCGTGCACGGCTGGGACACGACGGCGATCGCGCTGCCCAACGTCAACTACCACGACCGCGGGCCCGACGAGCGCTTCGCCGCGGAGGTGGTGCGCCTCTCGGACATACGGTGCGGCGTCGCGCTCCTCGTCGAGACCGCGCGCGCCGTCGCCGAGGACGCCCGCGAGGCGTGGTGGGCGACCGCCGGGCCGGTCCCGGAGGACGTGCGCGACGCCCTTCGCGATGAGGGCAGGTCATGAGGCGCACGGTCGCCTGCTTCGCCGGCCGCTACCGACTTTGGACCTCTTGCGCTCCACGGTGCGGCGGAGTACGACGGTGGGGGTCATCGGCAAGGGCCCGTCGGTGGCCGACCAGGCGAAGCACCGCAACAGGGAGGTCGCATGGTCCGACTGCATCTCCGCTTGGAGGTGCTCCAGGTCGATCGATGACGCCCCCGGCGGAAGGGGGCGCCAGAGGTCGATGTGCGGATCGGCGGATGTGAACACGGGACTCACCCCTCGTCGGGTGGTGGCAGTCCCGCACGAGACCGGAAGTGAGGTCTGAAGCCGATCCGCCGGGCGATCAGGCACTGGGGCTAGCCAACAAGCCAAAGGCGAGAAGACCTCTCGGATGCATCCGGGAGGTCTTCTTCGTTCTCCGCGCTATCCCGCCCGGAGAGGCACCTCGCGCACCGCCTTCGCCGAGCCGGGCGGGTCCGCCGAGATGCGGTAGGCGCGCAGCTCGGGCTCACCCGAGCGCAGCGACACGAGGATGTACACGGCCTCCGGGTAGAAGGCTTCGCCGCGGTCCGTCGACGAGGGGTACGGCGTCGTCGCGGGATGGCTGTGATAGATGGCGAAGAGCTCCTCGCCGGCGTCGTCCATCGCGCGAAAGGCCGCGAGCTGCTCGCGCGGATCGATGCGGTAGCGCACGGCGGGGGTGTCCGCGACGTTGGCGCAGCGAACGACGCGCGTCGGCACGCCCTCATGCGCCGCGACGAGGCCGCAGCACTCGACGGGGCCCGCGTCGCGCGCGTGGGCGACGATGGCCTCGCGCACGGCCGCGGGCAGGAGAACGCCCTCGGCTATCGCACGCCTCCCGCCATCGCCGGGATGACCATCACCTCGGACCCCTGCGGCACCGGCGCGTCGAGGCCGCCGCTCGTCCGCGCGTCGGTCTCGCCGATGTAGACGTTCACGTAGGTACGGAGCCGCCCCTCCTCGTCGAGCACGCGCTCGCGGAACCCGGGGTGCCGCCGCTCGATGTCGGCGAAGACCTCGCCGAGCGTGCGCCCGTCGGCGGTCACCTTGTTGTCGCCGCCCACGGCGTCGCGCAGCGCGCCGGGCAGCCGCACCGTCACAGCCATTCGATCACTCCCAGAGAGGCGTGGAGAGATAGCGCTCTCCGCCGTCAGCGATGAGGACCACGATACGACCGGGCTCGCTCTGCGCGACGCGCAGCGCGGCGACGACCGCCCCGCCGCCCGACGGCCCCGCGAATATCCCCTCCTCGCGCGCGAGCTGGTGCGCCATCGCGAGGCCGGCCTCCGTCGGGATCATGAGGTGGACGTCCGCGGCGTCCTCGTTCCAGATCGCGGGGCGGAGGGCGCTCGCCATGTGCTTCCAGCCCTCGAGCCCGTGGAGAGGCTCGGCGGGCTGCGCCGCGACGATGCGCACGCCCTTCGGCCGCAGCGCCGCCGACACGCCCGTCACCGTCCCCGACGTCCCGACGCCGGCGACGAAGTGCGTGACGCTCCCGCGCGTCTGCTCCCAGATCTCCGGACCCGTCGTCAGCTCGTGCGCGAGCGGGTTCGCGGGATTCGAGTACTGGTCGAGGTACGCGTATCTCTCGGGATGCTCCGCGGCGCGCCGGCGGGCCTCCTGGATCGCGCCGTCGGTGCCCTCGAGGGGATCGGTGAGCACGATCCGCGCGCCGAACGCCGCGGCCATGCGCTTGCGCTCGAGCGACACCTTGTCGGGCATGACGAGCTCGACGCCGTGGCCGAGGACCGCGCCGACCATCGCGAGCGCGATCCCCGTGTTGCCGCTCGTCGCGTCGAGGATGGTCTTGCGTCCGCGCAGCCGCCCGTCCTCCTCGGCGGCGACGACCATCCACAGCGCGGCGCGGTCCTTGACGCTGCCGCCGGGGTTGAACGACTCGAGCTTCACGAACAGCTCGGCCCGCAGCTCCTCGAAGGACCGCAGCGGGAGGAGGGGCGTGTCGCCGACGCGCTCGAGGATCGTGCCCCGGACGCGCTCGCGCACGCGCTCGGCGGTGAGGGTCATCGCGCGTGTAACGCTAGCGGTGCACGACGAGGCGCAGCTGCTCGACGCCGCCGCTCACCGCCGCGACGAAGAGCAGGGATGCCGGCGCGACGAGGAGCCCGGGCACCGTCAGCGCGGGCGGCACTTGGGCCGTGACCGGAGCCTGGGCCGCGGCGAGGATGGCCGCGGCGGTCAGCGCGCCGAACGAGAGCGCGACCGAGGCGGGTGAGATCCGCATCTCGAGCGGCCGGCCCTCGACCAGATGATCGATCCGGGCCTCGGTGACGGAGAGCGCCCCGACGGGCACCAGGGGCCCGAGCGGCGGATCGGCGTCGGGGAGGAGCGCGTACAGAGCGCGCGCGAGCGGGCTCAGGCCGATGCGCGACACCGCGTGCTGGTCGGCCTCGAGCTCCTTCTCCAGCGTGAAGTGCTCGACGAGATCCTCCACGACGGGCATGACGTACAAGCCCGCCGCGAGGTACCGCGCGACGATGAGCCGCAGCGGGTCGCGGTGCACGAGGTGGTAGCGCTCGTGGAGGAGGACCGCCCGCAGCTCGTCGCGATCGAGGCGCCGCACGAGCGCGGTCGAGAGGCAGATGCGCGGGCGGATGAACCAGTAGCAGAAGGAGAAGAGGCGGTCGTCGTCGACGACGTCGATCCGCCCGGCGAGCTCGAGGCCGCCCGCGGCGATGTCGACCTCCTCGGGCGTCTCGACGCGGTGCGTGAGCATCCGGCGGATGAGCCGCGCCGTCGCAAAGAGCTGGCGTAGCAGCGAGGACGATCCGAGCGTGATGCCGAGGGTCGCGAAGCCGCCGAGAAGGAGCGACACCACGGTCATGCGGCCGTCGGGCCCGTGCGTCGCGACGAACGCGACGCGCGGGAGCAGCGCCGCGAGCACGCCGCCGAGGACGAGCGACGACACGACCGCGAGGACGATGAGCGCCGCGAACGCGCGCTCACCGCGGAGCATCGTCGGACTCCTTCGCGATCCGCCGCAGGGCCGCGCGATGCCCGGCATCGACGCCGTCGAGCTCCGCCGCGAACTGCGCGAGCGCGACGTCGCCGAACTCGTCGACGAGCCCGCGGACGAGCTCGCGCGAGAGGCGCTGGCGGTGCTCCTCGCGGGACACGGCCGGGCGGTAGACGTACGTCTTGCCCGAGCGATCGCGCTGCAGCAGCCCCTTCTCGTGCAGGCGGGACATGATCGTCATGACCGTCGTGTACGCGAGGGCACGCGAGCGCCCCAGGTCATCGACGATCTCGCGTACCGTCGCGGTGCCGCGCTTCCACAGCCGCTCCATGACCGCGGCTTCGAGCGGCCCGAGGAACTTCTCCTCGGTCCTCATCCGCCGCAGCCGCCGCAGCGCCGCCGGAGCCTCCGCTGCCGCGACGCCGCGCCGCGGCTCGGTCACGCGGCGCCCTTCGAGCGCACCACGCGACGGCGCGCGATGAGCTTCGGATGCGCCTCGGGGCGCTCCTCGCGCCCGTGCGCGAGAGCGACGTGGAGCTGCACGACGAGGTGCCCGTCGCGCGGCGAATACGTCGAGCCCCGGATGCCGTCGCGCCGTTCGACGAGGCCGAGATCGACCATCGCTCCCAGCTCGCGCTCGGCGACCGCCTGCGAGAGGCCGGCCCACACCGCGGCCTTCTGCGGGGTGTCCGCGACGAGACAGAGAGCGTGGAGGAGCCTCAGGCGCTGGGGATCGGCGATCCGGGCGAGGGCCTCGGCAGCCTTTTCGTAGTCGTCGTCCTCGAATCGCTCGAGAACGGTCGGGTCGCTCGTGAATAGGTTGAGCTCATCCGCGTCCGCGGCCATATGCGCACACCGCCCCTGTTCCGTGCCGTCCGGCGGACGGACGTCCCCCGAACGGCCGACGAAATACTACCGCAGCGTAGTAGCCCGACGGCGGCGAGCGGACCGCTCGGCTGCTCGGGCGTTCTGACCCTGAGCGCTTGACCGGATCGCGGCCGAAGGGCACGCTGCCCCGCAGCGATGGAGGGGACGGACCGAGCGGCGGAGGGCACGCGCGACGTATCCCGCCGCGACCTGCTCAGGGTCGCGGCGCCTGTTGTCGCGTTCATCGCGCTCGAGGCGATCGGCGGCGCGACCGTCGCGAACGCGGCGACGCCGAAGGCGACGCAGCGGTCGAGCGGCGTCATCTTCCCCGACCCGACGCTGTGCATCGGCTGCCTCACCTGCGAGGTCATCTGCTCGACCGTCCACCGCGAGCAGGGGCTCGCGGACGTCCCGCGCATCCGGATCTTCAACGACCCGACGACGCACGTCGACCCCGTGATCGAGACGAACCCCGAGTTCAAGGACCGCGGCACGTTCCACCAGGAGCCGTGCCTCCAGTGCCCGACGGCCGAGTGCCTCTACGTGTGCCCGGTGCACGCCCTTCAGATCGACCCGAAGACGGGCGCGCGCTTCATCAAGGAGGACACCTGCGTCACGTGCGGACGGTGCGCGAACGCGTGCCCCTTCCCCGTCATGGACGAGTCGCAGGCGACCGATCAGACCGTCTTCTCGCAGCACAGCCGCATCACCTACGACCCCGCGAAGGACACGTACGCGAAGTGCGACCTCTGCTACTGGCGCGAGGGCGGTCCGGCCTGCGTCGAGCGGTGCCCCGTCAACATCCGCATCAAGCAGGGGATCCTCAAGACCGACAAGATGTGCCTCTCGGAGAAGCCGTCGGACGTGGCGACGTGGGGCCGGCTGCGCCAGATCCAGACGTTCGGCGACAGCCCGGCGAAGGGGAAGCCGTAAGGTGCGCCGTCTCGTCGCGCCCATCGCCGTCGTCATCGCGGCGTACGCCGGCTACGTCAGCCTCGGCCAGGCCTCGTCGGGGCTGCAGCCCTGGGACAGCGAGCTCTCCGACAAC
>JAJYLV010000185.1 GCA_021787445.1 Chloroflexota bacterium | reverse complement strand
CTTCACGGACGCGACGAGAGGGAGGCCCGCCGCGATGAAGCGCTCGGCCTCGCCGAGCGAGCGCAGCTGCGTCACGAACGCGCGAAGGCCGAAGTGCGCGGCGTATGCCGTGTTGAACGGCCAGTTGCCGGTGCCGCCGTACGCGGCGTCATACGTGTAGCGGGCGGCGTCGTCGACGGCGCGGTCCGTGTAGCTCGCGGGGAGCCACCCCAGGTCCGCGGGCGCCGGGCCCGAGTGCCAGTAGGCGAGGACCATCGCGGTCGAGGTCGGGCTGCACCACGCCTCACCGCCGCCGTCGAACTGCGGGAGCTCGCCCGAGTGGATCTCCTGCGAGTAGGCGGGCACCGCGAGGTCCTTGCCGATGCCGCTCAGCGGGCACGTCCCCGGCGTGCACGGCGTCACGGCCTCGAAGGACGCCGGGTCCGAGACGACCGCTCCGATCGATCGCAGGAGCGGCGTCGCCGCCGACGCCGCGGAGCGGTAGAGCTCGACGCGCAGGCGGTACGCCGCGAGCGGCACGACCGCGACGTACGTGTCGGTCTCGACGTGGCCGAAGCGGTCGCGCTGGCCGTCGGACGAAGAGCGCGCCACCGCCGCGTCGTCGTAGGCCCAGACGCCGAACGAGTACCACGCGGTCTCGTCCCCGCCCGCCGTCCGGCCCTGCATGAGGACGCGGATGAACGCCGCGCCGCTGGTCTCCGCGCTCCACGACGGCACGAGCCTCGTGAAGCCGAAGCCCGGCGCGTACCACGCCGACGTCCACGATCCGGTCGTGCCGCCGGCGATCGCGATGCCGCCGCCGCTCGCGGTCGCGCCGCTCAGCGCGCCGGCGCCGAGGGGTAGGTCGTGATGGTCGACGCGCGCGCCGAGGGGGGCGGGCGCGGCGGTGGCGGGGCGAGGGCTCGGGACGGTGACGAGGGTCGCGCGCGCGGCGGCGGACGCGGTGCCGCGCGCGGGAGCCGACGCCGTCGCGGGGGGCATGGAGGACGGCGCGGCCCTCGCGGCGGGCGACCGCGCCGCGGCCTTCGATGCCGAGGGCGCCGCCGCCCGCGCGCCCCCGCCGCCACACGCTCCGAGGACGACGGCGACGAGGGCGAGAAGCGCGCCGCAGGTCCGCACGCTCGGTGAACGATCGCGGCTTCGGGCCGGTACGACGGACGCACGAGGCGCTACGACGATCGCCGGAGGGCGATCGATGCGGCGCTCGCATGCTCGCGGCCGCGCATTCGCGCAGGCTCTGCGGCGCGATGAACGACGACGAGCGCGACCTCGCACCCCTCCTGGCGCGCGCGGGGATCCTCATGTTCGAGTACGACGTCGACGGCTTCCTCCTCCGCGCGAGCGGGAGCTGCCTCGGCGGCACGGACCCGTCGATCGAGGTGCGCGCCGGCCTCGTCACGCCCAGCGCCGCGCGGCTCGCGGCGGCAGGCCAGATCGTCCTCGACGAGGTCCGTGTCGCCGATCGGATGATCACGGTCCGCCACGAGCCGGTGCGCGACGAGCACGGCGAGACGGTGAAGATCGTCGCGACGGCCTACGACATGAGCCCGCGCGCCGCGCGGCCCGGACCCGGCCTCCGGGGGATCGTGCCGACGGCCAACTGATCTCGTCACACCCCTCCACATGCGGAAGGAGCGCCGGCTTGGTGGGTCCGGCGCTTCTTTCGTCTGTCGTTACGATCGCGTGCGTGAAGGCGGACGACCGCGCCTGGCTCACGCTCGGCGAGGCGAGCCGCATCCTCGGCGTCGATCCCGACACGCTCCGGCGCTGGGCCGACGCGGGGAAGATCGAGGTGTTCACGACGCCGGGGGGACACCGCCGCTTCCCGCGCGTGGCGATCGAGCACATGCTCCCGCGGCCGCGCGCGCGGCACTCCCTCCTCACCGCCCTCGGAGAGCCGCCCGACCGCGTCGCGGCCGAGCTCCGCAGACGCGTCCGCTCGGGGATCGGATCGCTCTCGGAGCAGGAGTGGCACGCGCGCCTCGACGACCGATCTCTCGCATGGTTCCGCGAGCGCGGACGGCGCATGGGCGACCTCCTCCTCGGATACCTCGACACGCAGCGCCGCGGCGGCCGCGAGCAGCTCATCGGGCAGGCGGAGGCGCTCGGCACCGAGTACGGGATCGAGGCGGCGAAGCGCGGGCTCTCGATCGCCGAGGCCACGCAGGCCTTCCTATTCTTCCGCGGCCGGTTCATGTCCGAGATCGCGACGGTCGCGAAGCGGCGGTCGCTCGACGCGTCGCAGGTCGCCGCCCTCTTCGAGGAGGCCGACCGCGCGCTGGACGGCGTGATCGTCGCGCTCGTGGAGGCGCACCGCGCGGCGCCGGGCCGCGGCCGTCGCTAGTGTTCGACTGATGGCTTCACGCTCGTCCCTGCACACGCGCGCGCTCGCGGCCATCGAGGGGCACCGCCACGCGCTCGGCGAGCTCTCGCAGCGGATCCACTCGACGCCCGAGCTCGGCTACCAGGAGCGCGAGGCGTCGGAGCGGATCGCCGCCTTCCTCGAGGGGGCCGGCTTCGACGTCGAGCGCGGCTACGGCGGACTCGAGACCTCGTACCGCGGGAACGCGAGCGGCA
>JAJYLV010000049.1 GCA_021787445.1 Chloroflexota bacterium | reverse complement strand
CGCGCCGACGCTCGTCGTCGTCGGCGGCCTCGATCGCTCACGCGCCGCGCAGGAGGCGCTCACCCGACACATCCGCGAGGTCGAGCTCGTCGTCCTCGAAGGCGCCGGGCACTGCTGCAACATGGAGCAGCCGTGGGCGTACGACACCGCGGTGCTCGGCTTTCTGCGCCGACGCGGCCTTCTGACGGGCTGAGGGCGGGAGCCGCCCGGCCGATCCGCGGACGAGCGGCTCGACGCCCCCGGCCTACTCGACGTAGAAGGCGAAGTGGAACGCCGGCAGGATCTCCCCCGGATGATCCCGCGCATACGACAGCTGTGGCATGCGGTAGTTGATCGGCTGCGTCTCTTTCCCCTTGTAGATCCCCGGGTACATGTCGATGAAGTGCCAGCCCCGGTCGCCGGAGATCGGAAGGGTCATCTCGACGTCACCGGCGGAGTTGAACCCGCACACGTACCCGAGGTATCCGTTGTCGACCGTGACCATGTACGTGTTGGCGGTCTCGGTCCATCCAACGCCCTTCAGATGGACCTTCGTCTCCGTCCCCGACGGCCCGCGACCGACCGAGAGAGGGAACGCGTTCGGCTGGATCGTGAACTGCGTCTGCCCGACCACCTCGTCGCCGGCCTTCGCGACGATGGTGTGGGCTCCGCCCAGATCGTCAGGGACCGAGAAGTCCCACGAGAACGAGCCCGACGCGTCGGTGCGGACCGTTCCGAGGGGTCTGCTTGACGCGCCGAATCCCGTGCCGCCGACGCGATTGCCGACCTGGGTCAGATAGGTGAGCACCACGTCCCTGTTCGCCGGCAACGCTTTGCCGGCCAGCGTCGCGCGCGACCCGACGATCCCGCTGGCAGGAGAGACCGACAGACCGCTCGCGGCCGTCGTTCCAGGGAGGACGGCGGCACGCTGCTGCTCGAAAGGCGCAGGGAGAACGGGCGGTCCGTCCGTGATGGTGAATGGGATCCGGAACTCTGGCCTATCCGGGAACGGGCCCTGCCTGACGTTGAGGTACATGAAGGTGAGGTCGCCGCCCAGGACGGTGACGACATGCGTTCCCACGCCGCCCGCCGCCGGGATGACGCCACGGGCCATGCCTTGCGTCGTGACCCCCGAGAGGAGCCCGGTGAAGCGGTCGTCGTACGCGACGAGCCACGATCCCTGATAGGGGCGCCACCCGAGACCCTTGGCCTGGATCGTGATCGGCGTGCCCACGGGTCCGCTGGTGGGGGAGATCGAGACTTGCAGGTCGACGTCGAACGCCGACTTGTTGCGGATGACGCTCTGCGCATCCATGACGAGGACGTCGTGCTGGAAGCCGAAGTCCTCCGTCGGCACGCTGAACGAGGTCGTGAACGCGCCGAGCGCGTCCGTCGTGACGCTCGCCATCGGAACGTAGATCGGCGCGAACGCGCGCCCGAGGAACTGCGAGCGGTCCTCGGAAAGCTTCCAGGACCCCTTGACGCTCGTCCACGTGATCGCGTAGGTGGTCCGGGGCTTCAGGCCGACTCCGCTGGCCGTGACGGCGCTACCGAGCGGACCGTGGGTCGGGCTCAACGAGAACTTCCCGACGAGATCCATCGGTCTCGGGGTCGCGATGGCCTCGGCCGGCTTGGCGGTCGACGCCGTGGCCGGGGCCGACAGGACAGGGGAGGCTGTCGTGGCATTCGACGGCGCGGCCGTGCCGCTGCACGCTGAGAAGAGGACCGCGAGCAAGAGAGCTGCGGCACGCGCCGCATGTCCGCGGATGTCCATGACAGCCTCCGTCTCCATCGGATCAGGGCTTGCCGAGGGGAACGACCTGGAGCATCCCCGCGGCGACCGGGAACTGATCGAACATGCCGGTGCGTCCCTCGAGGTCCGTCGCGACGACCTTGTAGTTGAAGGCTCCGGTGGGGTAGTCCTTCGGAAGCTCGAACGACGCCGTCCAGAACCAGACGTTGCTGTTCTTCGGGTGCTCTCCCCAGTTGAATGGCTTCTGCTTCCCGTCGGGCAGGGTGAGCACGAACGACTTCAGCTCCTTGGCGGTCATCGTCTTGGCCGTGGTCGGGTCGATGACCTTGAACCGCCACACGATCGAGCTGCCCTGGGGGAACCGGTTCTGCTCGGTGCAGGTGAGGTATGTCTTCTGCGCGTCGGTGAGCCCCGCGGTCCCCCGGACCGTGTCGCCGACGAGGATGAGGGCCTTGGGCGCCGGTGCGGGCACGGCCGTCGCCGCCGTCGCGGCCGTCGCGGAGGGCGCCGCGGCCGTCTGCAGCGCGGGCTTCGTGGGCGTCGGCTCTGCGGCGCCACCGCAGGCCGAGAGGACGACGACGGTCGAGATCAGCGCGGCGCCGACGCGGAGCATACGGGGTACGTTCATACGCGAGGTCCTCCTTACTTTTCGAGGCGCGCCTTTGCGGCGACGCCGCGTGATGCGTGGATCGGTCCGCTCGCATCGCCTGCACCGGACGCGACCCTGCGTGCCGTCCCGACGAAGGCGAAGGCGAAGAGAGCCCACACGACGACGAGAACGCCGGCCGCGACGAGGGGCAGGCCCGAGCTGAACCTCTCGAGCGGCAGCTGCTCGCGTGAGTACGTTCGAGGCGCCGCGACCCTCGCGTCGAATGAGGAGCGCGCCTCCGCGACGACCGCGTCCGCCTCCGCCGCGCGGACGACGAGATCGTGGTGCCCGAGCTCGGCGGGGAGGTACGTGACGCTCGCTTCGCCCTGGCCATCCGTGAGGCGCGAGCCGATGAGCATCTGGCGCGAGCCGAGCAGGTCGATCACGTCGTAGAAGCTCACCTCGACCTGGCCCACCGGCTTGGTGTCCTTCGTGACGTGCGCGCTCACGACGTAGCCGCGGGTGATGTCGTCGCTCGGCTCGACGGCGACGGCTGCGGCCATCGGCAGCGCGTCGCCTCCCGTCGCGGCCCCGGTGTCGACGGTCGTCGGGGTACCCGGCATCCGTTCGTGGGGCCCTTCGGCAAGCGACGCCGGCGGGACCTGGACGCTCACGCGCGGGGCGAAGAAGCCCTGCGCGACGGGTATCCGCGAGCCGCCGACCACCGCGACAGCGGCGACCGCCGCGAGCGCGACGGCCGCGCCCACGACACGTGGTCGCCAGCCCATGCCACGGCCCCGAGGAGCCGCCGACCCGCCTGGAACGAGGCGACGCGCGGGGAGAGGGATCAGCTCACCGAGGCCTTCGACCTCTTCCATCTCGTGGACGGACATCACGGGGAAGATCGCGAAGAGGATCATGAGCCCGAGCGGGATGGCGGCGACGAGACCGAGCGTGATCCCGAGCTCGACCCAGGTCGGCTTGTAGACCTCCCATGGCATCAGGGGCTGCGCGACGCCCGGGAGGATCACGATGAGGAAGCGCTTCGCCCACATGCCGACGACGACCAGGAGCGACGCCGCGACCGAACGCGCGACGAACGCCCGGCCGGTCACGGCGACCAGCGCGATCGGCAGAAGGAGTCCGCCGACGGCGAAGGACCAGAACCACGGCGCGTAGGCGCCCACGAGGTAGAGCTGCAGCATGTGCCCGAGCGGCTGCTCTTGCATGTACCCATCGGTCAGGTACTCGCTGAACATGAAGTAGAGGTAGGCCGCGTCGAGCGCGATGAGCAGGTATGTCAGGTACCGGAAGTGCTTCTCGGTGATGAACTCGTGCAGGCCGTAGGCGCGGCGCGCCGCAGCGATGACGAGGATCACCGTCGCGACGCCCGAGAGCATCGCCGCGAGCACGAAGTACGGCGCGAAGATCGTGCTGTGCCAGCCCGGCTGGACCGTGACGGCGAAGAGCCACGCGAGGACGGAGTGGACCGAGATCGCCAGCGGGATGATGAGCACGGCCATGATCCCGATCCCCCGGAGGAGCGCGCGCTCCTGCGCGGGGGTCCCCCGCCATCCGAACGACAGGGCGCGATAGAGAGCGCCGCGCGGTCCGGTCGGCTGGGCGGTCTCGCCGTACGTCGCGACATCGGGGATGAGCGGCAGGAGGAAGAAGATCACGGTCCCGACGAGGTAGGTCGTGATCGCGACCCAGTCCCATGTGATGGGAGAGCCTGGTTGTGCGTACAGGAAGAGGTACGGGATCCGATCGGGACGGCCGACGTCGATGAGGACCGACGCCGCCCCGATGAGAAGCGTGACAAGTGCCGTCCCCTCGGCGATCCGTGAGATCGGCGCCCGCCACCTTGCGTGTGTGAGGCGGAGGATCGCGGAGGTGATCGCACCGCCGTAGCTGATGCCGATGAAGAAGACGAAGTTGACGACATAGAAGCCCCAGAAGACGGTGTGCGTGACCCCCGTGACCGAGTGGCCCTGACGGACCTGGACGGAGTACGCGTACACCCCGAACGCGACGAACGCGGCAAGGACGGTCGCCACGAGCCACCAGAGCGGTCCCGCCCGCCCGACATTCCCGGTGGCGCGGTCCGCGTATTCGCGAAGCGTCCGTGGGTCCATCTAGAACTCCAGGTCCTGGCCGTGGCCGGTGATGTAGTAGACGCGGGGGCCGGTATCGAGCTCCTCCTTGTATCGCCAGGCGTCGTTGTCCTGGAGGAAGCTCGAAAGGCGGACGGTCTCCTTCCCGTTCGTGGCGACGTCCGCGACCAGATCGCCGACGTAGAGCGCGAGCATGTTGCAAACCTGGACACACGCCGGCAGCTTCCCCTCCTCCGTGTAGTGGACGCAGAACATGCACTTCCCGACCGTGCCCTTCTGTTGCGGCACCGGGAACTCAGGGGTCGGATGTCCGAAGGGGTTGGCGAACGCCGGCGGATCGCTGTCGTTGAAGTAGCGCCTGCCGTATGGGCACGCCGCCATGCACATCCGGCACCCGATGCAGCGGTCCTGATCGACGAGGACGAGGCCCTCCGAGGTGTGGAACGACGCGCCGACGGGACAGACGCGGACGCAGGGCGCGTTCTCGCATTGCATGCAGGGCAGGGGCATGAAGTAGCGCGTTCCCGCTTTCGTGACGACCTCGTCCACCTTGATCCACTCGAAGCTCGTGGGAAGGTGATGCGTGGTCTGGCAGGCCTTCGTGCACTTCCTGCAGCCGTCGCAGCGGCGCATGTCGATGACCATCGCCCACTGCCGCTGCGTCTTCGTCTCGACGGCGGCGGCGCGAGGCTCGGCACCGACCGGTAAGAACGCTGCCGCAATAGCACCGGCGGCGGCGACCGATCCGCCCAGGACCTTCCTCCGCGTGATCCGCGCCATCCTTCGTCTCCCATGCGCCGCTCGGCCCGCGGGCCGTCGTTGGCGATGCCGAACGATGCGAGCGAAGCGACAGGGATAGGAAGGTGCGAACGTCCCCCGGCGTGGGACGTAAGTCCGCGCCCGCGCCGATTTCCATCCCATCGGCGCAGCGGCGCGAGTCGAACGGCGACGGGTGCGAACCGATCGTCCTCAGGCGAGGCCGCGGTGCGCGCATCGGGCGTGCGCTGAAGGTCCCTTAGGAGCGCGGCGATCGGCCCGTGACGGACGATGCCTGAGAGGGAGCGCTAGTCGCGCGCGCTCAGGCTGAGAGGCCTTCTGGCGACGGCGCTATCTTCTCCGCTCCTGAGCGCCGCGCCGAAGGCGCTCGGCGCGAATGAGAGGACGGAGCCTGTGCAGAGCACGCGTCATCGCTTCGGACTGGACTTCGGCACGTCCAACACATCCCTCGCCGTCGCGGAGGGGTCGTCCGCGCGCGTCCTGCCGATCGACCCGGTCGCGGGCGCGACGATGCCGACCGTCCTGTACGTGCGCCGCGACGGTCGTCCGTACGTCGGTCATCCCGCGATCGATCTGTACCTGGCGGATCAGCGCGCCCGCGGGCCGGTGCGGCGGGAGGTGAAGCTCCTCGGGGTGACGCTCGCGTCGTCCGACAACAAAGCGGCGAAGCCCGTTGAGGCGCACATCCTGGCCGACCTGGCGTCGCCCGGGCGTCTTTTCCGGTCGCTGAAGTCCTTCCTCGGCTCGCCCCTCGACCCGCGGACCACGGTGTTCGGGACCGAGATGTCGCTCACCGCGCTGGTGGCGCTCATCCTCGAGCACGTGCGGCGGCGTGGTCTGGAGCTCAGCGGCGAGCCCCTCGACACGATCCGCATCGGGCGTCCGGTCGAGTTCGTCGGCGGGACGTCCGCGGAGCCCGTCGCTCTCGCGCGCCTCGAGGCGGCGGCGCGCGCGGCGGGCTTCGCGAGCGTCACCTTCGAGGCCGAGCCGGTCGCGGCCGCGCGTGCCGCGCGGGTCGGCGAGGGGAACGCGCTCGTCTTCGACTTCGGCGGGGGCACCCTGGACCTGGCGGTCACCCACCGCTCCGGCGACGAGGTGCGGGTCGTCGCGACCGCCGGACGCGCGGTCGCCGGCGACCGCTTCACACAGGTCCTCATCGACCTCCTCGTGGCGCCGCGCCTCGGCGCGGGCGTCATGTGGGGCCAGAAGAAGCTCCGCCTACCGGCGTTCATCACGGGCGCCATCTCCGACTGGCATCAGCTGAGCGCGCTCAACGAGAAGACCATCCTCGACGCCCTCGACGATCTCGTGCGCGCGGGCGCCCCCAAGCGTGAGCTCTCGGCTCTCCGGAGCGCGATCGAGCTGCAGCTCGGCTACGAGATCTTCGCCGCCGCCGACGCCGTGAAGATCGAGCTGTCCGCACACGACGTCGCGGTGCTCGCGTTCCACCGTGCGGACGTCGACGTCGACGCCGTCGTACCGCGGCGCCGCTTCGAGCTCCGCGCGGGGCCCCTCCTCGACGAGATCGACGACGTCATCGGCGAGGTCCTCGAGCGCGCGGACCTTCGGGCGGAGCGGATCGGGGAGGTCGTCCTCACCGGCGGGTCGAGCGCGCTGCCGGCGGCGCGCGAGCTCGTCGCGCGCCGCTTCCCGGACGCGGCCCGCCGCGACCACGCGGCGTTCTCGAGCGTCGCTCTCGGCCTGGCGCTCGGAGGCTGAGCCGCCCATATCCTTCCGCGCGTGGTGCGGGCGCAATGCGCGTTCTGCGGCGTGATCGCGGGAGCGGGCGCACAGCACGTTCTCGACGAGCCGGAGGTCGTTGCCTTTCTCGACCACGCGCCCCTCATCAAGGGCCACGTCCTCGTCGTGCCGCGTGAGCACATCGAGACCTTCGACGACCTCCCGCCTCGGCTGATCGTGCCGCTGTTCTCCGCCGTTCAGCGCGTCTCGCGCGCGTTCCCGCGCGTCCTCGGGGCCGACGGCAGCTACACCGCGATCAACACGCGGGTCAGCCAGAGCGTGCCGCACCTCCACGTCCACGTCGTGCCGCGGCGGAAGGGCGACGGGCTCTTTCGAGGGGGCATGGTGTGGATCAGACGGCGGTACGCGGACGACGAAGCGGCTCAGCTCGCGGCCCGCCTCCGGGAGGCGATCGCCGCGAGCCGAGCCGCCGGATGAGTGCAGTGGGCGCGAGAGCTACTTGCGGCGCGAGCCCTTGGCCGCGAGGACCGCGTCCTTGGCCTGCTTCGCGATCCGGAACTTCAGCACGCGCTTCGCGGGGATCTGGATCTGCTCGCCGGTGGCCGGGTTACGGCCCATGCGAGCCTTGCGGTCGACGAGCACGAGCTTTCCGAGGCCGGGGATCGTGAAGCCGTCGCGCGCCTGCTCGTAGGAGAGCTTCGCGAGCTCCTCGAGGACGGTGTTCACCTGCTTGCGGTCCACACCGGAACGCTCGGACAGCTCGCGCACCGTCTCCGTCTTGGTCATCGCCACCTGTGCGTCCCTCCCTAGGAAAATGCCTATTCAGCGTGGGTCCGGGGCATTCTTGCATGCGTCCGCCAGGGGCGCGGCGAGATGGGGGCTCTCTCCCGGCTCGGCTCCCGCCCGGGCTGTCGTCTGCTCCGCGCCGGGGTACGAGCGTGGCGGTCTTCGGCGCACCCGTCGCTGCCACGGACATCGCGGAGGGGGAGGCGCGCAGGGATGAGGCGGCATCGAGCCCGGCACGTGGCGTGCGCCACGTCGGCCATCCTCTCAAGGAGGTACCGACATGGGCGACATGCAGGGAGACAAGGACAAGGCGAAGGGCAAGATGGATAGGATCGCGCGATCGCCCGCCGCTCCGATCGCCTCCGCGCCCTTCGGGCGCACCACGCCGACGCGCTCGGCCATGCCGTCGGCCTCCTGTCGCTCTCGCGCCCGCGCTTCCGCGACGGCTGCTATCTCTACGTCGCCGACCGCGGGCTCGCGCGGCTGATCCTCTCGCGCCGCGGCTACAGCGCGATCACGTTCGGCCACGTCATCGTCTGCGCCGGGGAGCCGCCGGACGTCATCTGGCGCCACGAGCTCCGCCACGTCCGGCAGTACGAACGGATCGGGTGCGCGTTCTTGCCGCTCTACGTCCTCTGGTACCAGCGACGCGGATACGCGCGGCATCCGCTGGAGCGCGACGCGTCGAGAGCGATCAGACTGTTCGATCCGTGACCGACCGCTACGACATCGCGATCCTCGGCGGCGGGCCCGGCGGGTACGTCGCGGCGCTCCACGCCGGAGCGCGCGGGGCGAAGGTCGCGCTCGTCGAGAAGGCCCGCGTCGGCGGCGTGTGCGTGACCGTCGGGTGCATCCCGTCGAAGGCGCTCCTCGACACGAGCCACGCCTACTGGATGGGGACGCACGCGGCCGTCTCCGGCGTGCACCTCAGCGGCGAGGTCGACCTCCCCAAGGCTATGGCGCGCAAGGACCAGGTCGTCGACCAGCTCGTCGGAGGGATCGAGCAGCTCCTCAAAGCCCGTAAGGTCGATCTCCTCAAGGCCGAGGGCGAGCTCGTCTCGCCGACGGAGATCCGCGCCGGGGAGACGTCGGTCCAGGCGAGCGCAACGATCGTCGCGACCGGATCGGCCGTCGCGCTCCCGCCGATCCAGGGGATCGCCGACGCGAAGCCCCTCGACAACGTCGGCGCGCTGTCCCTGCGCGAGATCCCCAAGCGCCTCATCGTCATCGGCGCCGGCGTCATCGGCATGGAGCTCGGCGCCTTCTACTCGGAGATCGGCTCCGACGTCACCGTCCTCGAGATGCTGCCCGCGCCGCTCGCGGGCTCCGATCCCGACCTCGTCCGGCTTCTCGTCAAGGCGCTCGAGGGTCACGGGCGCTTCAAGGTCGTCGTGAACGCGAAGGTGACCGCGGTCGAGCGCCGGAAGGGCGGCGGCGTCGCCGTGACGGCGGAGGTCGAGGGCAAGGTGCAGACGTTCGAGGGCGACGACGTCCTGCTCGGCGCCGGACGCGTGCCGAGCCTGACCGGCGCGGAGAAGGCCGGCCTCGCGATGGGGAAGCGCGGCGTCCAGGTGGACGACCGGATGCGCACCAGCGTGAGCGGCGTCTACGCCATCGGCGACTGCACCGCGGCGAGCTTCGAGAACCGGGCGATGCTCGCGCACGTCGCCTCGACGCAGGGCGAGGTCGCCGTCGACACCATCCTCGGCGACGACACGACGATGGATTACGGGGTCGTGCCGACCGTCGTGTACACGCACCCCGAGCTGGCGTCGGTCGGGATGAGCGAGGCGCAGGCCAAGGAGCGCTACGGCGCGGACGTGAAGGCGTCGCGCTTCCCGTTCCGCGCGTCCGGCCGCGCGCTCGCGCTCGGCGAGAGCGACGGCATGGTGAAGCTGATCACGGTCGGGAAGGACCAGCGCATCGTCGGCGTCCACGTCATGGGCCCGCAGGCGAGCGAGCTCATCGCCGAGGCGACGCTCGCGGTGCGCCTCGAGGCGACGGCGTACGACATCGTCGCGACCATCCACGCGCACCCGACCCTCGCGGAGACGCTGCGCGAGGCGGCGCTCGTCGCGATCGGAAGAGCGGTCCACGTAGCGCGGTAGCGGGGGCGGCCGTCGTCCCGGCGCTCAGCGCGGCGTGCGCGGCCTGGCCGACGTGGCCTCGTTGCGATCGCCGGCTAACAAGCGTCGGCGGGATCGACCGCCAAGATGCGGGCGTCTCGATGGGGACGTTCGGGCCGATAATCATCGGTGGGCCGTTAGCTCAGTTGGATAGAGCGCGAACCCTCTAAGTTCGTGGTCGCCGGTTCGAGCCCGGCACGGCCCGCAGGCGCTACCCGGCGAAACGCTTGATCTCGTCGATGCTGGGCACATAGCCATCCGTCGTGTCGACCACGATCGACGGCGCCGCGAGTGACAGGCGTTGGAAGCCGCCGCGGCGCTCCAGCTCTTCGAGCCATTCCAGGTCGGCATGCGCGGATCGTGACCGCTCGCGCACCCGCTTCACGATCCTCTCGCGCGCGAGCGTCGGATCGACGGAGCAGTGCACGATCCGCAGATCCGCGAGAAGGCTAACCGCGCGCGAATACGAAAGCGCGCCCGGCAGCTACCGGGTCGCGAGCGGGATCGGCGCGTCCGGCGGGGCGAAGTGCGCGTCGAGATCGTCCAGGTCGCGCTGCGTGAGCCGGATGTCGGCCGCGCCTCTGTTCTCGCGCACGTGCACGACCGACGCGGCCTTCGGGATCGCGACGACGCCCGGCTCCCGGATCGTCCACGCGAGCGCGATCTGCACCGGCGTCGCGTCGTGCCGCTCCGCGACCTCGCGCAGGCCTTCGTGCGTCTTCCCCGCGAGCAGACCCTCCTCGATCGGCGAGTACGCGATCACCGCACGCTTGCGCCGGCGGCACCACGCCACCAGGTCCGCCTCGATCCCGCGCCGCTCGAGGTTGTACATGACCTCGTTCGCGACAAGGCGCTTCCCGCCCTCCAGCGCGAACAGCTCCTCCATGTCGGACATGTCGAAGTTGCTCACCCCGGCGTAGCGGATCTTCTCGGCGCGCAGAAGGAGGTCGAACCCCTCGAGCGTCTCGCGCAGAGGGACGTCGCCGCGCCAGTGGAGCAGATATAGGTCGATGCGGTCCGTCCCGAGGCGCCGCAGGCTGCGCTCGCACGCCGCGACCATCTTCTTCGCCGTCGCGTTGTGCGGATACACCTTGCTGATCACGAACACATCGTCGCGGCGCCCCGCGATCGCCGCGCCGACGACCTCTTCGGCCCCGCCGTCGGCGTACATCTCCGCCGTGTCGATGACGGTCATGCCGAGCTCGATCCCCTCGCGTAGCGCGGCGACCTCTCCGCGACGCCGGTCCGCGCGCTCGCCCATGCGCCATGTCCCTTGGCCGAGGACCGGCACGGCTTCTCCGCCCGGCAGCGTCGTCGTGTGGATCTTCTTCATCCGAGGTGCCTCTACCCTCTTCTCGAAGGGAGCACGCCGCCGGTCATGTCGCTCGGACTCGCGCTCTTCATGGTCCTCATCCTGATCCTCGCCCTCGCGGGCCTCGCCGTCGCGGCGGCGGCCGCTCGCGAGATGCGCCGTCCGCGGCCCGCGCTCCCCGAGAACTGCGGCGACTGCGTCTTCATGGTCCCGCGGGCGAAGGTGTACAAGCGCGAGACGCTCGAGGACGAGGACGGGGTCGTCCGCTACCTCTGCCAGCAGCGCTGGATCGAGGTGGCGCCGTACTCCGAGCGCTGCCAGCTGGGTCGCAGCAAGACGCGGACGACCACCGACGCACGGTAGGGATACGCTGCCGGCGTGACGGCCTCGTTCGCCGACTTCGACGCGCTCGTCCGCTCGCGCGCGGCGATCCTCGTCCGCGAGCTCACGGACCTCGTCCGGCTGCCGACCGTCTCGGCGCAGCACAGCGCCATCGACGAGACAGCGAAGGCCGTCCTCGCGCGCGCGCGCCGCGCCGGCGTCGACGCCGTCGTCGAGAGCGTGGACGACGGCCCGCCGACGATCGTCGGCTCGACCGGGTCCGGCGCCCGCACGCTCCTGGTGTACGACCACTACGACGTGCAGCCGCCCGACCCGCTCGACGAGTGGGAGACGCCGCCGTTCGAGCCCACCGAGCGCGACGGCTACCTCTACGCGCGCGGCGTGTCCGACAACAAAGGCAACCTCATGGCGCGCCTCCAGGCGCTCGAGCTGTACCGCGAGGTCTTCGGCGAGCTGCCGCTGCGCGTCCGCGTCCTCTACGAGGGCGAGGAGGAGATCGGGTCGGCGCACCTGCACGCCTTCGTGCAGCGATACGCCGACCGCATCCGGGCGGACGGGTGCATCTGGGAGTCGGGGTATAAGGACGCCGCGGGACGTCCCACCCTCAGCCTGGGGCTGAAGGGCATCGCGTACTTCCAGCTGCGCGTCCGCGGCATCGCGAAGGACGCGCACAGCTCGCTCGCGACGATCCTCCCGAACGCGGCGTGGCGACTGGTCTGGGCGCTGTCCACGCTCAAGAACGCACGCGACGAGATCACCGTGGACGGCCTGATGGATCACGTGCGCACGCCGAGCCGCAGCGACCTCGCGCTCCTCGACGCGCTCCCGTTCGACGAGGCGGAGACGGCGAAGCTCCACGGCGTCAGGGGCTTCAGCCGCGGCCTCACGGGGACGCCGCTGAAGGTGAAGCACTTCCTGGAGCCGACGTGCACGATCTGCGGCCTGACGTCCGGCTACGCGGGAGAGGGATCGAAGACCGTGCTCCCGGCCGTCGCGAGCGCGAAGCTCGACTTCCGGCTCGTCCCCGACCTCACGCCCGAGCTCGTTGCCGACCTGCTGCGGAAGCACCTCGACCGGCGCGGCTTCACCGACGTCGAGGTCGAGCCCGCGCACGGGGAGCTGCCGTCGCGGTGGCCCGCCGACACCGAGGTCGCGCAGGCTGCGGTCTCAGCGCTGCGGGCCACCTACGGGACCGACCCCGTCGTGTACCCGCTGATGGTCGGATCCGGGCCCATGGCCCAGGTATGCGACGCCCTCCGCATCCCGGTCGTGGGGTTCGGCTCGGGCAATGCCGGCTCGGCGAATCACGCGCCGAACGAGAACATCAAGGTGT
>JAJYLV010000184.1 GCA_021787445.1 Chloroflexota bacterium | reverse complement strand
CGCTGCCCTCGTGCACCGCGGGCGCGACGGCGTGGGACTTCCAGCTCTCTCAGATGACGAGCGGCGTCTCCGCTCCGGCCGCGGTGACGGTGACCTGGGCGGACGCGACGCCGACGACCGAGGTCGTGCCGCTCGAGGCGGGGACGCCCGCGGCCGACGGGATCGCGCACTACACGACGACGAGCCACATGGGGTCGTCGTATGCCCCGTACACCTCGGTCGGCGCGACCGTGAGCTTCGCGACCGCCGCCGCGGCGGGCGCCTTCACCGGCGCGCTCACCGCCGCATCCGTTCCATGCCCGCCCGCGTCGCCGACGCCGAGCGCGTCGCCCAGCGCGTCGCCGAGCGCGACCCCCGCCCCCGCCGGCGAATGCGAGCCGATCTACGACCCCTCCGGCCGGCACATCCCGAACGCCGGCGACAACCCGCGCTCGGGCGAGAACCCCGACGGCTTCTACCGTCTCGTCGGCATCCCCGGCGACCACGTGCGCATCAAGGACACGGACAGCTCGTACACGACGCCGGAGTGGCCGAGCGGCACCACGATCAAGCTCACGCAGGCCGTCGGCCGCACGCCGACGTACTGGCAGGGCCCCGGCGCGACCGACTACGAGGTGCGCCTCACGGGTGACGCCGAGATGTGGGTCTACGACGACCACGGCCAGGTCGTGAACAAGGTCACGTGCTACGTGCCGCGTCCGCCCAAGGCGAGCGGGACCGAGAGCCCGGAGCCGAGCATGTCGCCCTGCCCGCTGACCTCCGGCGGCGACGGCTCCGACGCCCAGGCCTCGAGCATCGACGACACCGGCGAGTGCAGCAGCCCGTCGCCGTCGCCGGTCCCGACGCAGACTCCGACCCCGACGCCGCAGCCGACCGCGACCACGCCGCCCGGTACGACGATCCACGTGAAGACGTCGACGCTCACCGGCTACTCGTGCGACGCGTCGCAGTGGCACTTCGTCATCACCCAGATCGGCACGGGTGCGCCGTCATCGATCTTCGTCACCTGGGCGAACGGTGACAGTGCGACGGTCCCGCTGCGCGCCGTGACCGGCGGGACCGCGCAGTACAGCACGACCGAGGACCTGACGACGGCCGTCACCGACGCGACCGCCGTCGTGCCGGCGAGCTGGGGCGGCCAGTTCAACGTCAGCAGCGGGCCCTGCGGCCTCGGCTCGTCGACGACGTCGTCGCCCACGCCGTCAAGCTCGAGCGACGAGGCCTCACCGTCGCCGGCGACGAACGATGGCCGGCCCAGCCTGCGGATCGTCGGTCGGTCGGGGAACACGATCACGCTGAACGTGTGCTTCCCGCAGCCGATCGGCTGCCGCCAGGTCCAGGTCCCCATCACCCCGAGCTCCGACTGACCCGGCTCCCCGACACGTCACCATGTCGGGGTGAGCTGGCGTAGCGCGGTCGTCGTCGGCAGCGGGCCCAACGGCCTCGCCGCCGCGGCCGAGCTCGCGCGCCACGGCGTCGCTGTCACAGTGCTCGAGGCGCAGGAGACCGTCGGCGGCGGGACGCGCAGCGCCGAGCTCACGCTCCCGGGCTTCGTCCACGACGTCTGCTCCGCGGTCCACCCGCTCGCGGCGGCGTCGCCGTTCTTCGCGCGGCTGCCGCTCGCGCGGCACGGTCTCGAATGGATCCATCCGCCCGCGTCCCTCGCCCACCCCCTGGACGACGGGAGTGCCGTCGTGCTCGAGAGATCGGTCGAACGGACGGCCGCGGCGCTCGGAGACGACGCGCGCGCCTGGGCACGGACGGTGGGCGCGACCGCCCGCGACCTCGCGAAGCTGCGACCCGCGATCACCGGGCCGGTCCTCACGTTCCCCCGACACCCGCTCGCGCTCGCGCGCTTCGGCGCGCTCGGGCTGCTGCCGGCGCGCCTCTTCGCCCGGCGCGCGTTCTCCGGCGAGCGCGCTCGCGCCGTCTTCGGGGGCCTCGCGGCGCACTCGTTCCTGTCGCTCGACCACCCTCTGAGCTCGACGTTCGGCCTCGTGTTGGGCGCAACGGCCCACGCCGTCGGCTGGCCGTTCCCGCGCGGCGGGTCGCAGCGGATCGCCGACGCGCTCGCGGCGGCGCTGCGCGAGCTGGGCGGGGAGATCCTCACCGGGCGGCGGGTGGAGGCGCTGAGCGATCTCCCCGACGCGTCCGCGATCCTGTTCGACCTCGCGCCGCGCCAGGTCGCTCGCATCGCGGAGGCGCGGCTGCCCGCGCCCTATCGCCGCAGGCTGCGGTCCTACCGCTACGGACCGGGCGTCTTCAAGCTCGACTACGCGCTCGACGGCCCCGTTCCCTGGCGCGCGCCCGCGTGCGGACGCGCCGGGACCGTCCACCTCGGCGGGAGCCTCGACGAGATCGCGGCCTCGGAGCGCGACGTCGCGCGCGGCCGGCACCCTGAGCGGCCGTTCGTCCTCGTCGCGCAGCAGAGCCTGTTCGATCCGACGCGCGCGCCTGCGGGAAAGCAGACGCTGTGGGCGTACTGCCACGTCCCGAACGGATCGACGGTCGACATGACGGAGCGGATCGAGGCGCAGGTCGAGCGCTTCGCGCCCGGCTTCCGCGAGCGCGTGCTCGCGCGTCACGCGATGGACACGCGCGCCGT
>JAJYLV010000183.1 GCA_021787445.1 Chloroflexota bacterium | reverse complement strand
TATCGGCCGGGTCGGATCGCTCGGATCACGCTGGACCGCCCGAGCGTCCTCAACGCCGCCGACGAGGCGTGGGTCGCCGACCTCAACGCATGCGCCGACGCCGCCGCGGCCGATCCCGACGCGCGCGTCGTCATCCTCGAAGGCGCCGGAACCTCCTTCTGCAGCGGCATCGACCTCACCGTCCTCGCCGCGGGCCGTATCGGGCGCTCCTGGTTCGAAGGCTGGGAGCGCGCGATGCGCGCGCTCGAGACGATGGACAAGCTGGTCGTCGCGGCGATACACGGCTACTGCATCGGCGGCGGCCTTCAGGTCGCCCTCGCGTGCGACGTGCGGGTCGCGCGCGACGACGCCGTGCTCGGCCTGCCCGCGGTGAAGGAGGGGCTCATCCCCGGGCTCGGGGTGTGGCGGCTGCCGCGCTTCGTCGGGCTCGGCCGCGCGCGGCGGATGGTGCTGACGGGCGAGGTCATGGGAGCGCGCGAGGCGCTCGCCGTCGGGCTCGTCGACGAGGTCGCGACTGCCGAGGGCTTCGCCGGGGCGGTCGAGGCGAGGGCCGAGCAGCTCGCCGGGGTCACGTTCGCGAGCGCGATCGAAGCCAAGCATCTGCTCGACGGCTCGTTCGGCCCGTACGCCGCGGCGCTCGATGCGTATCTGGACGCGCAGGAGCGCGCGCTCGCCGCGCCGGATCACGCCGCGGCGATGGCGGCCTGGCGCTCGCGGCGCGCGACCTGAGCGGAGCCGCCGCGGAGGGGGCGGAGGGATGGCGAGCGGAACGACGGTCGAGCTGAGCGACCGATACCTCCGCGAGCGGGGGCCGGTCTACCTGAGCGGTGTCCACGCCCTGGTGCGCATACCGATCGACCAGCACCGGCGCGACGCGCGCTCGGGGCTGCGGATCGGCACCCTGATCAGCGGCTACCCCGGATCGCCCCTGGCCGGCTACGACCTCCAGCTGCAGCGAGCGCGCGCGGTGCTCGATCGCCATGACATCCGGCACCGCCCCGGGCAGAACGAGGAGCTCGCCGCGACCTCGCTCATCGGGACGCAGATGCTGGACCGCTACCCGCACACGCGCTACGACGGCGTCCTCGGGATCTGGTACGGAAAGGGTCCGGGCGTCGACCGCAGCGGCGACGCGCTCAAGCACGGCAACTTCGCCGGCACGAGCCGGCACGGAGCGGTGATCCTCCTCAGCGGCGAGGACCACGAGGCCAAGTCGTCGACCATGCCGTATCAGGACGACTACGCGTTCGTCAGCGCGGGCATCCCGATCCTCTACCCCGCGAGCGTCGCGGATCTCCTCGAGCTCGGAGCCCACGCCGTGGGCATCTCGCGGTACTCCGGCTGCTGGGTCGCGCTGAAGCTCGCGAGCGCGCTGTGCGACGGAGGAGCGACGCTCGAGGTCGACGCCTACCGGCCCGCGATCGTCCAGCCGGAGCTGGAGATCGACGGCCGGCCGTTCCGCAAGAGGACCGACTTCGGCTTCTTCCCGGGGACGACGATCGATCTCGAGCGCCACCTCCACTACGAGCGGCATCCGGCGGTCCGCGCCTACGCGCGCGCGAACGGCGTCGACCGCGTCGTCACGCGCTCCGCGCGGGACCGACTGGGCATCATCGCCACCGGCAAGAGCTTCTCGGACACCTCTCAGGCGCTGCGGGACATGGGGCTGGATGACGGCCTCCTCGCCGCGAGCGGCGTCCGGACGCTGCGGCTGCGCCTGATCTACCCGATCGACGAGAGAGCGGTGCGTGACTTCGCTCAGGGCCTCGACCTGGTGATCGTCATCGAGGAGAAGCGCCCCTTCGTCGAGCAGCAGGTCCGAGACGCTCTCTACGGGACGCCCGGCGCCCCGCGGATCCTCGGGAAGCTCGACGAGCGCGGCGCGGCGCTCTTCCCGATCCAGGGAGGGCTGGACGCCGACACGATCGCGGAGCGCCTCGGTCCGCGCCTCCTGGAGCGCGGCCTCACGGGAGCCATCGCCGCGCGTCTAGAGGCGATCCGAGGGGTCCGCGCGCGGAGGTACGCGCCCTACGCGCTGCGGATGCCGAACTACTGCTCGGGGTGCCCGCACAACACCTCGACGGTCCTCGCCGACGGGCAGGTGGCCTGGGGAAGCCCGGGGTGCCACTCCTTCGCCGAGGTGATGGAGCAGCCGGAGCGGCGGATCGAGGCCATGACGCAGCTCGGCGGAGAGGGCCTGCCGTGGCTGGGCCTCGCGCCCTTCACCGACAAGCCGCACATGATCCAGAACGTCGGCGACGGGTCCTTCTTCCACTCGAGCCAGCAGAACGTCCGCTTCGCCGTCGCCGCCGGCGTCGACCTGACGTTCAAGCTCCTCTACAACGGCGCGGTCGCGAACACCGGTGGCCAGGCGCCGGTGGGCGGCATGGGGGTCCCCGAGGTCACGCGGCTCCTCGAGCTCGACGGTGTCACCCGGACCGCCATCGTCACCAAGGAGCCGAAGCGCTACGCGCGCGCGCGCCTCGCCGCGAACACGACGGTGCATCCGGCGTCCGACCTGACGCGCGTCGAGACGGAGCTCGAGCGCACCCGCGGCGTGACGGTGCTCATCTACGACGACGACTGCGCGAACGAGCGGCGGCGCCAGGAGAAGCGCGG
>JAJYLV010000182.1 GCA_021787445.1 Chloroflexota bacterium | reverse complement strand
CCTCCTTGGCGCCGCCGCCGACGTCGAGGAAGTTCGCGGCCTTGCCGCCCGCGAGGCGGACGGCGTCGAGCGTGCTCATGACGAGACCGGCGCCGTTGCCGATGATCCCGACGTCGCCGTCGAGCTGGACGTAGCTGAAGCCGAGCTGCCGCGCGCGCTCCTCGAGGGCCTCGTCGGCGGTCACTTCCTTCCAGCCCGAGAGCTCGGTCTGCCGGAAGAGCGCGTTGTCGTCGACGTCCAGCTTCGCGTCGCCCGCGACGACGGAGCCGTCCTCCTGGATGAAGAGGGGGTTGATCTCGAGGAGCATCGCGTCCGTCGCGCGGAAGACGCCGTAGAGCGCCTGCGCGAGCGCGGCCACCGCCGCCACCTGCGCCGTCGGCACGCCCGCCTCGAAGCCGAGACGCCGCGCCTCGAACGCGAGGAGGCCGAGACGCGGATCGGGCCATCCGCGCGCGATCTTCTCCGGCTGCTCGGCCGCGACCTGCTCGATCTCCATCCCGCCGACGGTCGAGAGCATGACGACGGGGCGGCGCCGGTCGCGGTCCATCGTCACGCCCAGGTACAGCTCGCTGCGCACCTTCGCCGCGCGCTCGACGTAGACCTTCTCGACCTTCAAGCCCTTGATGTCCATGCCGAGGATCGAGCGCGCGGCCTCGCGCGCCTCGTCCGGCGTCCGCGCGAGCTTGATGCCGCCGGCCTTGCCGCGGCCTCCGACGTGCACCTGCGCTTTGACGGCGACCGCGGCGGCGAGCTCGCCGGCGGCGGACGCCGCCTCGTCGGGCGTGAGCGCGAGCTTTCCGGGTGGAACGGGGATGCCGGCGCGCGAGAGAACGAGCTTCGCCTGGTATTCGTGCAGCTTCACCGGCGGCGCCGACCATAGCACCGCGGCCCGCTCGTCGTCGGCGCGGCGATCGACGTCCGGTGACACGATCCACGGCGCGGCACCACGGGAAGGTCTAGCGTCACGCGGCGTGACGACGCATCGCATCGCCGTGATCGCCGGCGACGGCATCGGCACGGAGGTCATACCCGCCGGGATCGCGGCCGCGCGGCGCGCGCTCGAGGTGACGGGGACGTCGACGCTCGCGACGACCGACCTCGATTGGTCGTGCGAGCGCTACGCGCGCGAGGGATCGATGATGCCAAGCTCGGGTCTGCGGATCCTCGCGCAGCACGACGCGATCTTCCTCGGCGCGGTCGGCTTCCCGGGCGTGCCCGACCACGTCAGCCTGTGGGGCCTCCTGATCCCGATCCGCCAGGGCTTCGACCTGTACGTCAACCTGCGTCCCGTCCGCGTCCTCGAGGGGATCCAGTCGCCGCTGCGCGCGGGCACTCCCGAGAGCGTCGACATGCTCTTCGTCCGCGAGAACACCGAGGGCGAGTACGCCGGGGTCGGCGGTCGCTACCGGAAGGGGACGGCGGACGAGGTCGCGATGCAGACCGCCGTCTACTCGCGGCGCGGCGTGGAGCGGATCGCGCGCTACGCCTTCGAGCGCGCGCGCGAGCGGAGGAAGAAGGTCGCGTCGGTCACCAAGTCGAACGCGATCCAGTACACGGCGGTGCTGTGGGACGAGGTCGTGGCCGAGGTGGCGACGGACTTCCCCGACGTGCAGCTCACCAGCTACCTCGTCGACGCCATGGCCGCGCGCATGATCACGCACCCGCAGTCCCTCGACGTCGTCGTCGCGAGCAACCTCTACGGCGACATCCTCACCGACATCGGCGGCGCGCTGCAGGGGTCGCTCGGCCTCGCGGCATCCGCGAACCTCGACCCGACCCGCCGGAACCCGTCGCTGTTCGAGCCCGTCCACGGGTCGGCCCCGGACATCGCGGGCAAGGGCATCGCGGATCCGCTCGCCACCGTCTGGGCCGCCGCGCTGATGCTCGACCACCTCGGCGAGCGGGACGCGAGCGGTCTCGTCATGCGGGCGCTCGAGCGCGTCGCGCGCGAGGGGCCGCGCGCCGCCGACCTCGGCGGCCACGCGACGACGGCCGAGGTCGCGGACGCGGTCGTCCGGGCGATCGGCGATCGAAGGTCGTGAGGACGCGACACTCGCAGCGTAGGAGCTTCGCTCCTCCCCGCGTCGCTCGTCCTCATCCGTCGCCGCGGCGCCGGCCTCGTCCTCGCTAGCGTGTTAGCCGCGCTGCGTTCCGAGCGTTCGCGAGGTCGCGATCCGAGCGCATCACACGTCCTCACGCCGCACCTTCCGCGGCTCTCATGCTCCGCACACCGAGGAGCCAAGGAGGTGCGCGCCATGATGTGGGAGCGGTACCGCGCCGAGGTCGAGCGTTCCGTCCGCGAGGGCGAGCTCGCGCGCGACCACGCCGACGAGCTCGACGCTCAGCCGCCTCGGAAGGGCGCGCTCTCGCTCTCGATCTCCGCCGCCAGCCGGCTCGGCCGGCTCATGAGCTGGTCGAGGGCGCGTGCGATCGTCCGCCGATCGTCCACGGCGAGGTCGGGCGGGAGCTCGTCCTCGTCGAGGACGGTCGCGCCGCCCGCCGGGTCCAGGAGGACGTCCACGACCAGGTCGGTGTAGGCGACCTCGTCCTCGGCGACCGTGGTGTCGCGGGCGATGCTGCAGTAATAGGCGAGCGTGCGGCCGCCATCGAGCCAGTGGTAGACGTTGTACGGGC
>JAJYLV010000181.1 GCA_021787445.1 Chloroflexota bacterium | reverse complement strand
CCGCCGCCCATCATCCCCGGGCCGCCGCCCATCATCCATGGGCCGGGAGCGACGGCCGGCGTGCCGTTCGTCGAGCTCGAGCTCCACCCCTGGACCCCGGAGACGAGGCCGCCGACCGAGGACACGACCGCGAGGACGAGAAGTCCGGCGCCCGCGATGACCGCGACGTTCCCGGCGATACGCTGCGCGCTCACCTCCCGCCTCCGAGCGCGGCCTTCCGCGCCTTGTACTCCTCGAGGTCGATCTCGCCGCGCGCGAGCCGCTCGTCGAGGATCGCCGACGCGTTGCTCGTCGCGTGAGAGCTCGCCGGCGGCTCGACGCCCCGGCGCCCGATCGCGAGGACGAGCCAGACCACCGCCGCGATGACGAAGACCCAGAACAGGATCATGAAGATCCCTCCGAAGAGCATCCCGCCCCATCCCCAACCGCCGTACATCATCTCGAACACCTCCTGTTCGTTCGCGGTCGATCGTCGCGCCCAGCGGTGGCCGCCCGATGCGAACGATGTGAAGAACGCGTGAAGGTGATCCTCAGGTGGCTCTCAGGAGGACTCAAGCGTCGCCCCAGACGCCCGACGGAGCCTGGGTCTCACCCCACACCGACAGGGAGGCCTCCATGCCACGACAGCAGCCGCCGCGACGCGCCTCGGGGATGCGCACGCGCGGCATCCTCTTCGGGATCCTCGCGCTCGCGCTCGTCGGCTCGGCCGTCTACGCGCTGTGGCCCAAGCAGAACGCGTACATCGACTACGGCCTGGCGACAGCTGGGAGCTCCGGAGGTGCGCACGAGGGGATGGGCCACGGCGATGCGCCGGTCCCGACGGGCAGGGCGGACATCGCCATGCGCGTCGACATGGACGGCTTCCACCCCGCTGCCCTCACCGTGCCTGTCGGCCGGCAGACACGGCTCATGCTGATCAACCCCGACAACTCCATGCACAGCGACGGCGGCGGCGTGCACGAGTTCGCCGTTCCCGGTCTCGGGATCGACGTCAAGGTCCCGCCGCAGACGAACATGCTCATCACGCTCCCCGCGACGGCGGCGCCCGGCGAGTACTCCTTCTATTGCGACACCTGCTGCGGTGGCAAGGAGAACCCCTCGATGCAGGGCACGCTCACGGTCGGATGAGCCACGTCGACCTCGACCTCGTCACCGTCATCCTCGCGGGGTTCGTCGACGGCCTGAACCCGTGCGCGATCGCCGTTCTCCTCGTGTTCGTCTCGGCGACGCTCCTCGCGGTGGGTGCCACGATGGAGGGCGCCGTGGCGGATCGCCGCCGCGCCCTCTTCCGCGGCGGCGCCGTCTACATCGCCGGCATGTTCGTCACCTATCTGCTGATCGGCCTCGGCCTGATGGGCTTCGCCGGCGGCCTGCGCGAGGGGCACGTCGGCACCAAGATCTTCGCCGTCGTCGCGATCGCGTGGAGCCTTCTCGCGCTCCAAGAAGCGCTCCTCCCCGAGCTCGGGGAACGCCTGCATATGCCGCCGATGCTCCACGACAGCGCGCAGCGCTGGGTGCATCGCGCCTCCCTCCCCGGCCTCTTCGTCGCGGGATCGCTCATCGGCCTCTGCACCGTCCCCTGCTCGGGCAGCGTCTACATCGCCGTGCTCGCGCTCCTCTCCAGTCGCAACGACCTCGCCGAGGCGCTCGCGTACCTCGTCGTGTACGACCTCGCGTTCGTCGTGCCGCTCGTCTTGCTCCTCGGCGCGGCCGCGACCCCCGTCGCGATGCGGTCGCTCGCGCGCTGGCAGCTCCACAGCCGCGCCTCGCTGAAGCTCGCGCTCGGCCTGGTGACCGCGTTCGTGTCGCTCGCCGCTCTCGCGGCCGTCGGATGACGACCGACGTCGACGGATGCGGCCCTCGCTGGCGGATGCCGGCCCGCCCGCACAGCGCCACCCGTGCTCCGCTCGTGCGCCTCTCACGCCCCAGCCGATCCGCGATGCCGTTGGACCCACGGCCGAGGGACCTATGAAGGATGAGTCGAACGGCCCCGCGGACATACCGTCATCCTCCGTGATAGCGGCCGTTGCTCCCAGCGCATCGCCGCGCGCCGCCCGCGTCCTCGTCGTGGACGACGACGAGAGCGTCACCAACATGCTCCGGCGCGCTCTGTCGTTCGAGGGCTACGGCGTCGCGACCGCGCGCGACGGGGCCGAGGGGCTACGGGCGTGCCTCGAGTTCGTGCCCGACGCCGTCGTGCTCGACGTGATGATGCCCGGCATCGACGGCGTGGAGGTCTGCCGCCGGCTGCGTGCGGGCGACGAGCGTCTCGCGATCCTGATGCTCACGGCGCGCGACGCGGCGAGCGATCAGGTCAGCGGTCTCGACGCCGGCGCGGACGACTACCTCCTGAAGCCGTTCACGCTCGACGTGCTCGTCGCGCGGCTGCGCGCCCTGCTCCGCCGGCGTGAGCCCTCCGAGGTCGAGATGCTGCGCTTCGCCGACCTCGTCCTCGACACCGGGACGCGGAGCGCGCGCCGCGGATCGCGAGAGATCTCGTTGACCACGACCGAATACGACCTGCTGCTCCAGTTCATGCGCCATCCGCGGCAGGTCCTCGAGAAGGAGCAGCTCACCGAGAAGGTCTGGGGCTACGACTTCGGCGGCAACTACAACGTCCTCGAGGTCTACGTGCGCTACCT
>JAJYLV010000180.1 GCA_021787445.1 Chloroflexota bacterium | reverse complement strand
CTAGGCCGGCGCGCCTACCACCTCGGACTACGCGAGCGCGAGAGCCGCGTCGAGCAGCGAGCGCGGTGCCGAGTTGTTGATGAAGATCTGTGGGCCGGCGTAGAAGACGAGCACCAGGACGATGAGGATGAGCAGGACGATCCCGACGATCATCCCGGCGCCGAAGCCGTCGCCCGGGGGAGGGGTCGCGCCGCCGCCCGGTGTGTTGATGTTCGTCTGACCCATCGGATCGCACACTCCTTCGCCCGCTCGCGCGGGCCGCGTTCGTGCGCCCGGCGTTCATGCGAGCGACATGCCAGGGGGATGAGCGTGCGCTTTACCCATCCGTCATGCGATCGTTAGCACGTGGATCGCCGCCTCGTCCTTCTCTGGGTCACCGGTGCGGCAGCCCGCGTGAGCCTGCTCGCCGTGCCACCCCTCATCCCCGAGATGCACCGGGACCTCGACCTCGCCGAGACGGCGGTCGGCGCCCTCACCGGCCTCCCCGTGCTCCTCCTGTCCATCGGCGGGCTCGTCGGGTCGCTCGTGATCGCTCGGGTCGGGCCGCGGCGCGCAGCCATCGCGGGGCTCGCCGTCATCGCCGTCGCGGGCGCGCTCCGCGGCGTCGGTCCCTCGGTCGCGGGTCTCTTCGCGATGACGATCGTCATGGCCGCGGGCGTCGCGCTCACCCAGCTCGCCATCCCGCCGCTCGTCGCGGTGTGGGAGCCGGACAACGTCGGGCGGGCGACGGCCGTGTACAGCAACGGGATGCTCGCCGGTGAGATCGCCGGAGCGGCGCTCACGGGCACCGTAGTCCTCGCGCTCGTCGGCGGATCCTGGGAGCGCGCGCTCGCGGTGTGGTCGATCCTCGTCGTCGCGGTCGCCGTCGCGCTCGTCCGCGGTCCGGAGGTCGTGCACGCGCGCGCGGCGGCGGCATGGTGGCCGGACTGGACCGACGGCCGCATGTGGATCGTCGGGCTCACCCTCGCATCGGCGTCCATCGCGTACTGGGGCGGCAACGCGCACGTGCCCGATTACCTCCACGCCCTCGGACGCGGCGACGACGTCGCGGTCGCGCTCGCGAGCCTCAACGGCTTCCAGGTCCCGGCGTCGCTCCTCGTCGCGGTGTGGCCCGGCCTCTTCGTCGCCCGGCGATGGCCGCTCCTCGCCGCGGGGATCGTCGCGCTCGCCGCGGCCGTCGGCCTCGTGCTCCTCCCGGCGGCGAACGCCGCGTGGACGGGAGCGATCGGCTTCGTCGCGGCGTTCGGATTCGTCCTCGCCCTCGCGCTCCCGCCGCTCCTCGCGCCGCCCAACGAGGTCCACCGCTTCGCCGCGGGCGTGTTCGCCATCGGTTTCGGCTCGGCGTTCGCCGCCGCCGTCATCGCCGGCGCGCTCTGGGACGCGACGGGGATCCCGACGATGGCGCTATTCCCCGTCGTCGTCGCCGGAGTGCTCATGCTCGTGCTCGGGTCACGGCTTTCTCTCACGACGACACCGACCCGTCCTCTGCAGGCGGCGATGGCACAACACCGAACGGGATGACGACCGGGGTGCGGATGACATCGGACCGGTGGAACGCCTGCTAAAGTCCGGCGGGCCGAGGGAGGGACCGTTGTTCACGACGCGCTGGCGCACCTCAGGGCGGCGGTACGAGGTGACGGTCGAGCGCGACGTGAAGGTGCGGATGCCCGACGGCACGGCGCTCGACGGCGACGTCTGGCGACCGGACGCGGCGGGCCGCTTCCCCGTCATCCTCGGCGCGCATCCGTACAACAAGGCGCTCCAGTCGCCGCCGCTGACGCCGACGGGCTTCAGCCAGTCGCGCGGCTTCATGGAGTCCGGCGACCCGACCTTCTTCGCGCGGCGCGGCTACGCGCACGCCGTCTTCAACGTGCGGGGGTCCGGGGCGTCGGAGGGCTTCTACCAGCTCCTCGGACCGCAGGAGTCGCGGGACGTCGCGCACCTCGTCGAGGATCTCGCGCGGCGCGAGTGGAGCGACGGCAGCGTCGGGATGTTCGGCGTCTCGTACTACGCGAAGCTCGCGAAGCGCGTCGCCGCCGAGCGCCCTCCGTCCCTGCGAGCGATCTTCGCGCCTTTCGCCGGGACGGACGACTATCGCCAGCGCCACTACCACGGGGGGATCCTCGCCCACGGGTTCCTGGCGCGGTGGGCGCAGAGCTCGGTGCACAACGCGCGCTACCGCTCGTTCGTGAAGGAGGCGCTCGGCGATGCCGCGTTCGCGGCTCTCGTCGCGGAGGCGCGCGCCGACCCCGAGCTCGCCGCGGTGCCGGCGATCGCACAGGCGCTCGCCGCGCCCGATGCGTCCGCGGCGAACGCGCTCATGTCCGACGTCGCGCTGAGCCGCTTCGACGGTGCGTTCTGGCGCGAGCGCGCGGCGCGCGACGGCGAGGCGACCGTGCCCGCGTTCCTCGGCGCGTGCTGGGGCAACTACGGGCTGCACCTCGGCGGCGCGTTCGCGGCGTGGCGCGACTGGCGAGGACCGAAGAAGCTCGTCATCGGGCCGCCGGTGTACCTCGACCGTCCGCTCTACCAGTACCAGTACGAGGCGCTGCGCTGGTTCGACCACTGGCTCAAGGGCATGGACACGGGGATCGAGGACGATCCGCCGGTGCGCGTCTTCGTCCCGCCGACGGGCGAGTGGA
>JAJYLV010000179.1 GCA_021787445.1 Chloroflexota bacterium | reverse complement strand
CGGCGGCGATCGCGAACCCGATCGCGAGGCCGCGCAGGTAGAGGTCGAGAAGGGTCACGCGCCGCCGCGCCTATCCCAGCGGGCCGACCGCCGCCTCGACCGCGCCGAGGATCTCGCCCGACCGGACGACCTCGCGCATGCACGTGTGGTCGACGTGGAGCGGCCGGTCGACGTCGAGGTGCGCGACGTGTCCCCGCACGACCTCGTGGGCCGTCCGCGTGCCGACTCCCGGCGTGAACTCGCGGAAGTCGAGCGCCTGCGCCGCGGCCATGAACTCGATCCCCAGCACGCCGTACGCGTTCTCCAGGATCTGGCCGTTCTTGATGGCCGTGTTCATGCCCATCGACACGAAGTCCTCCTGGTCCGCGGCGGCCGGGATCGACTGGATCGAGGCTGGCGCGGACAGGATGCGCTGCTCGACGATCAGCGTGTCGGCGGTGTACTGGCTGAGCATCATCCCGGAGAACATCCCGGCGCCCTTCGTCAGGAAGTCGGGCAGTCCGGCCGACAGCGCGGGGTTCGTCAGGCGGTTCAGGCGGCGCTCGGACAGCACGCAGACCATCGTCACCGCGGCGCCGACCATGTCCATCGGGAGCGCGACCGGCGTCCCCTGGAAGTTGGCGCCGGTGAGCGTCAGGCGGGCGTCGGGCAGGAAGATGGGGTTGTCGCCGACGCCGTTCAGCTCGGTCTCGACCTGCGAGCGCGCCCAGCGAACTGCGTCGTGCGCGGCGCCGATCACCTGCGGCGTCGAGCGCATCGAGTAGGCGTCCTGCACCTTCGTCTGCATGCGACCCGTCTGCAGGTCGCTGCCCGCCAGCACGCGCGAGATCGCCTTCGCCGACCGGACCGCGCCGTCGAATCCGCGCAGCTCGTGGAGCCGCACGTCGTACGGCTTCATGTTCGCGATCAGCGCCTCGAGCGACATCGCCGCGGCGATCTCCGTCTGGCGCAGCCAGCGGTCGATGTCGTACAGCTGCAGGGCGCTCATGGCGGTCAGGACGTTGGAGCCGTTGATCGTCGCCAGCCCGTCGCGCGCCTGCAGGCCAGGCGGCGTGATCCCGGCGCGGCGCATCGCCTCGCCGCCTGGCAGCCGCTCGCCCTCGAACCACGCCTCGCCTTCGCCCAGCAGCAGCAGCGCGATCTGGGCCATCGGCGCGAGGTCGCCGCTCGCTCCGACCGAGCCCTTCTGGCAGATGACCGGCGTGACGCCGCGGTTCAGCATCTCGACGAGCGTCAGCGTGATCTCCGGCCGGCAGCCCGAGTTGCCGTGGGCGTGGACGTTGATCCGACCGGCGATCGCGGCGCGGACGATCTCCGCCGGCGCGGGCTCGCCGATTCCCGCGGCGTGGTTGTAGACGAGGTAGCGCTGGAACTCGCGCACCTGGTCGTCGTCGAGCACGACCTCCGAGAACTCGCCGATCCCGGTGTTCGTGCCGTACATGACCTCGTGGGCCGCGAGCTTCTCCTCGAGCATCGCGCGGCAGACGCGGATGCGCTCCAGCGCAGCGGGATCGAGGCCGACCTGCTCGCCGTCGCGCGCGATTCGGACCAGGCGCTCGATGGTCAGGGACGAGCCGTCGAGGACGATGGACATGGGAGATACCTGCTTCCAGGCGAGGGCAGATCGACGTCCTCCGACGACGCCGAGCCGCGCCCATCGTAAACGGAGCAGATCGTCGTGGCGAAGGGCTCGTCGGCCTCTCGGTTCCGACGGATTGACCCCCACTCTAAGATAGACCGACAGTCGGTTTGTTATTGAGGACCACGGAGGCGACGAGCGGATCATGCCGAGGACCCTCGACCCCGCGGCTCACGCCGTGCGTCGCGACGCGTTCGTCGACGCCGCGCTGCGCGTCATCCAGGCCAAGGGCTACGACAACCTGAGCATCGCCGACGTCCTCGAGGTCGTTGGCGCGTCGAAGGGGGCCTTCTTCCATTACTTCGGTTCGAAGGCGGAGCTCCTCGCGGCGGTGGTCGACCGCATGGTGGAAGCGGGCATCAGGGCCGTGCAGCCCGTCGCCGCCGACCCCGATCTCGGGCCGCTCGCCAAGCTCGAGGGCATCTTCTCCGGAATCGCGCAGTGGAAGCGCGAGCAACCCGAGTTCCAGCCTGCGGCGGTGGCGGAACTTCTGCGTGTCTGGTACTCGGACGAGAACTCGACCGTGGTCGCACGGCTCCGCGCGGCGACCCGGGCGCGGCTCACCCCGCTCCTGGCCGGCGTCATCCGCGAGGGCGCGGCGGACGGCACCTTCGCGGTCGCGTCCCCCGATGGCGCGGCGAGCGTCATGACCTCCGTGATGCTCGGCCTCCAGGAGGAGATCATCCCGCTCTTCCTCGGACGCCTCGAGGGGACCGTCTCGTTCGACATGGTCCGCTCCACCGTCGCCGCGTACATGGAGGCGTTCGAGCGGATCATCGGCGTCTCCCGTCTCTCGTGGCCGATCGCCGACGAGGCGACGCTGCGCTACTGGTTCGACCCGAAGACCCCCACGAACGACACCGCGCCCGCGGGCAGCTCCAATCCGCCGAAAGGACAGGCAGCATGACCGCCGTCATCGAGACCGAGAAGCTCACGAAGTGCTACGGCAGCCACCGCGGCATCGTCGACGTCGACCTGGACGTCCAGCAGGGCGAGGTGTTCGGCTTCCTCGGCCCG
>JAJYLV010000178.1 GCA_021787445.1 Chloroflexota bacterium | reverse complement strand
TCGGCGTGCGCGTGAAGGCGACGTCGACGCCCTCGCGCGCGAACCAGCGGTCGCGGAGCGCGACCGCGAGCGCGGGCGGCTTGCCGAAGCCGATGACGCGGAGCTGGTCGCCCATGCGATCGGACATTGTGCTGCGTCCGGGCGACGGCGACCCGCCGACCTTGCTACGGTTGCGGCGTGACCGTCGGCGCGGGGTCGGGCGTCAACTTCGAGTACAAGGGCGAGCCGCTGCCGTGGGACAGCTGGGCCACCGCCACCGGCCTCCCCATCTACCGCGGGCACCACATCGAGGATCTCCGGACGATCGAGCTCGGCTGGTGGGAGGAGCGGCAGTGCAAGGCCGCCTTCATCCAGCTCAGCGGGCAGGAGGGGATCTGCGAGGGACGCGTCACCGAGATCCCGCCCGGCGGGTCGCTCCCGGAGATGCGCTTCGGCGTCGACGAGCTCGTCTACGTCCTCTCCGGCTACGGCGCGACGTCGGTGTCGTCGGAGGGCCGCCCCGCGAAGTCCTTCGAGTGGCAGCCGCGGAGCATGTTCGTCGTCCCGCGCTTCGCGCGGCGGCGGTACGCGAACCTCTCCGGCGTCGCCCCCGTCCGCCTCCTCCACTACAGCTACTTCCCGCTCGCGCTCTGCGCGACGCCGGACCCTGAGATGTTCTTCTCCCCGACGCTCGAGCGTCCCGAGCTCGTTTACCAGGAGGGGCTGTACGCCGACCCGAGCCAGCGGGGGCTGTCGGGGGACCTCGGCGGGAGCGTCGAGGGCGGCGACAGCTACTGGTCGGGGAACTTCTTTCCCGACCTCGGCGTGTGGGACCGCCTCGAGGAGAACAAGGGCCGCGGCGCGGGCGGCCTCATCGTCCGGATGTCGTTCCCGAGCTCCGAGCTGACGACCCACATGTCGGTCTTCCCCGCCCTCACGTACAAGAAGGCGCACCGCCACGGACCAGGCCGGTTGATCGTCATCCCCGCCGGCGAGGGCTACTCGGTGATGTGGCGCGAGGGCAAGGAGAAGGTGTTCCTCCCGTGGCACGAGGGCAGCGTCCTCGTGCCGCCCGACCGCTGGTTCCACCAGCATTTCAACGTCGGCGCGAAGCCCGCGCGCTACCTCGCGCTCCACCCGCCGCGGATGTTCGGCGGGCACGCCGAGGCCATCGAGGACCGCAAGCGCGACCAGATCGAATACCCCGACGAGGACCCGATCATCCGCGATCGGTTCGAGGCCGAGCTCACGAAGCGCGGGCTGCGGTCGGAGATGCCGGAGCGCGCGTACCGCGACCGTGCGTGGAGCTGGAAGCCCGGCCAGAAGGCCTAGCGCGCCGACGGTCGCGGTGGCGCGGCTACCGTCAGACCGAGGCCGAGGCGCCGGCGCCCGTCACGGCACGGAGCCGCCGCTCATGGAGCGAAGGATCGTCTCGAACGCATCGGGACGGACGCTCACGGTGCCCACGAAAGGACCGTCGATGAGCCTGATCATGCAGAGCATCCCGACGACGGTGCCCGCGAGGGCCGCGACGAGCACGCCGTGCACGAGGCGCTGGCGCATCCCGAAGACGTATGAGTACGCGACCGTGATGGCCGCGCCGATGAGGAGCACCGCCCAGAGGACCGGATGGAGACTGTCCTGCGTCCGAAGGAGCCGCACTCGCCTCTCGTTCGCGAGGTCGTGCACGTCCGAGAGGAGCTGCGCGTAGAGGGCCTGGTCGCGCGCGGTCTCGACCGGCAACGAGAGGACGACGTCGAACATCTCGACCACGTCTTTGTCCGCCTGCGGGCTCAACCGCGCGGAGCTCATGAGCGCCCAGTCGTCGTTCACAACGTCCCTCGCGTACGCGACGGCGACCTGGCGCAGGGCCCGCTCGTGCGCGGGATCGAGGCCACGCGCCTGATCCCAGATGACGGCGACCTGGTTGGCCTCCGTTGCGACGTCCGCCTTGGCGTCCTCGAAGTGACCCCACACGACGAAGACGACGAAGGCGAGGAGGATCGCGTACATCGGACCGACCACTGCGTAGATGAACCCCGCGACCTCGTTGTTGGGCTCGCGGCGCTCGACCGGCCACAGCCGATCGACGACGACGAAGCCGGCGACGGCGACGACCATCGCCGCCACGACGGCGAGGACCGCGAGGACGACGTCGTTCAAGGGTGTGCACCGGCCGCAACGGTCACCGGCCAACGCTAACGCCGACCGAGCGGCGGCGCTCGTGCTCCTACAGAGCGCCGACCGACGCCAGGAGCGCGTGGAGGAGCGGGCTTACCGCGCCTCGTTCTCCCGAGGACGACCGTCCTCGTGGGGTGTGAGCTCTCAGCAGCCGGGCTCGCCCTCGTGGCCGCAGCACGTGTCGCGCCGGATCACGCGCAGTGCGAGGTTGCGCGCCGCGACGAGCGTGCGCTGCGGGACGGGCAGCGGGCTACGGCTCCAGTTCGTGGCGAAGTGCGCGTGCTCCCGGCGGCTCGGCATCTCCCGCGATCGTACCTTTTGGAGCGCGACCTGCCGACCGCCACTCCGTAGCCCGGGCTATGCGCGCAGGTGCGCGAGGACCTCGGGGTTCACGACGTTGATCGGCGAGCCCGCGGCGAACGCGTTGATCTGGTCGAAGATCGACGCGAAGTGGATCTCCCACTCGTCGCGCGTGACGTAGCCGAGGTGCGGCGTCGCGACGACGTTCGGGA
>JAJYLV010000177.1 GCA_021787445.1 Chloroflexota bacterium | reverse complement strand
ACGACGCGGCGAGAGAGGCGCCGAAGCGTCTCCCTCGCCGCGATATCGCTACTGGGTCAGCTGGACGAGGGCGTCCGCGGGGATCTGCGAGAGGATGCTCGTCTTGCCCGTGGCGTTCGCCTGCACCGACTCGAACGATCCGGTGACGCAGTGGAACTTGTTGAACGTCATCGGGCTGCCGGCGCCGTAGTACTTGATCTTCTTGCCCGCCTGAAGCGCCTTGAGCCCGTCGGCGTACGTGTACACGACGGTCTTGTCGGGTCCGGGATCGGTGACATCGGTGATCTTGTTCACGTAGACCTTCGGGTCGATCGACTTCGCGTCGACCATCGCCAGGGCCGCGACGTTCATCGCGTCATAGAAGTGCGACGAGAACGTGCGCGGGGCGTGGTTGAAGAGCTTCGTATAGGTCTGGGTGAAGGTCTCGCCCGCGGGACCGCTCGCGCCCGACGACGGGATGATGGATGTCAGCTGGCTCGCGGCGCGCGAGGCGCCGATCGCCTTGATCCACTCGGGCGCAGCGGTGAGATCGCTCCCGATGACCGGGATCTTGTCGCCGCCGAGACCCTGGAGCTGGTTGAAGAACGTGCCGGCCTCCTGCGGCTGAAGCTGCATGAGCATGGCGTCCGGCTTCGCCTTCACGATCTCGAGGATCTCCGACTCGTACGACGTCACGTTCACGGGGACCGACGGCTTCGCGACGATCTGGAGGCCGAGCACCTTCGCGGCCTGCTCGATCGGCGGGATGAGGTCTTGCGCTCCCTCGACCGCGTCGAAGACGAGGGCCAGCTTCGTGTACCCCTTCTGCTTCGCGTAGTAGGCCATCGCCGCACCGACGACGGCGTCCGAGGGCTGCATGCGGAAGCTGTACGGGAACAGCTTGTGGTCGATGCTCGGGCTGCCGATGTAGGTGAAGCTGACCATCTTGTCCTGGTCGACGATGGGGAGCGCGTTCTGGTAGTCAGCGACACTGAAGCCCAGGACGAGCGATACGTTGTCGGTGGCAAGCATCTGGCGCGCGGCCGGCACCGCGTCCACGGGATCGTTCCGGGTGTCGACCGGGATGATGTTCACTTGGTGGCCGAGGATCCCTCCCGCGGCGTTGATCTCGGCGACCGCGGCTTTCGCGCCCTCGAGCTTGCTCGTCCCGTTGGCGGCGAACTGCCCGGCGAGGGAAGCGATAAGCCCGACGTTGAGCGTTCCCCCCGGCGACGCCGAGGCGGCGCCGGCCGAGCCACCGGGCGCGGTCCCCGCCGGCGCTCCGCTACAGCTCGCAAGGACGGTGATCAGCGCGGCGGCCGCCGCGGCCATGCCGCGCCGGCCGCGAGCGAGGCTCGCTATGAATGACCCCATCCAGATCCTCCTGTCCCTCTTCTCCTTGGATCGCCCTACTCCGTGGTCGCGGCCACCTCCTCACTCGCGCCGGCACGGGGTCCAGGGGCCGCCTCGAGGAAGAGAGCCTCCAGATCCGTGCGCTCGCGGAACGAGGCGGCGGACCCGTCCAAACGGTTCCGCCCGCCCGCGAGGAGGTAGACGTGGTCGGAATGCTCGAGCGCGAGACCGACGTTCTGCTCGACGACGACCACCGCGAGACCGTCGTCGGCGAACTGCCGGACGTAGCGCCAGAGGCCGCGCGAGATCGCGGGCGAGAGCCCCGCGGTGGCCTCGTCGAGCAGGAGGACGTGCGGTGCGCTCATCAGAGCGCGCGCGACCGCGAGCATCTGCCTCTGACCACCGCTCAACTTGCCCGCGGGCTTGCGGAGGACGGGCGCGAGGTCGGTGAAGATCCCCAGCACACGCTCGTGCGACCCGCCGGCGCGGACGTAGGTACCGATGTCGAGGTTCTCGCGCACGCTGAGCGAGGGGAAGATGTTCCCGAGCTGCGGCACGTAGGCGACCCCGCGCTTCACGAGGTCGCGGGCATCGGGCCGCGTGAGGTCCGCGCCGTCGATGCGCACGGAGCCGCCGAAGACGCGAGCGATCCCGAAGAGGGACTTGAGGAGGGTGGACTTGCCGGCCCCGTTGGGCCCGATGATGGCCGTGATCGCGCCCTCACGGAACGTCGCCGAGACGTCGAAGATGACCGGCTGCGCTCCGTAGCCGGCGGTGATCCCGCGAGCCTCAACCAGCACGGGCGGACACCTCCCCGAGGTACGCGGACACCACCGCGGCATTTCGGCGCAGGTCGCCCATCGTGCCCTCGGCGATCGCGCGGCCCTCGGCCATGACGACGATGCGGCCGCAGAGCTGTTCGACGAGGTCGAGACGGTGCTCGATCATGAGGATGGTGATCCCGCGCTCCACGGAGAGCGCCCGCAGGTGCGCCGCCAGGCGGGCGCGGTTCGTCGGGCTGACGCCGGCGAAAGGCTCGTCGAGCAGGAGCATCGTCGGGCCGGCCATGAGGGTGCGCGACAGCTCGGTGAGACGACGCTGCCCGCCCGAGAGCTCGCTACCGAGCTGGTCCGCGGCATCGGCGATGCGGAACCGCTGGAGCATCTCGCGCGCGTCCCCGAGCTGCGTGCGCTCCTGATCGCGCCAGCCGCCGAAGACCGACGCCAGGAGACCCTCGCCGCGCTGACCGGCGGGGGCGCTCATGAGGTTCGACAGGACGGTCATGCGCGCGAAGACGCGCGCCGTCTGGAACGTGCGCACGAGGCCGAGCCGCGCCACGGCGTGGAGGGGCTTGCGCGTGATGTCATGACCGTTGAACACGACGCGCCC
>JAJYLV010000176.1 GCA_021787445.1 Chloroflexota bacterium | reverse complement strand
AGAACGTGACGCCGCGCGGCCTCCCGGCGTGGTCGACCGTCTCGGCGATCGAGGCGTCGCCGCACGACGCGGACACCGCGTACGTCGCGATCGAGCGGCACATGCTCGACGACTTCCGCCCGTTCCTCTTCAAGACGGCCGACCTCGGCCGCACGTGGACGAAGATCACCGCCGGGATCCCCGACGACGACTTCTGCCGCGTCGTGCGCGAGGACGGCGTCCGTCCCGGCGTCCTGTACGCGGGGACGGAGACGGGCCTCTACGTCTCGCACGACGCGGGTCGAGCGTGGAGGCGCGTCCAGGCGAACCTTCCGCACGTCCCGGTCCACGACATCGCCGTCCGCGAGGGCGAGCTCGTGCTCGCCACCCACGGCCGCTCGTTCTGGACGCTCGACGACATCACGCCGCTGCGCGAAGGGGCCGCTCCGGCGCGCGAGGCCACGCGTCTCTTCCCGCCGCGCCCCGCGTACCGCGTGCGGGCGAAGGGTGGATTCGGCGGCAAGCCCATCCCCGGGCGGAACTACCGCTTCACCGACGCGACGATGATCATGTTCGAGTTCAGCGCGGATCCCGCGACGGGCGACCGCACGGAGCGGTACCTCGACGCCGGCAAGAACCCGCCCGACGGCGCGATCGTCCACTACTGGCTGCGCGAGAAGCCCGAAGGCGAGGTCAAGCTCTCCTTCCACGACGCGCGCGGCCGGCTCATCCGCGGATTCACCAGCCGATCCGAGCGTCCGCCGGAAGCGCCCACGCCCGAAGCCGCGCTGCCGGCGGAAGGTGCCGAAGCGCAGGCCGCGCCCGCGGCGGCCGCGGCGTCGGCGGAAGAGAAGAAGGAGCCGCGGGTCACGAAGGACGCGGGCCTCAACCGCTTCGTCTGGAACCTGCGCTACCCCGACGCGACGCGCATCGAAGGCGATCCGTCGATGGAGGAGTTCGAGCGCGCTCTCGCCGGGCCGCAGGTGGTGCCCGGTCGCTACCAGGTGCGCCTGAAGGTCGGTGGCGAGACCGTGACGAGCGATCTCGAGGTCCGCATCGATCCCCGCGTGCCGGTGACGCAGGCGGCGCTGAAGGAGCAGTTCGACCTGCTCCTCGCCATCCGGGACAAGATCTCCGAGACCCACGGCGCGATCAACACCATCCGCACCCTGCGGGCCCAGCTCGAGGAGTGGGAGAAGCGCGCGCAGGGCGAGCGCTCGCTGCGGCCGATCGGTCGTGCCGCCGCGGAGCTTCGGGCCTCCCTGCGCTCCATCGAGGAGGAGCTCATCCAGTGGCGCGCGAAGAGCCGCCAGGACACGCTCAACTGGCCGGTCAAGCTGAACGGCAAGCTCGGCGGGCTCGCCTCGTACGTCGCGCAGGCCGACGCGCGGCCGACGGACGCGCAGCTCGAGCTGTTCACCGACCTGTCGGGACGCGTCGACGCGCAGCTCGCGAAGCTCCGCAAGCTCATGGGCGCCGACCTCAAGCGGTTCACCGCGCTCGTTCGGAGCGCGAAGCTGCCGCCCATCGCGACGCCCGAGATCGCCGCCGGGACGTCCCGGCGGCAGGCCGCGGCACGGTGACAGCCAAGCGCTATGACGGCTATCGCTCGTACCGGTACCTGAGGGCGGGCGAGGACTACCGCGCGTTCGCCCTCGCGAAGGAGATCGGCCGCGTCCCCGAGCACCCGGTCGACCTGACGGCGGAGGAGGAGCGACGGTGGGAGGCGATCGTCGCCGCGCACCCCGTGATCTCGCTCCACGACCACACCGCGGTCTCCCCCGCCGACACCGCGCTCTTCATCGAGCAGCGCCGCGAGGGGCGCGACGTCACCGGCTACGCCGGCCTCGCGGCGTCGGGGACCGACGTGTTCTTCGAGAGCTTCATGGACGGCACCGCGCTCGTCACCTCGAAGCACGGCTGGAAGTGGGACGACGTGATCCTCGACCTCGGGATGCGGCTCTCCGACATCGCCCACCAGGATCTCGTCTACGTCGCGACGACGGTCGACGACGTCCTCGCGGCGAAGCCGGACGGGCGGATCGCGTTCGTCGCCAGCCTCGAGGCCGCGACGGCGATCGAGAACGAGGTCGACCGCGTCGACGTCCTCTACGGCTTCGGCATCCGCTGCATGGGGATCACGTACAGCGAGGCGAACGCCCTCGGGTCGGGGCTCCGCGAGCAGAGCGACGGCGGCCTCACGCAGCTCGGGCGGCAGGTCGTCCGTCGCATGAACGCGCTCGGGATGACGATCGACCTCGCCCACGTCGGGGACCGCACCTCGCTCGACGTCATCGAGCGTTCGGAGAAGCCCGTGCTCATCACGCACGCGGGCGCGCGGGGGCTGTGGCCGACGAGGCGGATGAAGCCGGACGAGGTCCTCACGGCGCTCGCGGCGAAGGGCGGCGTGATCGGCATCGAGGCGGCGCCGCACACGACGCTCACGAAGGCGCATCCCCGCCACTCCGTCGAGTCGGTCGTCGACCACGTCGAGTACTGCCTCGACCTCGTCGGTCCCGACCACGTCGCGCTCGGCCCGGACACGCTCTTCGGCGACCACGTCGGGCTGCACCACGCCTTCGCCGACGCCCTCTCGCTCGGGTCGGCGCATGCCGGCATCAGCTTCGAGGAGGTCGAGTACGTGACGGGGATGGAGAACCCGGGCGAGTCGATGCGGAACGCGCTCCGCCTCATGGTGAAGCGCGGGCTGTCCGACGACGTGGTCGCGAAGGTGGCCGGCGAGAACGTGATCCGCGTGCTGAAGGCGACCTGGGCGCGCTGACCGTGGAGTTCC
>JAJYLV010000175.1 GCA_021787445.1 Chloroflexota bacterium | reverse complement strand
GCCTGCCGAACGCCCGGGACAGGTCCACGGCCTCGTCCATCGTGGTCTCGCCGAGCGGCACGAACGGGACGACGTCGACCGCCCCCATCCGCGGGTGCTCGCCCGTGTGGTGCTCCATGTCGATCCGGTCGATCGCGACTGCGACCGCGGCCTCCATCGCGTCGGTCACCGCCTGCGGCTCACCGGCGAACGTCAGCACGCAGCGGTTGTGATCCGGATCCTGGGTGCGGTCGAGCAGGTACACGCCGGGCTCGGACCGGATCGCCGCGGCGATCGCGTCGACGACCTCGCCGCGCCGACCCTCGCTGAAGTTGGGCACGCACTCGACCAGCCTCGACACGATCTCCTCCGGCTCGGAAACCCGCGGTCGTCGCAGGCCCGCACGCCCGAGTGTAGCGTCGGCGGCGGACCTGCCATCGACCTGCAAGCCGCGGCGATTGCCGGCGACGGGGACGCGATCGGCCGCCCGTCATGCTGGGGGCAACGAGCCGGGGAGACATCCGAATGTTCAGCGCGGGCCGATGAATCGCGACGACGAGCAGGCGAGCCTGCGGGCCGGGAGGGCCGGCGCGGGATGGGCCGGGGGGCACGCGAGGGAGCCGAGCGGGACGCCTTCGGGCCGCGGGGCGGCACGCCCGACCAACGGCGCCGAGGCTGCCGCGCGGCAGGGCGGCGTGAGGCCGGCCGGGCGATCGGCGGCGCTCCTGTCGTCGCTGCTCCGGTACCACGTGATCGACGCTGCGGGTCGGCGAGGTCGCGTCGTGGATCTCGTGCTGGACCTCCGAGAGGCCGACGATCTGCCCGTGTCCTCGATCCTCGTCGACGCGGAGGGCGAGCTGGCGCGCATCCACGGCATCGGCCGGCTCGATCCAGCGCGTCGGGTGATCCGCGTGGCAGACCTCTCGACGGCGGTGAGCGCGGACGAGGCCGCCCTCGGCGCCTGCGTGCTGGCGCGGCGCGACGTCCTCGACGCGCCCGTCATCGACCTGCGGCGCCGGCGCACGACGCGCGTGAACGACCTCCTCTTCGAGGATCGCGACGGCCACCTCGCCCTGGACGCGGCGGACGTCGGCTTCCGCGCCCTCGTCCGGCGCGCGACGTTCGGGCTCCTGCGCCTCCCGCCGCGGTCGGACGACATCCTCGAGTGGGAGTACGTCGAGTACCTGCGCGGCGACCCCCGCGCGGCGCGGGCGGGTCACGACGCGCACGAGCGGGTGGCACAGCTTCCGCCCGGTGACATCGCCCGGCTCCTGGACAGCGTCCCGTACCTGCATGCCGCGGAGCTCGTCGGTCTCCTCCCCGAGCACATCGCGGCTGACACGCTCGAGGAGATGCCTCCGGAGCGCCAGCTGCAGGTCTTCGAGGAGCTCGAGCGCGAGCGCCGTCGTCGAGTCCTCGAGATGATGGCGCCGGAGGCGGCGGCCGACCTGCTCGGCCACCTGCCCCCCGCCGATGCGCGCGACAACCTCGAGCACCTCGCGGTACCGGCGCGCCAGCGGATCGTCGATCTCCTGCGCTACCCGCGGGATACCGTCGGCGGGATCATGACCAACGAAGTCATCACCGTGCCAGGCTCGCTGCGGGTGCCGGAAGCGCGCACGCTGCTCCGCGCGCGGCTCGCGGGACCCGACTTCGTCTACGTCGTCTACGTCGTCGACGACGACGAGCACCGCCGCCTCCTGGGCGTCGTGACGCTCCGCGAGCTCCTGATCGCAGATGAGTCCGCGACGATCGCCGAGGTCATGAACCGGTTCCTCGTCGCGCTGCACCCGCTCGACTCGGCCGACGACGCCGCGCACCGCCTGCTCGACGCCCGGCTGGCCGCACTCCCCGTGATCTCGCCGGAGGGACGGCTCCTCGGCGCCGTCACGGTCGACGCCGCCGTCGCGGTCGCGGCACCCGCCTCGTGGCGCCACCAGGCTCCGCGCGTCTTCTCGTGACCGCCGATCTTCTCGTCAGTGGGACCGTTCGCGGGGGCGTAGCCGCACGCACGAGGTTCGCGACGTCCCGGGGGCCGGTCACCCGGGATGGGCGGCGCGGCGTTCGCGGCGCGGTCAGAGCTCGCGTCGCATCACCGGGTAGCGCTCGTCCTCGACGGCCACGCTGAAGCCGGCCCGTTCCCAGAACGCCGGGACCGCGGCGCTCGTGGCGTTCTCGGGCGCGCCGGCCTCGGGGTACGTCTCCACGGCGGCAAACCCGCGGCGCGCGAGCTCGCGGCACACATCGTCGACGAGCCGGAGGGCGTACCCCTCGCGTCGCTGGTCGGCCGTGGTCGCGATGCACGTGATGACGGCGGGCAGCGGCGACGCCGGGAGCTGCGGGTAGAGCTCGCGCAGCTGCAGCGCCCGCGGATACGCAGAGAGCGGCCCGAACTGGCAGTACGCCGCGGGCTGCCCATCGACGAGCAGCACGCGGGCGTAGCTGCCGAAGACGCCGGGGCTCCGCGCGAGGAGGGCCAGCTTGCGGGGAGCGGCCGCAACGGGGCCCTCGACGCGCCTGGGCGTCGGGGCGAAGGGGTTGTCGACGACGGGGGCGAACAGGTCGGGGGTATCCGCGGAAGCGAACGGGTTCGGAGCGTCGGATCGGCTGGGGGCGAAGGGGTTCGCCGGGGCCTGCGAACGGGCGGGGGCGAAGGGGTTCGCGGACGCGTCCAGGGAGGCGGAGGCGGAGGAGGCGGCGGAGGAGGCCTCCCGGCGCGGCTTGAGCCACGCCGGGCGACGCGCCTTGCTGCCCGCGACCGCGTCCTCCCAGTAGTCGCAGGTTCGGTGGTCGAACGAGTCGTCGGCGCATGGCGGCACGAGGGCGAACGCCTCCTCGGTCGTGACGTCGACG
>JAJYLV010000006.1 GCA_021787445.1 Chloroflexota bacterium | reverse complement strand
TAAGCCCGAATCCACCGTTCCCCAGCGATAGCAGCCTGATCAATGGCTGCGCACGGCGTCATGAGCGTCGCGTCGGGGAGATCCGGCCGGATCGGTCGGCGCGCGGATGCGCATGCCGATCAGAGCGGATATCGGGATGGCCGCAGGACGTGCTGAGGCGCGGCGGGGGCGCGTGATCGGGGAAGTCGAGGCCTTCAGGCAGTGAGCGGCAGCGAGATCGCGCGGAGCGCACTCAGCGCGGCGGCGAACCGGTCCGCCCACGGCCACCGCTGCGGCAGGTGCAGAAGGAGCCGGCGGGCGGAGCGGGCCACGCGTCCGGGCAGGGCGAGGAAGCGCGATCGCAGCGTCTTCGTGGTGATGAGCGTCTCGCCGAGGCCGATGCGGCTGGTCCAGCGCGCGAGGTCGTGGGCCATGACCTGGAGCGCGAGCCACGCGGCGTTGGCACCGAAGCGTCCCGAGGGCAGGTGCGCGAGGCCGACGCCGTCCTTGAGGTCGCGGATGGTGTTCTCGACCTCGGCGTGGCGGCGGTGGTCTCGCTCGAGCGTGAGCATCTCGCCGGCACGGTCGGTGATGAAGGCGTGGTAGGCGTACGGGACGAAGAGCGCGAGCTGGCTCCCCGGAGTGGGCCGCACCCGTCGCACGATGAGCCGCACCTCCGGGGCGTCGGCGTGGTCGTGGGCGAAGGGCATGTACGGCATCTCGGCCACGTCGGCGCCGCCCTCCTGCCAGTACGGGATGGGCGCCCAGTCCGCCTCAGGGATGGCCTCGATGCGAGCACGCAGGCCCTTCTGCAGGACCACGGTGATGGAGAAGCGCGCCCCGGCCCGCCGGCAGGCGCGGACGACCGCCGCCGCGTAGAAGCCGGAGTCGGCGCGCACCGTGAGCGCGCCGCCGAAGCCCGCGCCGCGCACGCGCGCGAAGGTCTCGGCCAGGAAGCTGGCCGCGCCGTTCCCGCTCTTGGCGCGGCCCCCGCGGAGGCGCGAGTGCAGCACGTCGCCCGACCCCGCGGCCACGGCTAGGAGCGGGTGGTAGCCGCGCACGTGCGTGTACGTGAAGTGCGTGCCGCCCTGCTTCTGCAGGCCGTACGTCTCGCAGATGGTCGAGTCGACGTCGATGGTGAGCGCGTCCGGTGCGGGGCCCGCTCCCGCGGTCCAGGCGCGAACGAGGAGCTCGCGGCTCACGGCGTCGAGCTGACGGGCATGGGCCCAGCTGAAGCTGCGCAGGAAGGTGCCGAGCGTCGAGGGCGCGCGCACGGAGTGGCCGAGCACCGCCGCGCTGTCGCCCGCGCGCAGCGCGCCCGCGTCATCGATGCAGTCCCCGCCGGCGAGGGCGGACATGATGAGCGTGAGCGCCTTGTCGCCCACGTGGGCGCGGCCCGGGTTGGGTCCGAGGTCGACGTGAGCGTCGAAGAGCTCGCGCAGCCCGAGATGCTGGGCGAGCGTGGCCGGGAGCAGGAGGCCCGCGTCGGCGATGAGGCCGCCGTCGTCGAAGGTGGTGGCGATGCGGTCGAGACTGTGAGAGGATCGCATCTAACAGGTGTCCTTTCTCCCTGAGGAGTGGGTTGCTTGAACGGCCCGATCTTCTCAGGAAAGAGGGCACCTGTTGGTTCTTATTCGGTGATGATCACCAGTCCCCCGGTGGATTCCGGCTAAGTAAGGAGCGGCGAGACGCCGGCGAAGATCGGCGAGCCGAAGAACGGACGCCCCTCGCTCGCCCGCGGTCGTGGATGCGGAGGGGGACGGAGCGCGCGCTCCGCCCTTCCGTGCAGCGACCGCGACGCCTAAAATGACCCCGGGCCAGTAGCTCAGCGGTAGAGCAAAGGACTCTTAATCCTTGGGTCCAGGGTTCGAATCCCTGCTGGCTCACCGTATGGACCCTTCGCCGGGTCCTTTTTTCATATTCGCGCGAGGAAGGGTCGGATCGATGCCGAAGTGTCCCGAGTGTGACGCCGACGTGACGGTGGGGGGCGATGCGGTGAAGGGCGAGATCGTGGCGTGCCCCGACTGTGGGGCGGAGCTCGAGGTCACCGAGACCTCACCTCTTGCGCTCGCGCTCGCGCCGGAGGAAGAAGAAGACTGGGGTGAGTAGCACCCCGACGGTCGGCGTCCTCCTCTCGCGCGTGCGCGTGGAAGAGAAGCTCCTCCTCGAGGACCTCGAGCGGAGGGGCATCCCCGCGAAGACGATCGACGACCGGGCCCTCGTGCTCGAGGCCGAGCGGCGCCCGGAGCTCGGGTGCGACGTCGTGCTCGAGCGCTGCATCCAGCACAGCCGCGCTCTGTACGCCCTCAGCGTGCTCAACACCTGGGGTATCCCGACGGTGAACACGTTCGAGGTCGCCGATGTCTGCGGGAACAAGCTCCTCACGACGATGCGTCTCATCCGCGACGGGGTCCCGACGCCGCGGACGCGCCTCGCCTTCACTCCGGAGTCCGCGCTCGAGGCCATCGAGGCGCTCGGCTACCCCGCGGTCCTCAAGCCCCTCGTGGGGTCGTGGGGCCGGCTCATCTCGAAGGTGAACGACCGCGACGCGGCCGAGAGCATCCTCGAGCACAAGGACGTCCTGGGGACGTACATCCACTCCATCTATTACGTGCAGGAGTACGTGCCGAAGCCGGGGCGCGACATCCGCGCCTTCGTCGTCGGCGACGAGACGATCGGCGCGATCTACCGCTCGTCCGAGCACTGGATCACGAACACCGCGCGCGGCGGGAAGGCGTCGCGCTGCCCCGTCACGCCCGAGCTGAACGACCTGTGCGTCCGCGCGGCGCGCGCGGTCGGCGGAGGCGTCGTCGCCATCGACGTCCTCGAGGGCCCGGAGGGGCTGCTCGTCAACGAGGTCAACTACACGATGGAGTTCCGGAACTCCATCGACACGACCGGCGTGAACATCCCCGCGAAGATCGTCGACCACGCGCTCGCCCTCGCTCGGAAGGCCCAGCAGGCGGACGCGTGAGCCTGCGGATCGGCATCGTCGGCGCGGCGGGGTACGCCGGCGGCGAGCTCCTGCGCCTCCTCCTCGCGCACCCCGAGGTCGGCGCGATCGTCCCGGGCAGCTCGTCGCTCGCCGGCAAGCCGGTGACGAGCGCGCACCCCAACCTGCGCAAGCGGACCGACCTCGCGTTCGTCCCCTACGACGACGTCCGCGCCTGCGACGTCGTCTTCCTCTCGCTCCCGAACGGCGCCCAGCGCTACGAGGAGTTCCGGGAGCGCGCGCCTCTGGTCATCGACCTCTCGTCCGACCACCGCCTGCGCGACCCGAAGGCCTACGAGGTCTGGTACGGCGCGCCGCACCCGCACCCCGCGCGCCTGGCGGAGGCCGTGTACGGGATCCCCGAGCTGCACCGCGACCGCATCCGCGGCTCGACGCTCGTCACCGGCGCGGGGTGCAACGCGACAGCGGCGATCCTCGCGCTCCTCCCGCTCGCCCGTGCCGGGCTCGTCGACCGCGCCAGGCCGATCGTCGTCGAGTGCAAGGTCGGCTCGAGCGAGGGCGGACGCGAGGCCAGCGAGGACTCGCACCACCCCGAGCGCTCCGGCGTGGTGCGCAGCTTCCGGCCGGTCGGGCACCGGCACACGGCGGAGATCGAGCAGGAGCTCTCGTGCGACGGGTGGTCGCCGCGCGTCCAGCTCTCCGTCACCAGCGTCGAGCTCGTGCGCGGCGTCCTGGCGACCGCGCACGTCCCCGTCGCCGGTGTCGCCGACGAGAAGGTCCTGTGGCGCGCCTACCGCGAGGCGTACGCGGCCGAGCCGTTCGTCCGCATCGTGAAGGAGCGCACGGGGATCTACCGCTTCCCGGAGCCCAAGCTCCTCGCCGGAACGAACTTCGCCGACGTCGGGTTCGCGCTGGACGCGCGCGGCGACCGGGTCGTGGCGCTGTGCGCCATCGACAACCTCGTCAAGGGCGCGGCGGGGAACGGCGTCCAGGCGATGAACGTGGCGCTCGGTCTCCCCGAGGACGCCGGCCTCGGCTTCGTCGGCCTGCACCCGTAAGGCGAGGCCGCCGGCCGGACGGAAAGCCGCCCGGCGAGGAACACGGCCGAGGACTCAGGCGAGGACTCAGGCGAGGACTCAGGCGAGGACTCAGGCGAGGACTCAGGCGAGGACTCAGGCGAGGACTCAGGCGAGGACTCAGGCCAGGAGCCCCTCCAGGTCGAAGCGCCGGTCGAACGGATCGAGGTACGTGACGCCTTCGATCGCCCGGCCGTGCTCGCCGTCCTCGGTCAGGAGGAAGGGGATCTGCTCGAGCTTGGCGCACGCCCAGACCAGCGCATCCCACACCGAGAGCCCATGCTCGGCGGATCCGCGGCAGGCCTCGAGGACCGCCACGGCGGTGACGTCGAGGACCGTGACGATCTCGGCGTAGCGCGCGACCTCGGCCAGCGCTTCGCGCGGGGAGATCGGCTCGGGCAGGCGCCGCGTTACGACCCGGTAGAACTCAGCCAGGCATTGGGCGCTCGTCGCGGCGCGCTCGGCCTCGGCCAGGCTCCGGAAGAGCTTGAGGGCCGCGTTCTGCTTGGCCCGGTCGCGGGGGTCGTGGCGGTAGACGAGGACGTCAGTGTCGAGCAGGACCGTAGCGCGCGAGCCGTTCCTCGTACAGATCCTCCCGCTTCCACGCGCGGCCCGACTGAGGTACCTCGAGGCGACGGTGTTGGCGGATCCAGCGCTCGCTCTCGGCGAGGGCCCGGTTCCAGCGTGCGCGTGGCCTCGCCAGCGGCCGGGCACCCAGCGCGTCGATGCCCCGGCGGATGAGCGCGGCCTCCGCCAGCCCGAGCTCCTTGGCGCGCCTCTTCAGCAGCCTCTCCTGCCGCTCCTCGATGTAGACCTGCTTCCGGACCATCCGCGCCATGAGCAGATCATACATCGCTCTATACATCATCGTGACGTGGCCCCGCGCGGGCCGCCCGTCGATGGTCGCGGAGCGCGCGCGCGTGGTCGCCGCGCCGATCGGCGAGGAGCGCGCCGAGGTGGATGAGGTCGGCCGCGGACGAGGCGGCGGACCCGAGCGCGGCCGCGGGATCGCCCGTCAGAAGGCACTGGCGACCCTTCGCCAGAGCCAGGCGAGGGTGCGAGGCGACGTCCTCGGCGGGTACTCGCCCTAGGACCGCGGCCAATTCGTGAGAATGTGCTGAGTCGATGAGCAGAGGAGCGATCCGCGCCAGCGCGCTCAGGGGGGCTCGTCCCGCCGCGGACCGGCGGCATATCGAGCGCGCCTCCTCGACCTGCTTGCGCCACGGCCGCGCTCGGCCGGACCTCGAGCCGGCGGACCGAGCTCCGCGCGTGCCCTTCACCACGGGACGTCCGGCATCCTAGTGCCGCGCGAGATGAGGGCCGGTGACGCTCGGAGCACAGCCGCGTCGCCGATCATCGTCAAGGCGGGCGGGTCCGCCGGCGTCGATCGGGCCGCAGTGGCCGACCTGGTCGCTGCCCTCGCCGCGCGCGGCCCGGTCGTGCTGGTGCACGGCGCATCGGCCGAGACCGACCGGCTCTCCGTCCTGCTGGGCCATCCGCCCGAGACGCTCGTCTCACCTTCTGGGCACCAGAGCCGGCGCACCGATCGGCGCACGCTCGAGATCTTCGCCATGGCCGCGCTCGGGATCGAGAACTTCCTGTACGTCGAGCTGCTCCAGAAGCGGGGGATCGACGCGGTCGGGATGTCAGGTCCCTCGGGTCGCCTGCTCGTCGGGCGGCGCAAGGACGTCCGCGCCCGACGCGGCGAGAAGGTGGTCGTCTTGCGCGACGACCTGACCGGTACGGTGGACACCGTGAACGTCGGTCTCCTCCGCGAGCAGCTCTCGGCGGGGCGCGTGCCGGTGATCGCGCCGCTGGCGCTCTCGACGGAGAGAGAAGCCCTCAACGTGGACGGCGACCGCGCCGCCGCGCGCGTCGCCGCCGCGATCGGCGCGCGCGAGCTGCTCATCCTCACCAACGTGCCGGGCCTCCTGCGCGACGTCGCCGATCCCGGATCGGTCGTGCCCGACGCGACGCCGGACGAGGCGGATGCGCTCGCGCGCGGGCGCATGAAGAAGAAGGTCCTCGCGGCGCGGGAGGCGCTCGACGCGGGCGTCGGCGAGGTGCGGATCCGCGCGGCGACGGGAAGCGTTGAGGGAACGCGCATACGCGGCCCCGCCGCCGCCCTTTGTCAGGAGGTCCGTCGATGAGGCCTTCCGACGCAGAGGCACCCGCGCCGCCGCGGAGCGCGGCGACAAGCGACATCGTCGCCCGGGAGGACACGCACACCTCCGGGCTCTACCAGAAGCGCCGGCTCGCGATCGTCCGGGGCGAGGGCGCGCGCCTGTGGGATGCGGAGGGCAACGAGTACATCGACTGCGTCGGCGGGCAGGGATCCGCGAACCTGGGTCACGGCAACGCCGCCGTGGCCGAGGCGATCGCCGCGCAGGCTCGCACGCTCGCGTCGTGCACCGAGCTCTTCTACAACGACCGCCGCGCCGAGCTGTACTCGGTGCTCTCCCGGATCCTGCCCCCGGACCTCGACCGCGTCTTCCTCTGCAACAGCGGCGCCGAGGCCGTCGAGGCGGCGTTCAAGTTCGCGCGCATGGCCACGAAGCGCACGCGGATCGTCGCGACGATGCGCGGCTTCCACGGCAAGACGATGGGCGCGCTCGCGGCGACGTGGGGCCCCGAGTATCGCGACGCGCTCGGCGGCGACGCGCTCTTCCCGGGGACGGCGCACGTCCCCTTCAACAAGGTCGAGGCGCTCGAGGCCGCGATCACGCCGGACACCGCGGCGTTCGTCCTCGAGCTCGTGCAGGGCGAGGGCGGCGTGCGCCCCGCGACGGAGGAGTTCGCGCGCGAGGCGGCGCGGGTCTGCAAGGCGCGGGGCGCGCTCCTCATCGTCGACGAGGTGCAGACGGGCTTCTGCCGAACGGGCGCGATGTTCGCCATCGAGCGCTACGGGATCGTTCCGGACGCGCTCTGCCTCGCGAAGTCGATCGCCGGCGGGGTCCCGATGGGCGCGGTCGCCTTCTCGCGCGCGTTCGGCGACCTCCCCAAACGCTCGCATTCGACGACGTTCGGCGGGAACCCGCTCGCGTGCGCCGCGTCGGTCGCGGCCATCGGCGAGATGCGCCGGCTCGACCTCGCGCGGAACGCGCGCGCGCGCGGCGACCAGCTGCTCGGCGGCCTGCGCGGGATCGAGAGCCCGCGCGTGCGCGAGGTCCGCGGCCTGGGCCTTCTGTGCGGGATCGAGCTGAAGGAGAGCGCGGGGCCGACGATCAAGGGTCTGCAGGACCGAGGCGTCCTCGCCCTCGGCGCGGGGCCGACCGTCGTGCGCTACCTGCCGCCGCTCGTCATCACCGCCGAGCAGGTCGACCGCGTCGTCGCCGCGACGGCCGCGGCGCTCGCGTGAGCCTCGACCCCGCCGACCTCGCCCTCGTCCGCGGCCTCGTCGAGATCCCGAGCGCCTCGCGCGACGAGGCGCGCGCGGTCGCGTGGCTCGTCGAGCGCATGCGCGATCGCGGCTTCCGCTCCGAGGTCGACGCGGCGGGCAACGCCGTCGGGGAGATCGGCGACGGGCCGACGCACGTCGTGCTCCTCGGGCACATCGACACGGTGCCCGGGATCTTCCCCGTGCGGATCGAGGACGGCGAGCTCGTCGGACGCGGCGCCGTCGACGCGAAAGGCCCCCTCGCGGCGTTCGTCTCGGCCGCGAGCGTGCGGCTGCCCGGCCTGCGGGTGACCGTCGTCGGCGCGGTCGAGGAGGAGTCGCCGACGAGCGCCGGCGCGCGCTACCGCGCGACGCTGCCCGCGCCCGATCACTGCGTCGTCGGCGAGCCGTCGGGGTGGGACGGCCTAACGGTCGCGTACAAGGGACGGCTCGTGGCCGAGGTCGCTCTCGAGCGCGCCGCGCGTCACGGCGCCGCGCCCGGGCCGACGCTGACGGAGGAGGCGCTCGCGGTGTGGGAGCGCGTCCGTGCCGTCGCCGCCGCGCGTGGGGGAGCGCGTGCGTTCGACCGGCTCGACTGTCGACTCGAGGGGATGCGCGCGGGCGAGAGCGACGGCCTCGCGGAGCGCGCGTGGCTGAAGGTCGGCTACCGGATCCCTCCGGGCGCCGCCGTCGACGAGATCGAGCGCGAGCTGCGCGCGGCGGTGACCGCCGAGGAGGGCACGAGCGCGACGGTGACGCGCGCCGCGTCGGAGGAGCCGGTGCGGACGGAGCGCACGAGCGCGCTCGCGCGCGCCTTCGTGCGCGCGATCGCCGAGGCGGGCGGTACCGCGCGCACGCTCGCGAAGAGCGGCACGAGCGACATGAACGTCCTCGCGCCGGTCTGGCGCTGCCCGATGGTCGCGTACGGCCCGGGCGACAGCGCGTACGACCACACACCCATGGAGCGGCTGCGCCTCGAGGATCACGCCCGGGCGATCGCGGTGCTGCGCTCCGTGCTCGCGCGCCTCGCGAGGGGCGACGGCTGAAGGGCGATCAGCTAGGCTAGCCCCGTCCTTTGGGGACGCGTCGCACGGATGAGGAGGGCAGGGTGCTTCGCGACCGCAAGAGCCGCCAGCGCGCCGTCCTCGCGGCCATCATCGTCCTCTCGACCCTGATCTCCGCGTACTTCGTCGACACGCGGTACTTCAACGACAGCCTCCAGTCGGCCGCCTACGACTTCGTGATCACGGCCGCCCCGGCGAAGGTGCGGAACCAGGTGACGGTCATCGCGCTCGACGACGCGACGGTCGAGAAGTACGGTCGCTGGCCCCTCCCGCGCCAGGCCTACGTCGACCTCCTCAACGCGCTCAAGCCGATGGACCCGAAGGCGATCGGCTTCGACATCGCCTTCTACGACCCCTCCGACCACCCGACCGAGGACGTCGCCTTCGCCGCGGCGATCAAGGATCTCGGGAACGTGTACCTCGCGATGCAGGGCACCGGCGAGGGCACCTATGGCGGCCACGCGCAGACGTGGACGAGCGTGAAGCTGCCCATCCCCATGCTGCGCGACGCGGCCGCGGGCCTGGGGACGGTGAACGTCAACCCGGAGACCGACTCGCGGGTCCGCGAGGCGCAGATGGTCATCAAGGGTCCGGACGGGAAGCCGTACTACGGGCTAGCGCTCCTCACCGCCGCGCGGCAGATCGGCGGGCAGGTCGACAGGATCCACCTCTCCGGCGACTCGCTCGTTCTTCCGACGGCGGCGTTCGGCGACCGCGTCATCCCGCTCAGCGCCGGCGGCTCGACGCGCGTGTACTTCGCGGCGCCGCCGCACGACCCGGTGAAGCCCGTCTCGCTCGGCGGTCCGGCGCCCTGCACGCAGCCGGACGCGTTCTGCGTCGTCTCGATGCTCGACGTCATCGATGGCAGGATCCCGCGCCAGCTCATCCTCGGGCGCACCGTCTTCGTCGGGGCGCACGGCCTCTCCGCGGAGCCCGACAACTACCCCGTGCCGAACAGCGCGCAGCAGAAGATGTGGGGCGTCGAGATCTGGGCCAACGCCGCGCAGTCCATCTTCACGAACAGGTACCCGCTCCCCGACCAGGGCTTCCCGGTGACGCTCGTCGAGGTCGTGCTGCTGACCATCGCGGGCATCTTCCTCGTCGTGCGGCTGCGGCTGATCGGGTTCCTCCTGGGGCTCGTCCTCCTCGCGGTCTTCTCCTTCGTCGAGCTCGGCGCCTTCATCAACGCCGTGTCCCCGCTCATCGGGAACGGGCCCGTCGCCGTACCGTCGCTCGGATACCTGCCGCCGAGCGTGTTCTGGTGGGTCGTGACGCTGGGCTACCTCCTCGTCGAGGAGCAGCTGGCCGTCGCGCGCACACAGTCGACGTTCGGCCGCTTCGTGACGCCCGCCGTGGCCCGGACCATCATGGACACGGAGGAGAAGGGCGGCCTGCAGCTCGGCGGCCAGATGCGCGAGATCACCGCTCTCTTCGGCGACATCCGCGGGTTCACGACGATCTCCGAGGGGATGGATCCGCAGGCCCTCATGGCGACGCTCAACCGCTACTTCGACGGGATGGTCGAGGTCGTGAACAGGTACCAAGGGACCGTCAACAAGTACAACGGCGACAACATCATGGTCATCTGGAACGCGCCCGTGGAGGTCCCGGACCACGCGCGCAAGGCGGTCGAGTGCGCGCTCGAGATCCAGAAGCTCGTCGTGGCGGAGCGCGCGAAGGGCGGCCCCGACGTCTCGTTCGGCTTCGGGATCAACACCGGTGCCGCGGTCGCCGGGTTCCTCGGAGCGCACGGGCGCATGGAGTACACGGTCATCGGCGACACGGTGAACGTCGCGTCGCGCCTCACCTCGAGCGACATCGCGCGGCGGGACCAGGTCGCGTGCAGCAAGGACACCCTCGCCCGTCTCGGTGACGACGTCGTCGCGATCGACCTCGGCTCGATCTTCGTCAAGGGGCGGAGCGAGCCCGTCGCGTGCTACCAGGTCGACCGGGTCGGCCTCGTCGCCAACCCCAACCCCGCTCCGCCGCCCGAGCTCCCCGTGGGCCGCGCGACGGTGGCCGGCTTCCACTGACGGGCCGAGGCGACGGCTGATCAGGTGGACGACAAGGAGATGCTCGTCATGGTGACCCTGGGTCACCTCGCGGTCGAGCACGATCGGCACGCGTACCTCGAGCGGGTCACCGACCTCTGCGCGCACGCGACGGACGCCGACCGCTGCACCGTGTACATCGTCGACCACGATCAGGGGGAGCTCCGCTCGGCGGTCGCGCAGCGGATCGGCGTCGAGATCCGCCTTCCCATCGGGCGCGGTCTCGCGGGCCAGGTCGCGGCGACGGGTGAGACGATCAACGTGCCGCAGGCCTACGCCGACCCGCGCTTCGATCCCGCCGTCGACCGGATGACCGGATACCGAACGTCGAATATCCTTGCCGTGCCTGTCTGGTCGGCAGACGGCCGGAACGTCGTGGGCGTGATCCAGGTCCTGAACAAGGGCGGTGGCGCCTTCGAGCGTCACGACCAGATCCTCATCGAGCGGATCGCGGAAGCGGTGGGACCTGTGCTCGAGCACTGGACGCTACCCAGGGGAGGGGCGAGATGAACGAGAGCGAGCGCCGCCGCAGCGCGGATCGCCGCGGGCGCGAGCGGCGCGCCGGCGACCGGCGGACGGCCGCGGATCGGCGACAGGCGCAGCGGCGGGCGGGACCCGACCGCCGGCAGGGCCAGCGACGCGCCGGCCAGCGGCGCGACGGGGACCGCCGCGACGCGGAAGCGTCGGGAGAGGCCGGCTCCGGAGAGGCACAGCCTCGGGCCGGCCGCACGGTCTCCGATGCGGGCCGGCTGGACCTCATCCTCGATGTCACCCGCAAGCTCATGGGCGTCACCGACCTGGCGGCGCTCCTCCGCGAGATCGCCACCGCGACGACGAAGATCATCGACTGCGACCGCGCGACCGTCTTCCTCGTCGACCGCGAGAAGGGCGAGCTTTGGTCGAAGGTCGCGCTCGGCGCCGACGAGATACGCGTGCCGCTCGGCGCGGGCATCGCGGGCACCGTCGCCGCGACGGGGACGACGATCGCGGTCCCCGACGCGTACGCGGACCCTCGGTTCGATCAGGAGGTCGACCGCCGGACGGGATACCGGACCCGCAACCTCCTGACCTTCCCGATGACGGGTCACGACGGCACGGTCATCGGCGTGTTCCAGGCGGTGAACAAGCGCGGCGGCGCGTTCAGCGAGGAGGACGAGGGCACGCTCTCGTCGCTCGCCGCGTCCGCGGCCGTGTGCGTCGAGAACGCGCAGCTCGTCGAGGGCCAGCGCGGGCTGTGGATGTCGCTCGTCGAGACCCTCGCCGCCACCGTCGACGCGCGCGACCAGCAGACCGCCGGCCACAGCCGCCGCGTGACGCGCTACGCCGAGGTCATCGCCGAGGCGGTCGGGCTCTCGTCCGCCGAGATCGAGCGCGTGCGCACCGCCGGCCTCCTGCACGACTACGGGAAGATCGCCGTGCGCGACCGCTTCCTCCAGAAGGCGGGTAAGCTCGACGACGCGGAGTTCGCGTACATGAAGGCGCATGCCGAGAAGACGGGGGAGTTCCTGCGCCACCTGCGCTTCCCCGCCGACATGCGCGAGGTCCCGCTCATGGCGGCGCAGCACCACGAGCGGATGGACGGGAAGGGCTACCCGCTCGGGCTCAAGGGCGACCAGATCACGCTGGGGGCGCGGATCGTCGCGGCGGCGGACGTCTTCGACGCGCTCACGGCGCCGCGCTACTACAAGCCGGCGTACGCGATCGAGAAGACGGTCGAGATCATGCGATCGATGACGGGGGAGCACCTCGACCCCGACGTCTTCGCCGCAGTGGAGCGCGCGCTGCCGCGGCTCGTCGCGACGCTCGAGGAGCTGAGATCCACCTGGCCCAAGCCGAGCGACGAGGGCATGGGCTCGCTCCAGGAATCGGCGGAGCTCTCGGAGCGCGACCAGGCCGCGGCGAAGCCCGCGGGCGGTGCTGCGTGAGGGCCCGCTTCTGGGGCACGCGGGGGTCGATCCCCACGCCGGGGCAGCGCACGGTGCGATACGGCGGCAACACCGCGTGCGTCGAGGTGCGCGACGCGCGCGGATCGATCCTCGTGCTCGACGCCGGGACGGGCCTGCGCGAGCTCGGCCTCCATCTCGCGCAGAAGGCGAACGGCCCGCTCTCGCTCGAGATGTTCCTCTCGCACCTGCACTGGGATCACATCCAGGGCATCCCTTTCTTCCGTCCGGCGTACGACCCGCGCACCGCGATCCGTATCCACGCGCCCGCGCACGCCCACCCGCTGAAGGATCTGCTCGGGATCGGGATGGACGATCCGTTCTTCCCCGTCGACCTCGACGCCATCCCCGCGAGGCTGGACATCGAAGAGATGCCCCACGACGGCGTGCGGGACGCCGGCCCCTTCCACGTCCGCTCCACGCTCCTCTATCACCCGGCACCCGCGCTCGCGTATCGCGTCGAGGCGGACGGTCGCTCTCTCGTCTACGCGACGGACACGGAGGACCCCTTCTCCGGCAGGGAGAACCCCGTCATCGCGCTCGCGTCGGGCGCCGACTGCCTCATCCACGACGCGCAGTACCAGGACGACGACTACAAGAAGGGTTGGGGCCACTCGACGATCGCGAGCGCCGTCGACGTCGCCGCGCGCGCCGGCGTCCGCCGGCTCGTGCTCTATCACCACGATCCCGATCGATCCGACGACGCGCTCGACGAGATCGGGAAGCGCGCGCAGGAGCTCGCGCGAGAGCGCGCCGGCGATCTCGAGGTGCTCGTCGCGTACGAGGGGATGGAGCTCGCCCTATAGCGCGGTCGATCCGACGATGCGACGCGACGAGAGCCCGACGCGCCAGGTTGATGTCACGAGGGGCGCACGTACCATCCGGGACGTGTCGTCCGGGCTGAGGACCAGGAAGGACGTTCATCTGCGCGGGCTACTGGTCGCCGTCGCCATTCCGGCCCTCCTCGGCGCGGCTTCCGGTACCGCCGCAGGCTTCGGCTCGGCGCGCCTGGGGCGCCGGGTGGCGGAGGCGAGCGAGACGCGCTCGGAGCCCTGGGGACGCGTCATCACGGCCCGGACGCCGCTCGGGTCGTCGGGCGATCCACAGATCGTCGTCTCCCCGAGCTTCGCCAGCGACGGCACCGCGGTCCTCGCGACGGACCAGGGCGTCATGGCCACGACGGACGGCGGCGTCACGTGGCAGACGATCGGCTTCGCGGGTCAGGCCATCTCCGCCATCGCCGTAAGCCCGAACTTCAAGAACGGGTCGTCCGGCGCGATCTACGTCGCCGCCACGCAGGCGACGACCCCGATCGGCGTGGTCGGCAACGGCGGCTATGGCAACGCTCAGGTCTGGTTCATCCAGAACGTGTCCGCGCAGAGGTGGATCCCGACCCACGTATACGCGGCACCCGAGATCGACGCTCTGGCGGTGAACGCACAGGGCCAGCTCTTCATGAGCGTGCCGGGGGAATACGGGATCTGGGCGCGGTGGAGCGTCGGGACGGAAGGCGAGCCGACCATCGACGTCGAGCAGCCGGGCCTCTGGATGTCGCCGGACGCCGGGAACAACTGGTCGTACGTCCTCCCCGACAACGGCGCCTGCGGCCTCGCCTTCGATGCGTACGGGACGGGCTACTTCTTCGACCGGACCGGCGCGGTGTGGTGGACGGGGAACGGGGGAGGCAGCTGGAACGGTCCTCCGGGAGCGTTCCCCTTCGGTCCCTTGAGCTCGCCCACGTTCGCGAGCTGGTCCGGGGCGCAAAGCTACCTCCTCGGTCTGGCCGGCCCGCAGTGCGGCGGCTACGCGACCGGGCCAGGGACCCTCGTCTACCAAGGTTCCGCTCTGACGTCGCTGTACGACCAGATGGTGACCGCGGTCGCGGCGGACCCGCCGTTCGCGATACCAGGACACAAGCGCGGGCTCGCGTTCGCCGCCACCGCGTCGGGGATCTACGTCGGCGGCGTCGACTCCACGGGGGACTTCTGGTCGCGACTGGTGGGCTCGCCGACCGGGACGCAGGCCCTCGCGGCCGGAGCCAGCTCGAGCGGCCCGGTGGCGTTCGTCTTCGACGGCCGGTACGCCTACCGCCTCGACGTTGCGCCCTCTGTGAATGTGCCCGGCCTGGCGATGACCGTCGGCGGTCTTCCTTCCCCTGTCTACCAAGGGAGCGCGATCTCGGCGACGGCCCGCGTCACCAGCGTGAACGGCTGGTCGGGGACCGTGGACTTCGCGGATCCACGGGGGCCGGCGGGGGCGTTCAGCGTCACGACACCGTCGGCTCAACTCGGCCGCGGATCGTCCGCCTCGGCCTCTTACGCGCTCTCGACCACCAGCGTGTCCCCTCCGGGCTCGTGGCTCGTGTACCCCGTCGCCGCCGCGGCGGACAAGAGCGCGTACGTCGGCGACCTCACGCAAACGGTCGCCATCGCGCCGCCGCCCGTCTACCTCCTCATCCCCCCGATCTCTCCCAGCTTCCTCGCGGTCCGCGCCGGAACGTCCGCGAGCGCGACGGTGACCGTGTCCCCGGGACCGAGCTGGACCAGCGCGTACCGCCGGGTGGCGCTGTCGATCGCGGGCCCTCTCCCGGCGGGGGTGAACGCCAGGTTCTCGCCGGCGATCGTCGACATCTCCTCCGGGGGCGCGACGTCGACGGTGACGATCGCTGCGGCGCAGTCGGCGACGCTTGGGAACGACGAGATCGTCGTCAGGGCCTCGAGCGACGGCGCCCAGACGTCGGGGACGCTCGGAGCGCGGATCGACGTGCCCGTCCCATCGTCGTTCTCGTTCGCCCCGACGCGCCTGCCGGACGTCTTCCGCGACCAGGGCACGACCACGACCATCACGGCGCTCGCCGCTGACGGGTCCGTTCTTAACGACTACTCCGGTGCCGTCGCGACCCTGACCGACGCGCTCGACGGCGTCGACCGCTCGGGCGCCGCGGGCGAGAGCATCACCTTCAGCGCCGGCGTCGCCAAGGTCGACTACTTCCTAGACGTTCCCGGCAACGACCGCCTCACGGTCGCCGACCGCGACGGCACGCCGCGCACGACCTCGCCGCCGTTCCAGGTCGAGCGGCCGCCCTCGGCGTTCGCGTTCTCGCCCATCGGGACGCAGCACCTCGATCAGCCTTTCGGCGTGACGGTCCGCGCCGTCGACATGAGAGGCACGACCGTGTCCCTCTACGCCGGCAGTCCTTGGATCGCGGACCGGAGCGGCTTCCTCTACCAGCAGATCGGTCCCTTCCGCGGCGGCACGTGGACAGGGCGGCTCAGCGTGCCGGTCCTGGTGAAAGGCGACGTCCTCACCGCCGGAGACCCCTCGGGAGGTTGGCCGATCTACGCGCCCTTCAGCGGGTCGAGCCCGCCCTTCGACGTCGTGCTCCCCTCGCCGCTTCCCGATCCCGGATCGTGGCCGCAGCCCGGCCACGACGCCGGAGCGACGAACGACGATCCGAGTGCGCTCCTCTTCTCCTCGAGCGTGGCCAACGCGAAGGTCGCGTTCCGCGTGCCGACGGACCTGGGCCGGGCGTGCAAGCCCGGTGTCGTGCCCCAGTGCACGGACACGCCGAGTCTGACCTCAAGCGCTCCGCCGGTCGTCGCGGATGGTGTGCTCGTCCCCGGCTGGCTCGCCGGCCTCGCCGCGGAGACGGGGCAGCTCCTGTGGGCCGAGCACGACTACCGGTCCGAGCCAGCCGTTACGGACGGACGCGCGGCCGTCGTCTGCGGGCAGCGGCGCGACAGCATCTGGTGGCCGCCCTCGTGGAGCCGTCTCGGTACGGCGTCACCCTTTGAGGGACCGGAGGCGATGACGCTGAGCGGAGACCCGGCCTGGGGACCGCTCCCGACGAGCGCCGGCTGCGCGCAGATGGCCGCCGTGAACGGGACCCTCTACGCCGTACGTACCGGCGGCGGCCTTCCGGGCGCATCGGGCGCGACGTCCGCCGCGCCAACGTTCCCGCTGCGGCTCGAGGCGCTCCGCGCGTCGAGCGCGGCGCCGCTGTGGACGCTTCCGCTGCCCGCGCCGGTCGCGCGCCCCTACTGGAACACGAGGTCCGGCGGCTATGCCGATGCGCCGACCTTGCGCGTGACGAGCTCGTCTCGAGGCGACGTGGTCCTGATCGCGAACTGCACGCTCCTGCGCTCGAGCTGCGCTGCGGGCTACGCATTGCAGCCGCCGCCCCTGTGGATCGGCGCGGCCTCCGGCGGACGGTGGCTCTGGCAGCGTGCGCTCACGGACTTCCCCTACGGGCAGGGTCCCGCCTCGCAGGTCATCGACCGCGACCTCGGCGCGTTCGGGACGGACCAGAGCGTCTCCGCCTACCTCCGAGCCGTCAGCCACGGTGCGTACTCGACCCTCGATCAGGCCGCTCACCACTTGATCGTCGCGTCGCTCGTCGACATGGCCGCGTCCGATGGGACCGTGTACCTGAGCGTGCAGCTCGGCCTCAGCCGAGCGCAGCCGGGCGGCGTGGGCCCGGTCGCCGACGGCATCGTCGCGGTCGATGCGACGACCGGGCGTCCTCTCTGGGAGACGGTCCTGTGGTTCGACACCGGTTTCCAGCTCGTTCTCACGCCGCAGCGGGTGCTGCTCGTGTCCGTCCACCCCAGCCAGGCGTCGACACATCCGCCGGTCGTCGTGTCCTCGACGCCTCCCCCTCCGCTCCCGCCGTCGGCGTACAAGCCCCTCGGCGACGTAGTGGCCGCGCTCGATCGCACCGACGGCCGCTCGATCTTCTGGCGCGCCGGCCTGTCCTTCGCGTTCCCGGCGGCGGGTGCCCACGCCACCGCCGGCGGTGGGCTCATCTTCGCCGGCGGCTCGGCGATCGACGCGACCACCGGATCCGTGATCGGCGCGCTCCCGGACGAGTCGTGCTCCGCGCAGGCGGCGAACACGGTGACACCCGTCACGGTCGCCGGCCAGTGGCTGTACTACGTCGCCTGCGCGACGGGGCGGTTGACCGCCGTGCAGATGCCGGCCGCGAACATCGCCCTGGCGCTGGCGCAGGAGGCGTACGCGCTCGCGGGCGGATCAGCGGCGGGTGCTCCCTCCGCGGGCCCCGTGGCAAGCGCGCGCGCGGACCGGGCGCGTCAGGCCGCCATCGCGGCCGCCCTGTTCGATGCCGCCGGCGATCGCGCGACGGCGCGGCAGGCGACCGCCCTGGCCGCGCAGCTCGGCTGGCACCCGCTCCCGACCACGCCGCCGGCGCCGACGAGACCGCCGGCCTTCGCCGCGAGCCTGCACGCGGTCGTCCCGCCGGCACCCGCCGCGTCGCCGCTGCCCGGCGTCATCGGGGTCGTCGTCGGACTCGCGGTGTTCGTCCTCACGAGCGCGTTCGCTCTCCGGACGGGGCGGCGCCCGGGGCGGGCGGCCGCGCGCACCTAGGCCGCGACGCGCCGGGGGCTCACGGGAAGCGTGCGCCCTGTGTCGCGCCGTGATCCGTCGTCGCGTCGTAGCGCTGGTCCGCGGCGTTGCCGTCCGCGGTCGCGGCGGCGGTCGCCGCCTGCGCGGCGGCGTCGAAGTCCGCGCAGTCGCTGACGCTCACCGCGCGGATGCGGATGATGGCGTCGCTCGCGGCGTCGATCCCGTTCTGCTCGTGCCCCTTCTCGTGCGTCTCCAGCGCCGCGACGTAGGCGTCCCAGCGGGACACGGTCGCCGGAAGCGGGTCCGGCGGCGCGACCCAGCGTGGGAACGTGAACGACACGGCGACCGTCGGCGTGACGGAGGTCGCGCGGCAGGCGCCTCCGCTCATCGCATCGGTCCAATCCACGTGGTAGTTCCAGAGCGTGAGCGCATCCTCGAAAGTGTTCTCGTGGATGTCCCTCGGCCGCGAGGGGCTCGCGTCCATGCTGGCGCGGATCTCGTCCGGGGTCGCGCCGCTGACCTCGTAGCAGACGTACGTCACGCTCAGGGGGATGGGCCCGCTCGGTGTCGATGCCGTCGCGTCCGTATGTGAGCCGCATGGGGCATTCCGGACGGCCTGCGCGCTCGCCGGCGCGGTCGAGGCGGGTGCCGGGGTCGCCGTCGGCGCGGGCGATGGAACGGCCGGGACGCTCGGCGACGCCGTGGCGGCGACGGCCCCCGACGACGCGCTCGCCGTGGCGCCCGGCGTCGAGCGAGCAGGGGTGCACGTCGCGAGCATGAGCGCGACGACCGCCGGAAGGAGAAGCCTGCCGCGATCCGCGCATCCCCTCATACCCTGTTGATAGCATGCCGCGCGACCGCGTTGGGCCGCGCGGTGCCTAGACTCGGCGCCTCATGTGCTGCGTCGTCGCCCTCGGGGCGCTCATCGGCCCGCGCATCGCGATCGTCTTCTGGTGGCTCCTCGATCCCGTGCGATGGGCGTTCGCGTTCCGCGCGGGGTGGCCGCTCGCCGTTCTCGGCTTCCTGTTCCTGCCCTGGACGACGCTCGTCTACGTGTGGCTCGCGCCGCTCGGCGCGATCCACGGCATAGGCCTGCTGTGGCTCGTGCTGGCGCTGGTCATCGACCTGAGCTCCTACGGCGGCGGCTACCGCAGTCGGAGGTGGATCTAAGCGCGCATCCGACAAGTGCTACGATGTAGCACATGAGGTCGGTCGGGATCCGCGAGCTTCGTCAGCGCGCGAGCGAGATCGTGCGCAGGGTCGCCGAGGAGGGCGAGACGTACGAGATCACTGACCGCGGGCGTCCCGCGGGTCTGCTGGTGCCTCCGCGCGCGTCCGGGTTGAAGGAGCTCGAGCGCCGCGGGCTGGTGCGCAGGGCCGAGGGTGACCTCTTGAGCGTCCGGCCGCTGCGGCTGCGCCGCGGCCAGCGACGGCCGAGTGCGGTCGTAGATGAGGGCAGGTCCGAACGAGATTGACGCTCTACCTCGATACGTCGGCGTTCGTCAAGCTCGTCATCGAGGAGCCACGCTCAAGCGCGCTGCGATCCTATCTCGGGCGCGAACGCGGCCGGCGCGTCTCGTCGGCGCTCCTTCGCGCGGAGGCGGTGCGCGCCGTACGCCACCTCGGTCCTGAAGCCCTCGGCCGGACGCGACAAGCGCTGAGGGCCATCGACCTCGTCGCCGTCGCGGACCAGATCCTGGACGCGGCCGGATCGCTCGAGCCCCGCATCGTCCGGACGCTCGACGCGATCCACCTCGCTACGGCCGCCTCGCTCGGTGACGACCTGGACGCGATCGTGACCTACGACGCTCGAATGACCGAAGGCGCTCGTCTTCTCGGCCTGCCCGCCGCCAGTCCGTAGGCGTCTCGTACCGCGCTGTGCCCGAGGTGGGACTCGAACCCACACGGGGTGTTACCCCCATCGGCTCCTAGGGCCGACGCGTAAAGCCAATTCCGCCACTCGGGCTAATGACGAGCGCACCATAAAGGTTACCCGGACGGGTGTCGGCGGCTACGCCTTCTTCGCGCGCGCCTCCGTCCTTGCGAGCTGCTCGATCGCCTTGATGAGCGCGTGATCCCCGAGGCGACCCTCGCCGCTCCGCTGCAGCGACGTGTAGAGCTCGTGTGACAAAGACGTGCCCGGCAGCGGCGTCTTCGACGCGTAGGCCGCGTCGAGCACGAGGCGCAGGTCCTTCTGCTGGAGATCGACCATGAAGCCGGGCGCGAAGTCGCCGTCGAGGATCTTCGGCGCGTAGTCGGCCATGGCCCAATGATCCCGAGGCCGGCGAAGCCGATGCGCTCCCGCGGGCTAGTTGTCGCCGGGGTCGTCCCTGCGCACGTAGACCGTGCGCGCCGCCTCGTCGGCGGTGACGAGGAACGTCCCCTCCTCGGTCTCGTCGACGTTCACCGACGCGAGGAGCTTGTCGTCGGTCACGTGGATGAAGCCGCTCGAGCGCTCGAGCTCGTTCGCGACGGCCTCGGAGAGCGAGTCCTCCTCGTGGCTGTCGACGAGGAGCGCGCGCGCCTTCTTCACCAGCGCGAAGAACTCGTCCGGGGTGAAAGCCCGCTCGTGCGCCAAGAGGACGGCCGTACTGAGGTCGTCGTCGCCTTCGTGGATCTCGTAGAAGTACATGAGGGTGACCGGCCATACACTAGACCTCTCCATGTCGACCGATCCCCAGACAGCCGACCCGACCGCGAGCGCGCACGCCGACGGCGGCGAGCGCACGACGTCGCCCGACGGCTCGTTCCGCTACCGCTTCGAGCGGCTCGCGGGGTCGCTCGCGAAGATCGAGGTCGAGGTCGACGCGACTCGCCTCCGTTCGGCCGCCGACCGCCAGTTCGAGAAGCACAACCGGCAGGCGAACATCCCCGGCTTCCGGCCCGGGAAGGCGCCGCGCGCCATCTACGAGCGGCACTACGGCACGCAGCACCTGTGGAACGAGGGCGCGGAGGACGTCATCGACGAGACGTACCGCGAGATCCTCCAGGCCCACGACGTCGATCCGCTCGACCGCCCGAACGTCGAGATGGGCACCTTCGAGCCCGGCAAGGACCTGACGTACACCGCGACCGTCGCGGTCCGCCCCGAGGTGAAGCTCGGTGACTACGCGTCGCACGGCGCGAAGGTCGAGCCGAAGGCCCCCACCGACGAGGATGTCGAGCGTGTGATCGAGGACATGCGCGAGCACCACGCCGAGCTGCGGCCGGTCGACCGTCCGGCGGAGAAGGACGACGTCGTGACCGTCGACATCGACGCGAAGATCGCGCCGCTGCCGTCGGAGCCTGCCGACGCGAAGCCGCGCGAGCTGACCCTGGCGCGCAACGGGCACCTCGAGCTCGGCCGGACGAATGTCGTCCCCGGGCTCGCCGAGGGGATCGTGGGCATGAAGGCGACCGAGGAGCGCGCCCTGGAGCTGACCTTCCCGGAGGACGCCGACGAGGACCTGCGCGGGCGGACGGGCAGCTTCAGCGTGCGCGTGTCGCAGGTCGCGGAAAAGGTCCTCCCGCCGCTCGACGAGAGCTTCGCCCGCACCGTCGGCGTCGCCGACCTCGCCGCGCTACGCAAGGCGGTGCGCGACGAGCTCGCGCACGGCGCCTTCCACGAGGCCCGCGACGCGGCGGCGGACACGGCCGTGGACCACGCCCTCGCCACGAGCGAGGTCGAGGTGCCCGAAGTCCTCGTCCAGGACGAGATCGAGCACCTCCTCGCCGACCTCCGCCAGCGGGTCGAGGAGCGCGGCCTCACCTGGGAGCGCTTCCTCCTCCAGGCGAAGCGGACCGAGGCCGAGATCCGCGAGCAGTGGCGTTCCGCCGCCGAGCGGCGCGCGCGCTCGCTCCTCGTCCTCGACGCGATCGCGAAGAAGGAGGGCGTCACCGTCTCGAGCACCGAGCTCGCGCAAGAGGTCGCCCTCACGCCCCTCGCGCAGCAGGACCCGCAGGCGCTCCGCTCGCCGCAGGTCCTCGCGGCGATGGCCCGCTCGATGCGCGACCGCAAGGTCGTCGACAAGCTCATCGGCCTGGAGACGCCGGAGGCGGAGCGCGCCATCCTGCGCGAGCTCGGCGCCGACGTCGACGTTCACGGACCGGCCGAGCGCGCAGGCGACGACGCCGAGCAGGCGCTCGAGAGCGCGCAGCCGGCTCCGCCGCACGGACCGTCCGGGATCGTCGTCCCCGAGCGGTCGAACGCGACGGCCGAAGGTCGCGAGGCCATCCGGGAGCTCCTCACCAAGAAGGAGTAGCCAGGCGGGATCATCCGCACGGAGAGGGCCTTCGCGCGCCAGGGGTCTGGTACGCTCAAAAGGTCTACCGCTGAGGAGGGTCCGGATGACGCTGGTGCCCATGGTCGTAGAGCAGTCGGGACGCGGCGAGCGGGCCTACGACATCTTCTCCCGCCTGCTGAAGGACCGCATCATCTTCATCGGCGATCCGATCGAGGACACGATGGCGAACCTCGTGATCGCCCAGCTCCTCTTCCTCGAGTCGGAGGACCCCGAGAAGGACATCTACCTCTACATCAACTCGCCGGGCGGAGTGGTTACGAGCGGCCTCGCCATCTACGACACGATGCAGTACATCAAGGCACCGGTGAACACGGTGTGCATCGGGCAGGCGGCGTCGATGGCCGCGGTGCTCCTCGCCGCGGGCGCGAAGGGAAAGCGCTTCGCGCTGCCGAACTCGCGGATCATGATCCACCAGGGGTCGGGCGGGTTCCGTGGGAACACGCCGGACGTCCTCATCCAGGTGAAGGAGCTCGAGACGCTCGTCGACAAGCTCACGCGGATCCTCGCCCACCACAGCGGGCAGCCGGTCGAGCGCATCCGGCGCGACTCCGAGCGCGACCGCTTCATGAGCGCCGAGGAGGCCAAGGCCTACGGGCTCATCGACGACGTCTACGTCGGCAAGGAATCGCTCATCTCGCTCCAGCACGACCGGGTGGCCGAGCCGGTGAGCGTCCCGTGACCACTCCCGCCAAGGGCGGCAAGCCCTACCGCTGCTCCTTCTGCGGCAAGAGCCAGGACCAGGTCCGTAAGCTGATCGCGGGGCAGGGCGTCTACATCTGCGACGAGTGCATCACCCTCTGCCGCGAGATCGTCGACGAAGAGTTCATGGACACGCCGAAGGCGCGTGTCACGGGAGCGAAGATCCCGAGCCCTCGCCGGATCAACGAGATCCTCGACCAGTACGTCATCGGCCAGGAGAAGGCGAAGCGCGTGCTCTCCGTCGCCGTGTACAACCACTACAAGCGCGTCGGCGCGGGACACCGCGTCGACGACGTCGAGCTCGGGAAGTCGAACATCCTCCTCATCGGGCCGACCGGCTGCGGCAAGACGCTGCTCGCTCAGACCCTCGCGCGCATCCTCGACGTCCCGTTCTCCATCGCGGACGCGACGAGCCTCACCGAAGCCGGCTATGTCGGCGAGGACGTGGAGAACATCCTTCTACGGCTCATCCAGGCGGCCGACTTCGACCTGAATCGCGCGCAGCGCGGGATCATCTACATCGACGAGATCGACAAGATCGCCCGCAAGAGCGACAACCCCTCGATCACGCGCGACGTCTCCGGCGAGGGCGTCCAGCAGGCCCTGCTGAAGATCCTCGAGGGCACGGTCGCGAACGTCCCGCCGCAGGGCGGCCGCAAGCATCCGCACCAGGACTTCATCCAGATCGACACGACGAACATCCTCTTCATCTGCGGCGGCGCGTTCGAAGGGCTCGAGAAGATCGTCGAGTCGCGTGTCGGCAAGAAGACGATGGGTTTCGGCGCGACCCTCCGCGACAACACCAAGGAGACGACGGCGGTGCTCGAGCAGGTCATGCCCGACGACCTGCTGAAGTACGGCCTTATCCCCGAGTTCATCGGCCGCCTTCCGGTCATCGTTCCGCTCCACGCGCTCGATGAGAACGACCTGCTGCGCATCCTCACCGAGCCGAAGAACGCGATCGTGAAGCAGTACCAGAAGTTCCTCGCGCTCGACAAGGTCGAGCTGCAGCTCACCGACGACGCGCTGAGCGCCGCCGCGCGCGGCGCGGTCAAGCGCAAGACCGGCGCGCGCGGGCTCCGCACGATCATCGAGGAGGTCCTCCTCGACGTGATGTACGAGATCCCGTCGCGCAGCGACGTGCGCCGCGTCGTCGTGACGGACGAGAGCATCGAGGGGAAGATGAAGCCCCTGCTGCTCAGCAAGAACGAGCAGCTGGTCCTCGAGGGCGAGCAGGCGAGCAGCGCTTAGCACGCGCTCGTGCCAAGACTCTTCTTTGCCAGCGCGCGCGACCTCCCGACGACGGAGCGGCCGGGCGCCATCGAGCGGAGCCTGCGCGGCGAGCACCTGACGCTGCGACGCGAGGACCTCGACGCGCGCACGATCGTCGAGACCCACAAGCACGACGACGAGCGCATCGGCATGGTGACGCGCGGCAGCATCGCGATGGTCATCGCCGGGGAGCAGCGCATCCTCACCGAAGGCGACACGTTCATCGTCCCCGCCGGCGCGGCCCATGGGATCCGCGTGCTCGAGCACGGCGCGCAGGTCATCGAGGCGTCGCGGGCGGAGCGCCCGTACCCTCCCTCTCCGCCGGACAGCCACCCCCCTGACGCGGCGCGCGGCGGGCGCGCGACCTAGCGTTCTGCGTGGTGGGATGGCTTCTGCGGCATCTCTTTCTGGTCGGGCACGTCGCGGCCGCGTTCTTCGCGGCCTTGTGGCTCGTCCTGGTCGTCCGCGACGTCACCGGCATCGGGTCGGTCGCGCTCCTGGGCGTGAGCGCCGCGTACCTGGCCTGGATCGACGCGCGCGCTCCCCGCCCGGTCAGCGTGTTGACGTTCCCGAAGACCGTCTTCGTCACCGATCTGCTCGCGGGGGCCTTCTGGATGATCGCGGCGGCGGGTCGCAGCGACAGCATCGCGTTCGTCGTCCCGATCATGGTCGGCGCCCTCGGCTTCCCACGCTTCGGTCCTCGCGCCCTGCTCCCGACGCTCGCCGCATACCTGATCGGTCGCGTCGGCGAGGAGTGGTACCGCATCGTCCACGGCGCGGCGACGCCCGTCGTGACGCTCGTCCCCGAGGCGGGCGCTCTGGTGGGCATCTCCATCGTGTTCGTCGCGGCGGTCGGCACCTACACCGGTGAGCGGCGGCGCGCGAGCGCCGCGTTGAGCCGCGCGCGCGACCTCGAGCTCGTGGCGCGAGAGATCGCGGCGGCGAGCGAGCCCGACGCCGTGCTGCGGTCCATCCCGCACGACGCGCTCGCCGTCGTCGACGCGGACTATTCCGCCATGGTCCTGCGCCGCGGAGACGAGTTCGAGGTCGTGGCCGGCGCCGGCCTCGCGCAGCAGATCGTCGGGATGAGGCGCAGCAGCACGGACGGCGTGTCCGGCGAGGTGCTCGCACGGCGATCGACCGTCGTGTGCGAGGACTACGTCCGGCACGCGAGGCGTGTCGCGAGCGTCGTCGACCTCGGCATCCGCACCCTCGTCGGCGTGCCGATCTTCGTCTCGGGCGAGATGGCCGCGTGCCTCACCGTCGCGAGGACGACGACGCGACCGTTCGATACCGACGAGCTGTCCGCGGTGAACAGCCTCGCCGCCCACGCGTCCATCGCTCTGCGCAACGCACGCCGTCTCGCGCAGGCCCGCAGGCTCGACGAGGTGTCGCGGGCCGCGATCGGCGGCCGACCCGAGGAGATCCTTCCGCGCGTGGTCGAGGCCGCACAGGCGTCGTTCGCCATCGACGCCGCGCTGGTCGGCCGCGTCTCCCACGGCGAGATCGAGGTCGTCGCCGCGGCGGGCTTGGCCGCTAGGCTGCGCGGCGTTCGCGGACCAGTCGGGCCGCTGGTCCGCGAGGTCGTTCGGTCCGGCGAGCTCATGGCCGTCCACGGCTACGGGCACGAGCGCGGCGGGTCGGGCGAGGTCCGGAGCGAGCTGTTCTTCGACGAGGTCGGCGGACGTGCCGCGGTCCTCGCACCCATCCGTCGGCACGGCGAGGTCGTCGCCGTTCTCGTCGTCGGGACGACTGATCCATATCGAACGTTCGACCAGGTCGACCAGCAGATGGTCGCGGCCTTCGCCGATTCGGCGCGCGCGACGCTCCGCGCGGCCGACGCCCGCCGCGAGCGGGAGCGCCACATCGAGAGGCTCACGCTCCTCAACGACCTCGCGGGGCGCCTCGCGCTCGTCCACGACGCTTCGGAGATCGCGCGGCTCGCGCACGATGCTGCGGGTCGCCTCGTGGCGCGCGACGCCTTCTACCTGGCGCAGTACGACGACGTGCGGCAGGAGCTCGAGCTCATCTTCGAGGAGGACCGCGGCGAGGTCGACACCGAGCACCATGTCCTCCCGCTCGGCGACGGCCCCACCAGTCACGTCGTGCGGACGGGAGAGCCGTACCTGGTCGGGCCGGCGGGCGCGGCCGCCGTGTCCGCGGGCCGTACCTTCGGCGGCCGCTCGAAGGCGAGCGCGTCGGCCGTCCATGTGCCGCTGCTCGTCGGGCGTCGCGTCATCGGTGTGCTCTCGGCGCAGTCGTACACGCCCGACGCGTACGACGAGGGCGACGTCGCGACGCTCCGCTCGCTCGCCACGGTCGTGGCGTCGGCATTCGAGAACGCGTCGCTCATCGCGCGCACGCGAGAGCTGTACCTCGCATCCGTCCGGGCGCTCGCGGCAGCCGTCGACGCCCGCGACCCGTACACACGCAGCCACTCCGCGCGGGTCGCCGCGCTTGCGCGGACCATCGCCGAAGAGATGGACCTGCCCGCGGACGAGATCCGCCGCGTCCAGCTCGGTGCGCTCCTGCACGACATCGGGAAGATCGGCGTGCCGGACGCCATCCTCAACCGGCCGGGACCGCTCTCGGAGGAGGAGTGGGTGATCATGCGCGCGCACCCCGCGCTCGGCGGCTCGGTCGTGTCCTCCGTCGAGCCGCTCGCCGAGCTCGCGCCGGTCATCCGCGGCCACCACGAGCGCTACGACGGCCTCGGCTATCCCGACGGCCTCTCGGGCGAGGCCGTACCGCTCGCGTCCTACATCGTCGCGGTCGCGGATGCCTTCGAGGTGATCGTGAGCCGTCGGTCGTACAAGGAGCCGCAACCCGTCGCGTTCGCCATCGATGAGCTGCGGCAGTGCCGGGGGACGCAGTTCCATCCCGCCGTCGTCGACGCGTTCCTGCGCGTCATTCAGCGGGACAGATCCGAGGGCGCGCAGTTCTTCTCGCGCGTCAGCACGATGGAGCATGAGGAGATCGAGAACGTCCCTGGACCCGGTGACGTTCTGGAGCGTCTGGCGAGATCGACCCGGACGCACGCGCGGCAGCTCGCCATCCTCCAGCGCATCGCGGGAGAGATCACGACGGTCCTCGACCTCGACAGCCTCGCCGCGCGGCTGCTCGAGATCGTGTGCGACGCCCAGGGCTACGAGAACGGCTTCCTCCTCATCCTCGACGAGGCGGGGGAGCGCCTCGCGGTCCGCGCCGCGGTCGGCGCGTCGCAGGCCTACGTCGGACAAGACCTCGAGCGCGGTCAGGGCATCAGCTGGTGGGTGTTGGACCACGGCATCCCCCAGAACATGCCGGACGTGCGCGCCGACCCCAGGTTCATCGGGCCTCCCGGCGTCGTCTCGAGCCTCATCGTCCCGCTCCAGATCGGTGACGAGCGCATGGGGGTGCTCGGTGTGGAGAGCCCGCGCGTCAACGCGTTCGGTCCCGACGACGAGAGCCTGCTCACCTCCGTCTCCCGCCAGGTCGCGGCGGCCGTCCGCGTCGCGAGCGTCCACCGCGCGGCCCAGCGAGCCGCGTCGACGGACCCCCTCACGGGGCTCCGCAACCGGCGCGTGTTCTTCCAGCGTCTCGAGTCCGCTCTCCGTGCGGCCCGCGCGGGCGGCAGCCACCTCACTGTCGCGCTGGTCGACGTCGACCTCCTGAAGCAGGTCAACGACCTGATGGGCCACGGCGCCGGGGACGAGGCCTTGCAGGGGATCGCCAAGATCCTCGACGCGGGCGTGCGAGAGCAGGACGTGGTCGCGCGGCTCGGCGGCGACGAGTTCGCGATCCTCTTCGCCGGCGAGCCGGTCCTCGTCGCCGAGCGCGTCATGCGCCGCCTCGCGACGGCGATCTCCCAGGCGGCGCTCGGCGATCGTGCTCGGCTGCCTTCGATCTCGTGGGGCTTGGCGGACGAGACGGCGGCGCCGACGGTCGACGGGGTGATCGACGCGGCGGACCGCGCGATGTACCGGCACAAGCGGCGCGCGAGGGCGCAGACCGGATAGACTGCGGCCGCACCGGCCGCGACCGGGAGGAGTACTCGCTCAGCGCCGATAGAGACGGAGCGCCAGCGGCTGGAAGCGCTCCTCGGCACGATGGGCGAGGAAGGTCGCCCGCGAGCCGGGTCGGTCCGGCCCGTTATCGCCGGAACGAGGCGCGCGCTCAGGCGCGCGCGAACCAGGGTGGTACCACGAGGCTCGCTCGTCCCGGGAGGACGATGCGGGCCTTTTTCGTTCCCGATCGGGCGGGAACGGCGAAGAGCGAGAGAAAGGCGGCGACCGATGGCGAAGCGAGAAGCACCGCGCTCCGCACTGGAGCACAACGAGAAGAACTTCCGACCGTCCGCCGTCGAGAAGGACCTCTACGACTGGTGGGACCGCTCCGGCTTCTTCACGCCGCCGGCGGAGGCGACCCCGGGGGAGAAGACCTTCGTGATGATGCTGCCGCTGCCGAACGTGACCGGCGACCTGCACCTCGGGCATGCCCTCGGGTTCGGCGGGTACGAGGACATCATGGCGCGCTGGCATCGCATGCTCGGCGACGCGACGCTGTGGATGCCCGGGACCGACCACGCCGGGATCATCGCGCAGATCGTCGTCGAGAAGGAGCTCGCGAAGGAGGGGGTCGGCCGGGACACCGGACTGACGCGCGAGCAGTTCCTCGCCGAGATGTGGAAGTGGATGGACTTCTACCGCCCGCGCATCGAGCAGCAGCTGCGGATGCTCGGGTGCTCGCTCGACTGGAGCCGCCCGAACTTCACGATGGAGCGCTCCAAGCAGCGCGCCGTGCGGGCCCACTTCATCCGCCTCTACAAGGCGGGTCTCCTCTACCGCGCGGACCGCATCGTCCACTGGTGCCTCACCTGCCGGACGACGTACTCCGACCTCGAGGTCAAGCACGTCGACCGCACCGACACCCTCTACTACGTCCGCTATCCGTGGGCCGAGGGCTCGAGCGGCCCCGACGTGGTCATCGCGACGACGCGCCCCGAGACGATCCTCGCCGACGTCGCCGTCGCGACGCACCCCGACGACGAGCGCTGGAAGCCGCTCGTCGGCCGCGACCTGCTCGTCCCGGTCGTGGAGCGGCGCGTGAAGGTCATCGCCGACGAGGCCGTCGACCCCGCGTTCGGCACCGGCGCGCTCAAGATCACGCCCGGGCACGATCAGACCGACTTCGAGATCGGGCAGCGCCATCACCTGCCCGTCCTCACCGTCATCGGCAAGGACGGACGCATGCTCGCGGGCGCCGGTCCTTTCGCGGGGCTCGACCGCGACCGCGCGCGGAAGGACATGGTCGAGCGCCTGCGCCGTGACGGCCTCCTGGTGAAGGAGGAGCCGATCTTCCACGCCGTCGGCGTGCACGATCGCTGCGACACCGTCGACGAGCCGCTCGTCATGCCGCAGTGGTGGGTGCGCATGAAGCCGCTCGCCGATCCGGCGATGGCCGCCGTGCGCGACGGCCGCGTTCGCATCGTCCCCGAGTTCCAGGAGCGCGTCTACTTCAACTGGATGGAGAACATCCGCGACTGGGCCGTCTCGCGGCAGATCTGGTGGGGCCACGAGATCCCGGTCTGGTACTGCCGCGACTGCAGCGAGACGATCGTCCCCGACGAGGGTGCGCCCGACCCGGCGCGCTGCCCGAAGTGCCGCTCCGACGACCTGCGCAAGGACCCCGACGTGCTCGACACCTGGTTCTCGAGCGCGCTCTGGCCCTTCACGACCCTCGGCTGGCCCGACCGGACGCCCGACCTCGCGCGCTTCTATCCCGGGTCGATGCTCGAGACGGGCTACGACATCCTCTTCTTCTGGGTCGCGCGCATGATCGCGATGGGGCTCTTCGAGATGGGCGACGTGCCGTTCCGCGCCGTGTACCTCCACGGCCTGGTGCGCACCGGCGGCGAGAAGATGAGCAAGTCGAAGGGGAACGTCGTCAGCCCCGTCGGCCTCGTCGAGGAGTGGGGCGCGGACGCGCTCCGCTTCGCCCTCGTCCTCGACACGGCGCCCGGCATGGACACCGAGCTCTCCGAGGCCAAGCTCGTCAACGCGCGCAACTTCGGGAACAAGCTCTGGAACATCGGGCGCTTCGTGCTGCGCCAGCTCGAGGCGTATCCCGACGCCCTCGCCGGCCACGCCGCCGACGAGCCTCCGATGGGCGACCTGCACGAGGCCGAGCGGTGGATCCTCTCGCGGACCGAGTACGCCGTCGCCGAGTCGACGCGGCTCCTCGAGGGCTACCTCTTCGGCGAGTACACGCACTTCCTCCAGCAGTTCACCTGGAGCGAGCTGGCGGACGCGTACGTCGAGATGTCGAAGGCCGGTATGCGCGACGAGGGGCGTCGCGCGAGCACGGTCCGCACTCTGGCGTACGTGCTCGACCGCGTGCTGCGCCTGCTGCACCCGATCATGCCGTTCATCACCGAGACCCTCGCGCTCCAGCTGTGGCAGGGGCGCCGCACGCTCGCCGACGACGTCTCGCTCGTCGTCTCGCGCTGGCCGATCGCTGCGGCCCGGGATGTGCGGCTGGAGGTGGGCTTTGCCGAGGCACTTCAGCTCGTCAAGGCGATACGGAACCTCCGGCAAGAGAAGGCGATAGATCACCGCGCGAGGTTGACGCTCTATATGGGACCGAACTCACCGTTCTCCCCGGACCAGCGCGAAGCGGTCGGTCATCTGCTGGGTGCGGAGGTGCGCAACGAGCGCGGGGAAGGCGGAGAGCGACTCGCGTTCGCCGGATCCGACTACTCGGTGCGGTTCCAGACGGAGTTCGTAGGGCCGGCACGTGACGAGCTCGAAGCGGCACTGACGGCCGCTCGCGATTCTTTGCGCCGGTCTGAGGAGTTGTTCACGCGTGCGGGCTTCGCCGAAAAGGCGCCGAAAGCGGTCGTCGAGAAGGAGCGGGCACGTCTCCAGGAGCGTCGAGCACAGGTGCGTCTGTTGGAGGAGCAGCTGGCTCGGTCCACCTGATCCGTTCCGCGCACGACCCGGCCCGGCTCTGGCGAGGTAGCTACTCCGCGGGCGCCTCGATCTGCGCCATCTGGGGGCCCGTCGCCGGGCCGAGCCACACCGTCTTCACGTTGGTGAACTCGCGGATGCCGTGGGCCGAGAGCTCGCGTCCGTACCCGGAGTGCTTGATGCCGCCGAACGGCAGGCGCGGGTCCGAGAAGACCATCGAGTTCACGAAGACGGACCCGGCCTCGATGCGCTTCGCGAGCCGGCGCGCGAGGGCGTCGTCGCGCGTCCACAGGCTCGACCCGAGCCCGTAGGGCGTCGCGTTGGCGATGCGGACGGCGTCGTCCGCGTCGCGCGCGCGCACGAGCGCTGCGACGGGTCCGAAGGTCTCCTCGGCGAGGACGGGCATCTCGGCCGTCACGTCGGCGAGGAGCGTCGGCGGGTAGAAGTAGCCCTTTCGGTCGAGGCGCCGGCCGCCGGTGACGACGCGCGCCCCCATGCGCACGCTCTCCGCGACCTGGCGCTCGAGCGTCTCGCGCAGGTCGCCGCGCGCCAGCGGGCCCACCTGGGTGCGGTCGTCCTTGGGGTCGCCGACGACGAGCCTCTCGAGCGCCGCCGCGAACGCGCGCTCGAACGCGCCGGCGGCGTCGGCGGTGACGATGAAGCGCTTGGCCGCGATGCACGACTGGCCGTTGTTCTGCGTGCGTGCGTTCACTCCGGTCGCGGCCGCGGCGGCGATGTCGGCGTCGGAGAGGACGATGAAGGGATCCGATCCGCCGAGCTCGAGGACGACCTTCTTGAGGTGCCGTCCGGCGACGGCGGCGATGCGCTCGCCGGTCGCCGAGCTGCCGGTGAGCGTGACCGCCTTGACGCGCTCGTCGGCGATGAGCGGCTCGACGGCGCCGCCCGCGAGGAGGACGGTGCCGAAGAGGCCGTCGGGGAAGCCGGCGTCGCGGAAGAGCTCCTCCAGCGCGAGCGCCGACTGCGGGACGTTCGAGGCGTGCTTGAGCACGGCCGCGTTGCCGGCCATGAGCGCGGGGGCGGCGAAGCGGATGACCTGCCAGAAGGGGTAGTTCCAGGGCATGACGGCGAGGACGACGCCGAGCGGCTCGTACGCGACGAAGCTCGAGCGCGCGTTCGTCCCGATCGGCTCGTCGCCCAGGAAGCGCTCGGCATTCTCGGCGTAGAAGTCCGCGTTCCATGCGCACTTCTCGACCTCGGCCCGCGCCTGCGTGATCGGCTTGCCCATCTCGAGCGTCATGAGCGACGCGTAGCGCTCCTTGCGCTCGCGCAGGAGCACGGCGAGGTTCCGCGTCGGGACGGCGCGCTCGGCGAAGCTCTCGCGCCGCCACTCGAGGAACGCCTCGTGGGCTCCGCGGACCTTCGCCTCCGCCTGCTCGGGCGTGAACGCGTCGAAGCGCGCGGTGACCTCTTCGGTCGCCGGATCGACGGAGAGGATCTGCGTCGCGGTGAGCGCCATGGGCACAGGGTATCGCGCCGCCGGAGCGTGCTACTTGCTCTCGCGCAAACGCCGGCATGCCCCGGCGCGTCACCCTCCCGGCGGGATCCCTCCGCATCGCCGCCCTCGCATGCCGCTCGAGGTCGTTCCACGTCTGCGGCGGCGCGCTGAAGCCGTCACGGTGGCGGAGCCGCCGAGCGCGATGTCGGCCTCGACCTCCGCGGCCACCGTCAGCGATGATAGGTGTGTATGCCGACGTACGACTATCGCTGCGATCACTGCGGCCACGAGTTCAGCAAGGTGCAGTCGTTCACGGAGGGCGCCCTCGAGACGTGCCCGAGCTGCGGTGAACGGCCGACGCGCCTCTTCTCGCTACCGGCGATCGTCTTCAAGGGATCCGGCTGGTACAAGACCGATAGCCGGTCCACGCCGCCGGAGAGCGCGTCGTCGTCGAAGGCGTCCGAGACGAAGAAGAGCGATACGTCAGCGAAGGACAAACCGGCCGGCTCCAGCGGAGGCTCGACCGCGCCGGGCGGCTAGAGCGCGTGTCGGTCGCGGCGCTGGTCACAGGGAGCGCGCCATCCCACGTCGTCCGCTCGTTCCTCAACGACGACTGCCCGTTCCTCGCGGCCGCCGTCGCCTACCAGATCTTCTTCTCGCTCATTCCCCTGCTCGCCCTCGTCCTCGGTGTCCTCGGCTTCGTCCTCGGGAACGAGAGCGGGTCGCGCGAGCTCGCGCGCGTGATGCGCGGCATCTACCCGTCGGCGACGAACGAGGAGCTGCGCATCGTCCACCAGATCGTCGCGGGCCGGGCGGTGTCCCTCGGCCTCGGCCTCATCGGGACCGTCCTCGGGGCGAGCGCGATCTTCGGGTCCCTCGACTCTGCCGTCGCCGCCGTCCTCGGCCGGGGCGGCGCCCCGTCCCTCGCGCGACGCTACCTCAAGGCCCTCGGCTTCGTCGCGGCCGTCATGGTCATCGCGTTCGCGTCGCTGGCGGCCTCGTACGGCGCCGCGGCCGCCGGACATCTCCTGCGGTCGGCCGGCGTCGCGCCCTCCGGCCGAACGGCCTTCGCCGTCCTCGGGATCGCCCTGGGGATCGCCGCCGGCTACCTCCTCTTCCTTCTCATCTGCCGGACCGTTCCGCGCTCCCCGGTCCCGCCCGCGTTGGCGCGCCGCGGCGCGCTGGTATCCGCCGTGCTCTGGGAGGCGGCGAAGCTGGGGTTCGGCGCCTTCACCGCGGCCGTCGGGGCGTTCACGGCCTACGGGCCGCTCGCGTTCGCGGCGGGACTTCTCACCTGGATCTATATGACGGCGGTCATCATCTTGATCGGCGCGGAGGTCATGAAGATCGGACGGGTCGAGCGTGGATAGGGTGGAGCGCGTCGCGAGCCAGATCCTCGAGGGCTGGACGGCACGGATCTTTCGCACGCGGATGCAGCCGGTGCAGCTGGCGAAGCGCCTCATCCGGGCGATGGAGTCGCACCAGACGATCTCGCTGCAGAAGACGTTCGTGCCCAACTCGTACGTCGTGTCGCTGTCGCCCACGGACTTCGCGCAGTTCGAGCCGTACCGCCGGAGCCTCGAGCGTGACCTCTCCGAGGCCCTCCTCGGCGCGGCCCGTGAGCGCAGCTTCACGCTCCTCGCGTTCCCTTCGGTCGAGGTCGAGCGCGCCGACGACGTCGCGCGCGGCGACGTCCGCGTGTCGTGCGCGCTCGTCGACGCGTCCGGCGACGAGGTCGCGCCCGGGTCGTCCGAGCTCGGATCGGTCGCGGCGGGGCACACGACGGTGCTCGATCGGGACGCGCTCCTCCGTGAGCGTCCGCGCGCCCCGAAGGGCTTCCTCGAGGTCCCCGCGGAGCGGCGTCGGCTCGCGCTCGGCGCCGAGCCCCTCGCGATCGGCCGCGACGTCGAGAACGACCTCGTCCTCGACGACCGCCGCGTGTCGCGGCGCCACGCCGAGATCCGGCTGCGCCTCGGCCGCTACACGCTCTACGACCTGCAGAGCACCAACGGGACGTTCGTGAACGGGCGGCGCGTCGCGGAGGTCGCCCTCTCCGACGGTGACCGCATCACGATCGGCGGGAGCGAGATCGTCGTTCAGCAGGAAGGGGCCTAGCCGCGGGATGGAGATCCCGTATCAGCTCGCCCTGTGGGGCGTTCGCATCGCGTTCCTGCTCGTCCTCTACATCCTGCTGGTGCGCTCCTTCGGCGCGCTGTGGCGGACGCTCCGCACGGAGAGCGAGCTCGCGGCACGCCCCGCGCTGGCCTACCTGATCGTGCAGCGCAGCCACGCCACGGGGCCACGCGTCGGAGAGCGTCTCCCGCTCCGCGCGGCGAGCACCATCGGTCGCGACTCCGGCAACGACGTCGTCATCAACGACGACGCCGCGTCGGCGCGGCACGCGCTCATCCAGCTCGCGGACGGGTCGTGGTGGATCGAGGACCAGGGGAGCACGAACGGGACTCTCCTCAACGGCTCGCGTCTCGCGCGACGCGAGCGCATCCGCGACGGCGACGTCCTCGACGTCGGCCGCGTCGCGCTGCGCTTCGAGGCGACCCTGTGATAGCGGCGGGACCGCGCTCGCGCTTCACCGAGCTCGGCCTCCTGGTATGGGTCGCGCTCCTGATCCTCTTCGGGTTCATCGCGGTCTCCGGCGCGGCGCTCTCCGCCGCCGAGCCCGCGCCCATCGGCATCACCGCCGCGCTCACGCCCTCAGCGCTCGTCATCCCGGCGACGTTCGTCGCCCTCGCCATCGCGCTGCACGTCTTCCTCGTCGCTCGCGGCTTCCGGGGCGACCAGATCCTCCTTCCGCTCGCGCTGGCCCTCACCGCGATCGGGCTCGTCGAGGTCGAGCGCCTCGCGCCGGAGACGCTCCTCGTCCAGCAGCTCACCTGGACCGTCGTCGCCGCGGGGGTGTTCGTCGTCGCGATCCTCTGGCCGCGCGACCTCGCGACGCTCGCCCGCTACAAGTACTCGTGGGCGCTCCTCGGGCTCGCGCTCCTCGCGCTCCCGATGCTCCCCGTCGTCGGACGCGACATCAACGGAGCGCGGATCTGGATCCACCTCGGACCCGTCAGCTTCGAGCCGCTCGAGGTCGTCAAGGTGTTCCTCGTCGTCTTCTTCGCCGCGTACCTCGAGGAGCACCGCGAGCTCCTCGCGGCGCCGCCGCGCCGCTTCGGCCCGCTGCGCCTGCCGCCGATCCCGTACCTGCTCCCGATCGTCCTCATGTGGGGGCTCGGGATGGCGGTCATGGTCCTCCAGAACGACATCGGCGCGACGCTCATCCTCTTCGTGGTCTTCGTCGCGATGCTCTACTTCGCGACCGGCCGCTGGGAGTACTCGCTCGTCGGGCTCCTCCTGCTCCTCGTCGGGTCGTGGGGCGCCATCGAGATCTTCCGCCACGTCCGCGTCCGCGTGGACATCTGGCTGACGCCCTTCTCCAACGACCTGCGCTTCGGCCCCAGCTACCAGCTCATCCAGGGTCTCTTCGCGCTCGGCAACGCCGGCCTCATCGGCGCCGGCCTCGGGAACGGCATGCCCGAGCGCATCCCGGTGGTGTGGAGCGACTTCGTCTTCAACGCGTTCACCGAGGAGGTCGGCTTCCTCGGAGCGCTGGCCCTGCTCGCGCTGTACCTCGTCCTGGTCTTCCGCGGGATGGCGATCTCGCTCCGCGCGCCGACGCCGTTCCTGCAGCTCCTCGCCGCGGGGCTGTCGTTCACCCTGGCGTTCCAGACGCTCGTCATCGTCGCCGGCAACGCGAAGCTCATACCGCTCACGGGCGTGACGCTGCCCTTCGTGAGCTACGGGGGCAGCTCGCTCGTGACGAACTTCCTCATCATCGCTCTGCTCCTGCGCATCAGCGACGCCACCGCGCGCGTCCGGGGCGGATCAGGATGATCCCGCCGATCGGCACGAACGTGCGGCGCGTCACCCTCCTCATCGCCCTCGCGTTCCTCGTGACGTCGATCGGCGTCGGGTACTGGAGCCTCGTCGACGCCGCACAGCTCTCGAGCGATCCGTACAATCCCCGCCTCCTCGCGACCCTCCACGACCGTCCGCGGGGCCGGATCGTCGCCGCGGACGGGACCGTCCTCGCCGAGAGCGTGCGGACGCCGAACGGCTATCAGCGGCGCTACACCGACCCTACGCTCGCGCAGGTCGTCGGCTACGCGTCCTTCAAGTACGGCGCGACGGGGATCGAGGGCGCCTACGCCGAAGCGCTCGTCGGGCGCGACCCCTCCGATCCGCTCGGGCAGTGGCGGGAGCGCTACCTGCGGGAGCAGCCCACGCCGGGGAGCGTCCAGCTCGGGATCGTGCCCGCGGTGCAGCGCGCCGCCGCGTCCGCCCTTGCCGGCCGAAAGGGCGCGGTCATCGCGCTCGACCCGCGCACCGGCGCGGTCGTCGCGTCGGTGAGCGATCCGACCTACGACCCGAACCTCATCGTCACCGCGGCGACGCAGGACCAGGCCTGGCAGCAGGTGAGCTCCGCCGCCGACCGGCCGCTCCTCGACCGCGCGCGCAACGGCCTCTACCCGCCGGGCTCGACGTTCAAGCTCGTCACCGCATCCGCGGGCCTCGAGAGCGGTTGGGATCCGAACGCCGAGGTACGCGTGGACGACCCGTTCCAGGCCGACAAGTCGTGGGGCAACTACTACGTGCGCTCGCCCACGCACGCCCACGGCTTCTTCAACATGTCGCTCGCCTTCCAGCGCTCCGAGAACATCTACTTCGCGAAGCTCGGGCTGCAGATCGGCGGCGCGCGGCTCGCGGAGTACGCCTCGCGCTTCGGCGTCGGCGCGTCCCCGGGCGCGGACCTGGGCGGCGCCGCGGGCCAGCTCTCGGACAGCGGACAGCTCGACCGGCCGATCCTCGTCGCGGATACGTCGTACGGGCAGGGGCAGCTCCTGGTGTCGCCGCTGCGCATGGCGCTCATCGCCGCGACGATCGCGCGCGGCGGCTCGCTCCCCATCCCGCACTACGCGACGGCGGTCCTCGACGCGAACGGCCGTCCGCTGCGGCTCGTCGATCCGGGGTCGGCGGGCCAGGTCGTCTCAGCCCGGACGGCGGCGACGGTGACGGCCGACATGGTGGCCGCCGTCGAGGCGCCGGGCGCCTTCGCCTACCCGGCGAAGATCCCGGGCGTGCAGGTCGCGGGCAAGACGGGGACGGCGGAGAACGGGCGGCCCGGCTTCCCCCACGGCTGGTTCGTCGGCTTCGCGCCGGCGGCGTCCCCGAGCATCGTCGTTGCCGTGGTCATCGAGTACGACCCGGGCGGAGGGCTGGACGCCGCAGCCGTCGGCGGGACGGTCATGCGCGCGGCGCTTGGAAAGTAGGCGAGCGAACTTTCGAGCTCTTCGTTACGTATAGGGAGGAACGACGATCTCAGCCCATACCATTGACCAAGGCCCTACGGGGCCCGGGGAGATAGACACACGTGGACGGATCCGAGCTCTCTAGGCGCGTCGACGACGTCGTCTCGAACGTCGAGAAGGTCATCTTCGGGAAGCACCACGAGGTCGAGCTCGCCTTCGTCGCGCTCCTGTGCCGGGGGCACATCCTCATCGAGGACGTTCCCGGCACCGGGAAGACCGTCCTCGCGAAGTCCCTGGCGCGCTCGCTCGGCTGCAGCTTCCGGCGGATCCAGTTCACGCCCGACCTGCTGCCGTCCGACGTCACCGGCGTCGCGATCTTCGACCAGCGGACGAACAGCTTCGAGTTCCGGCCCGGCCCGATCATGACCCAGATCGTCCTCGCCGACGAGATCAACCGCGCGACGCCGAAGACGCAGTCGGCGCTGCTCGAGGCGATGGAAGAGCACCAGGTCACCGTCGACGGCGTGACCTACCGCCTCCCGGACCCCTTCCTCGTCATGGCCACCCAGAACCCGATCGAGTACGAGGGGACCTTCCCGCTGCCGGAGGCGCAGCTCGACCGATTCTTTCTGCGGCTGCATCTCGGGTACCCCGCCGAGGCCGAGGAGGTGGAGATCCTCGACGCGCAGCGCGTGCAGCACCCCATCGACACGCTCGGCCAGGTCATGTCGGCCGACGACCTCATCGAAGCGCAGCTGCGCGTGCGCGACATCCACCTCGCGCCGGCGGTGAAGCGCTACATCGTCAGCGTCGTCGCCGCGACCCGCTCCCACCCCGACGTCTACCTCGGCGCCTCGCCGCGCGGCTCGCTCGCGCTGACGCGCGCGTCGCAGGCGTATGCGGCCATCCGCGGACGCGACTTCGTCCTCCCCGACGACGTCAAGGCGCTCGCCGCGCCCACGCTGTCCCACCGGCTCATCCTCCAGCCGCAGGCGCGGCTGAAGGACCTCGCGGCCCCGACGGTCATCGCCGAGGTGCTCGCCAGCGTGCCCGTGGAGACGTCGCCGGCGGCCGCGCGCGCCTAGGGGCTCCGTGCGTCCCTGGCACTTCGCGCTGCTGTGGATCGCCCTCTTCGTCGCGGCCGTTGCGAGCGGCGTCGACCTCCTGTCGTACCTCGCCTACCTCATCCTGTTCGTCGGCGTCGCGATGTGGCTGGTGTCGCGCCAGACGCTCGAGGGCCTCTCCGTCTCGCGGCAGGTCGGCCAGGCCTACGCGCACCTCGGCGACACGATCGAGCTCCGCTACGAGCTGCGCAACCGCAAGCGGCTGGGGAAGCTGTGGCTCGAGGTGTTCGAGGAGTCGAACTGGCCCGAGCATCTGCCCGGGCGCGTCCTCTCCATAGCCGGGAGCAGGGAACGCAAGTGGAAGGTCCTCGTCAAGGCCCTTCGCCGCGGTCGTTTCGAGCTCGGGCCGATCGTGCTCCGCTCCGGCGACCCCTTCGGGCTCTTCGCGACGGAGGAGCGCGTCGAGGCCCCCGCGCTCATCCTCGTCTACCCCAAGATCGAGCAGCTCCCGCACTGGCAGCTGCCGGGCTCGCAGCTCGAGGGCGGGGTGCTCACCGGGCAGCGCTCGCTGCAGGCGACGAGCATGGTCATGGGCATCCGCGAGTACCGGCCCGGAGATGCGTACAACCGCATCCACTGGCGCTCCTCGGCGCGGCACCGTGCCCTCCACGTCAAGGAGTTCGAGCTCGACAAGACCGCGGACATGTGGATCTACCTCGACGTCGACGCGCACTGGCACCGCGGGGAGGGGGAGACCGCGACGATCGAGCGCGCCGTCACGGTCGTCGCGTCCGTCGTCTCGAAGGCGCTGCGCGAGCACCGCAGCGTCGGGCTCGTGACGAGCGGGGCGCGGGCAGAGGTCCTGCAGCCCGACCGGGGCACGAAGCAGCTCGGGAAGATCATGCAGCTCCTGGCCGAGGTGCAGGCGGACGGCGTCCTGCCCGTGGCCGAGACGCTCATCGAGACGACGCCGCGTATCCGTCGCGGCTCCTCGTGCCTCATCGTCACCCCGTCGCTCGACCGCCAGTGGGTCCGCCCCGCGGCGACGCTGCGTGAGTCCGCGATCAGCACGCAGGCCGTCGTCGTCGGCTCTCCCCTCGCCGTCGACGAGCGTGAGCGCGCCCGTCGCCACGCGGTGCTCGGGGAGCTGGCGGTCGCCGGGATCCCCGCGGCGTACCTGGGCCCGGGGGACCGGATCGAGGAGCTGTTCGCGGAGGTCGCGGCGGCATGAGCGCGGCGCTGCGCGCGCTCTTCCCGCCGCTCGACCTCGGACGGCTGCGCTTCCGCGGCGGCTGGTCCGGCCTGCCGATCTTCGTCATCCTCAGCCTCGTCTATCCGGTCTCGCTCCAGCAGGCCCAGTGGGTCGACCTCTCGGGGCAGTTCACGATCGTCGCCGTCGCGGCGATCGTCGCGGGCACGCTCATCGGGAACGCCTCGCTGCGGCCCGTCCGCGGCGTCGCGCTGGGCGCGGGGCTGGGCGTCATCTTCGTCATCCTGTTCACCGTCGGGGCCGCGGGCGACGGGCCTTTCCGCGAGCGCGCCGTCCGCCTCGGCATCGACGTGAACACGTGGCTCACGCAGGTCCTCGCCGGAGAGGCGGCGCGAGGACAGTCGGTGTTCGCGCTGTTCCTCGGCGCGACGGTGTGGGCGAGCGCGTTCATCGGCGCCTTCGCCCTGGCGCGCACCGGACGCGCCTGGGAGGCGATCGTCCTGAACGGCGCCTGCCTCACGCTGAACGTGTCGCTCGCGCTCACGCCGCTCCTGCTCGACCTCGTGGTCTTCACGCTGTGCGCCCTCGTCCTTCTCGTCCGGATGCACATCGTCATGCTCCAGGAGCGCTGGCAGCAGCGGAACATCCAGCCGACGGGGGAGATGGACTGGCGCGTCCTCCGCGGCGGCCTCACCTGGACGACGGTCCTGGTCATCACCGCCCTCGTCACGCCGCGCGTCGGCGCGGCGGACGTCGTCGGCAACGCGTTCAACGTGTTCGACACGCCATACTCGCACGTCGAGACCGAGTGGCAGCTCTTCTTCGCCGGCGTCTCGGGGCCCAGCCGGATCCGCGGCGTCTCGTTCTCCGACTCGATACGGCTCGGGCAGTCGCCGAACCTCGGCGACCAGACGGTGATGCTCGTCGACTCGTCGCAGGGCCACTTCTGGCGCGCCGTCACCTACGACTTCTACACCGGGCAGGGCTGGCGGTCGACGGACGCGGACCGCGTCGGCCAGGTGGGCGTCGACAAGGTCCTCGACCGCCAGCCCGTCGACGCGACGTTCCAGATCGAGGAGCCGCTGGGGGACCGGCTCTTCGCCGCCAACGAGCCGGCGAAGGTGAGCATCCCCGCGCAGTTCGTCACCGGCGACGACCACACCTTCTCGAGCGCGCTCCGCGCGCTGGAGCCGCCGCGGGCCGGGCAGACCTACACCGTCACCTCCGACGTCTCCGTCGCCGACAAGGAGTCGCTGCGGCGGGCGTCGACCGCGATCCCCGACGCGATCAAGAAGCAGTACCTGCAGATCCCGAGCACGCTGCCGCAGCGCGTGCGCGACCTCGCGCAGAAGGTGGTCGCCGGCACGGACAACAACTACGACAAGGCCGAGGCGATCGAGTCCTTCCTCCGTACGAACTACCGCTACGCGCCGGTGGTGCGGCCGCCGCCGCCCGGAGAGGACCCCGTCGACTTCTTCCTCTTCAACCTCAAGGAGGACTTCTGCGAGTACTTCGCGTCCTCGATGGTGATGATGCTGCGGGCCGACGGCGTTCCCGCGCGGCTCGTCGAGGGCTTCACGACGGGCACGTTCGACCCGTCGCTGGGCAAGTACGTCGTCAAGCAGGCCAACGCGCACGCGTGGGTCGAGGCCTACTTCCCCGGGTACGGCTGGATCGAGTTCGAGCCAACACCCTCCGAAACGCCGTTCGCGCGGCCCGACGCTCCGGCGAACGGGTCGGCTGCCGCCGGCGGCACGACGAGCGAGCCGAACGACCTCACCCCCGGCGGCGACGCCATCAGCAAGGAGGACCAGATCGGACAGGGCGGTGACGCGAGCGGGTCCGGCGGCGCGACGAGCTCGCTCCCGCTCGACCCGACGCCGCTCGTCGCCCTCCTCGGCGCGATCCTCCTCGCGATCCTCGCGTTCGTGGCGCGCTTCGAGTTCCGGTTCCGCGGCCTCAGCCCCATCGAGGCGTCCTGGGGCAAGGCGCGCCTGCTGGCGTCGTACGTCGGCCACCCCTCGACGGCGTCCGAGACGACGTACGAGTTCGCCGCCGCCCTCGGACGCGCGGTGCCGGAGGCGCGCGCGCCCATCGAGACGATCGCGAACGCGCGCGTGCGCGAGCGCTACGCGCCCGGCGGCGCGTCGGACGAGGACCGCGCCAAGGCCGAGGACGCGTGGTGGAACGTGGCGCGCGAGCTCCTCGCGCTCGTGCCGCACCGCGTGCTCGCGTTCGTGAGCGGTCTCCTTCCCACGGGTAGGGGCGAACGCCACTAGCCGCAGGCGGCGGCGGAACGAGAGGTCGGGCTACACCTTAGCGCGGAGCCGGCGTCGGGCTTCTAGCGCCACATCCGCGGATCGAGCGCGATCCTCACGGAACGCACCCGGAGCCGCGCGAAGTCGGGATGGGCCGGATTCACGAGGTAGTTGCGCTCGCCGGGAGTGAGGTCGGTGGGGACGCGCAGCACGGAGGACGGCACGGCCAGGAGCAGGCTCTTCGCCGCGCTGACCCAGCGCAGGCCGATCTCTTGGAGCGCCTCCGGCGCCGGGTAGCGCTGCCAGCCGGTCGGAAGCCGCGCGGCGTCGAGGCGCTCCACGGGCACGTCGTCGGGAGCGTCGACGTAGTGGGCGACCGCGTGACGCGGCACGAGCTCGCGGTCGACGTGGACGAGGAGCTCGAGCGTCGCGAGCGCGAGGGTCGCGGCGGTGTAGATCACGCTGACGCCCGCGGGGTTCCAGCGTCCGCCGAAGCGTCGGGCGCCTTGCGCGTCGAACCTGGCGTGCGCCGACAGCCGCCAGAGCCGCATCAGCTCACGACGCCGAACTCGATCCGCCCCAGGACCCCCTCCACCTGCCTCGTCCCGAGATCCGTGCGGAGGAGCTCGAGCGGCCGCCGGCCGCCGAACGCTCCGTTGGGACGCCGCAGCCACTCTCCGGCCTTGTCCTCGCCGCCGAGGATCCGGTCCGCCTCCGCGGCGATCCGCGCGAATCGGACGAGGCGATCGGACTCGTCGGTACGGAGCCTGTGCTCCCGCTTCCGCCTCGCAAGGGTCCGTGGCGGCAGACGCAGCGCGTCGGCGAGCTCACCGCGGCTGAGCCGGAACCGCGTGATGACCGCCTCCAGCGAGCCGTAGGGCAGGCCCGCCTCCACGCGCTGAAGGAGCGCCGGCGCAGAGTCGGAGGCCCCTCGGAGCACTTTCCGACCGCCGAGGACCTCGACGATATCGCGAGCTCGGAGCAGGGCCATACGTGCCAGATCGTACCGTACGGTATGCCGATCGGCATGACCTTGCCGTCCGTCCCTCCGTCGCGTGAGGACGCGATCACCTCCAGGCCGTGAGGATCGCCTCGCGCTGGAAGAGCTGTCACGCGACGCGCAGCGCCAGGACCGCGAGCGCGACGAGGGAAGACGCCGGCGACGATCGCCTCGCCGCCGCTGGCGGCGATGAGCGCCGCGAGCATCCGCACGGTCGTCGTGTTGCCCGCGCCGTTCGGACCGAGGATGCCGACGATGCTCCCCGCGTGGCCGCGCTAGGGTCGTCCGATGGCCGATCACCCCGCCGTCGAGCGCGTCCGCGCGCACGCGCAGGCGCACGGCGCGCCGGTCGAGATCCGCCGCTATCCCGCGGGCACCCACACGGCGCAGGACGCCGCGGCCGCGATCGGCTGCGACGTCGCGCAGATCGTGAAGTCGCTCGTGTTCCTCGCGGCCGGCGACCCCGTCGTCGTCCTCGTCTCGGGGAGCGACCGCGTCGACGAGTCGAAGCTCGCCGCCGTCCTCGGGGCCTCGTCGGTCCGTCGCGCGACGGCGAACGAGGCGCGCGACGCGACGGGCTTCGTCGTCGGCGGCGTGCCGCCGTTCGGGCACAAGGCGCCGATCCCCGTCGTCGTCGACAGCGCGCTCCTGCGCCACGACGAGGTGTGGGCCGCGGCGGGCCTGCCCGATGCCGTGTTCCCGGTCCGCCCCGCGGATCTGGTGCGCCTGGCGAGCGCGACGGAGGCCGACGTCCGCGTCTAGGTCGCGCTACTCCTCGTCGTCGCCGTCCTCCTCCTCGTCCTCGGAGTCGTACTCGTCCGAGTAGAAGCCGAGCTCCTCGCCGCGATAGACCGTGACGAGGAAGTCCTCGCGCTCCGGGTCGTGCGTCTGCACCAGCTCCTCGTCGACCTGGTCGATGAGCTGCTGCACCTCGTCGTCGGTCAGCTCGACCTCGAGGACGAGCGTGCCGTGCACCTCGAAGCGGCCGTAGTGGACGTCGAGCCGTCCCACGCGACGCGCGCCGCCGTAGACGACGAACACCTCGCTCGTCTCGGTGCGGACCTGTCGCTCGAACCGCGCGGCCTCCACGGCCGCGTCAGTATGAGCGACTAGCGCCGGGCGAGCGTCGCGGTCTTCGGAGCGGTGCGTCCGATCTTCGGCGGCGGCTGCGTCGCCTCGTCGTACGCGCGGAGGAAGGCCGCGATCCCCTGGCCGGGCTCCACGGCCTGGTGCAGGTCGCGCAGCGTGAACTCGAGCGCGCTGAAGAACGACACCACGTCCGGCACGGTGACGAAGCCCATGTGGCCGACGCGGACGATCTGGCCCTCGAGCCGTCCCTGTCCGCCCGCGACGATGGTGTCGTAGCTCTCGCGCAGGATGCGGATGAGGTTCCGCGAGTCGACGCGCGTCGGCGGGCGGAACGACGTCACGCAGGGCGAGGCGTGCGCCTCGTCGGCGAAGAGCGGCAGGCCCACCGCCTGGACCCCGCGGCGCGTCGCGTACGCGAGGTCGCGGTGGCGGCGGACGATCGCGTCGATGCCCTCCTCGGCCATGAGCTTGAGCGACTCCTGGAGCGCGATGAACACGCTGACCGCCGGCGTCGTCGGCGTCTGCGCCTTCTCGAGCGACGCCTTCGCCTGCTGCAGGTCGAAGTACGCCTTGGGGAGGTCGGAGCGGTCGTATGCCTTCCACGCGCGGGGGCTCATGGTGACGATGGCGACTCCGGGAGGGGCGCCCCACGCCTTCTGCGATGCCGTGACGAGGACGTCGATGCCCCACTGGTCGACCTCGAGCTCGACGGCGCCCGCCGCCGAGACGCTGTCGACGATGAGGAGCTTGCCCGCGTCGCGGACGACCTCGGCGATCTCCTTGAGCGGGTTGAGGACCCCGGTGGACGTCTCGCCGTGTTGGAGCAGGACGGCCTTCGCGCCGTCCTTGCCCTTCTCCTTGGCGAGCTCGTCACGCACGAGGTCGGGCTCGACCGCGCGTCCCCACGGCACGTCGACCCGGCGCGCGTCCACCCCGTAGGCGCGGCAGATCGAGTGGAAGCGCTCGCCGAAGGCGCCGTTCACGAAGAGGAGCACCTTGTCGTTGCGCGCGAGCGTGTTCGCCACCGCGGCTTCCATGCCGCCGCTGCCCGAGGCGGTGAGGAGGAGCACGTCGCCCTGCGTCTTCAGGACGTCCTGGAGCGCGCGGGTGAGCGCGGCGATCAGCGACGCGAACTCGGGTCCGCGGTGGTTGATCATCGGCCGCGCGGACGCGGCCAGAACGGGACCGGGAACGAACGTCGGCCCGGGGATCCTGAGGTTCTGCGGACGGTACAAAGCGGTCTCCCTTGGCGTGATGAAGGACCTCGGCGAGCCCCTCCCCCTCGGCGCCGGAAGCCCCCTGCTGCGTCTATGATGCCCGACCCACATGCCCGGAACAACGCCTGCGCCGCGCGCCTGCAAGCTCGCCCCGTCCATCCTCTCGGCCGACTTCGCGCGCCTCGCCGAGGCCGTGGGAGAGGCCGAGCGGGCGGGCGCGGACTGGATCCACGTCGACGTCATGGACGGCCACTACGTGCCGGATCTCACATTCGGGGCCAAGATGGTGGGCGACCTGCACGCCGCCACCGCCCTGCCCCTCGACGTCCACCTGATGATCGAGCGCCCCGAGCGCTGGATCGATCGCTACGCCGACGCCGGCGCCGCCTACCTCACCGTCCACGTCGAGTCGACCGCCGACGTCCCCGCGACCCTCGACGCGATACGCCGCCGCGGCGTCCACCCCGGCGTCACGTGCGATCCCGACACCCCGCTGGAGCGCCTTCTCCCGCACGCCGGCGCCGCCGACCTCGTCCTCGTCATGAGCGTGCGCCCCGGCTTCGGCGGCCAGCGGTTCATCCCCGGCTCGCTCGAGCGCATCGCCGCGGTCCGCCGCGCTCTCGACGCCCGGCACCTCGGAGCGGAGCTCGCGGTCGACGGCGGCATCAAGCCGGGGAACTGCCGCGACGTCCGCGACGCGGGCGCGAGCGTGATCGTCGCGGGGTCCGGGATCTACCTCGACGCCGAGGGCGTCCCGGCCGCGATCGCGAAGTTCAGGAGGATGCTGGCTTAGCCGCGGCCGAGCTCGTCGAGGCGCTCGTCGGAGATCCCGAAGTGGTGCGCGATCTCGTGGATGACGGTGTCGCGGACGATCTTCGCCTGGACGCGCGGCGACGAGCTCATCGCCTCGATGGGTCGGCGGAAGATCGAGATGCGGTCCGGCAGCCAGGGCTCCTCACGCCGCTCCGTGAGCGGGACGCCCTCGTAGAGGCCGAGGAGCTCCGTGCCCTCGGGCACCCGCTCGGGGTCGGGCGCGTCCTCGACGACGATCTCGACGTTGCGCATCTTCTCGCGGTAGCGCTGCGGGAGGTCGGCGAGCGCGCGCGAGACGAGGCGCGCGAAGCGCGCGCGGCGCACATCCGACACGGGCGAACTCTCGCACACGCTGCGCCACAGCGAGGCGCGGCAGCGGGCCGCGGGCCACCTCGTCGTGCCGATCACGACGCGGCCTCCTCGGGGGCGGGTCGCGCGCCGCAGCGCCGTCGCATCTTCCGCAGCGCGCGTGAGCGCACGCGGCACACCCCCGATTCGGAGAGCCCGATCTGCCGGCCGATCTCCTTCAGCGTGAGGCCTCGCGCGTAGGACAGCACGAGGACCTTGCGCTCGAGGCCGGGGAGCGACCGGAGCCCCCGCGCGACGGCGGGCCAGCGCGGATCGAGCGGACAGCGCGGGCCGGGGCGCGCCTCCGGCGACGGCCGCGGCTCGTACCCGGCGTCGAGCGCCTTGTCGAGCGACATCTCGCTGTAGGGGCTCTCGAGGTCGGCGTTCGCCTCGCGCGCGGAGCGGAACGCGCGGCGCGCCGAGCGCGTGAGCGGGTCGCGCTCGCGCAAGGCGTCGAGGACCTGCCCGCGGACGCGGCGGGCGGCGTACGCGCTGAAGGAGGAGCCGCGGTCGTCGCGGTAGCGCTGCGCCGCCTGCACCAGGCCGAGGACGCCCCACGCCAGAAGGTCCTCGCGGTCCGTTCCGAAGCAGCGCGGATCGATGGTGCGGAAGGCCACGGCGCGAGCGAAGTTGAGGTGGCTCATGATGCGGTCCGCGATGACGGCGGGATCGTCGGCGGGAGGGCCGCCGCGCAGGGGGACCACGGCGCGGCCACGCTACGAAGCCGCGCCCGGCACTGTCAACCTCCGATCGACACTTGAGATCGACGATTTATCCACACGCCTCGAAGCGCGCGCGACCCGCTTCTATGAGCGCTACGGCTTCCCCGGCTGGCTCCGCGCGCACAGTCTCCTCGTCGGGCGGACCGCGTTCGTCCTCGCGCTCGAGCACCAGGACGCGGTGGACCTGCCGACCGTCGCGCTCGGGGGCTACCTTCACGACATCGGCCGCAGTCCGCTCCTCGCCGGCGACGCGCGTGACCACAACGAGCTCTCCCAGCTCATCCTCGCGGCGGAGGGGCTGCCGGAGTGCGCTCGCCTCGCGCTCTGTCACCCCGTGTACGCCGTGCACGACCCGCGGACGGCGCCGCGCGACCTCGCCGAGAGGATCGTCTACTACGCCGACCGCCGCGCCGGGATGACCATCCTCGGGATGGACGAGCGCATCACGGAGACGGCGGTGCGCCACCCCGAGTACGCGGATCCCATCGAGCGCGCGCGTCCGCTCGCGCACCAGGTCGAGCGTGCGGTGTACGCGGGGATCGCGTCGCGGCCCGGCGACCTCGCGCGATCGGTTGCCGAGCGGTGGCCGTGATCGGGCCGAGCGCTCGCCGCATCGCCGAGCGCGCCGCCGCGCTCGCGCGCATCGGCGCCGTCGGCGAGGGCGTCACGCGCCTCGGCCTGACGCCCGAGGAGCGCCGCGCCCACGCGCTCGTCGCGCGCTGGCTCGCGGAGCTCGGCGGCCGCGTGCGCCGCGACGAGGCGGGGAACGTCTTCGCGCGCGTCGGCGGCGGCGGATCGCCGGTGCTCATCGGCTCCCACCTCGACTCGGTGCCGGAGGGCGGCCGGTACGACGGCGCGCTCGGCGTGGTGGTCGCGGTCGAGGCGCTGGAGGCGCTCCGCGCGGCGAAGGTCGTGCTGCGGCGGCCGGTCGAGGTGGTCGGCTGGGCCGACGAGGAGGGCGTGCGCTTCGGGCTCGGCCTTTACGGGAGCTCGGCCGCGTTCGGGCGTCTGCCCGCCCAGGCGGCGGAGCGCACCGACGCGCGCGGCGTGTCGATCCGCGAGGCGTTGCGCGCGCTCGGCCTGCGAGGCGATCCGGCGCGCGCGCGGATCCGGAAGGGCTCGCTGCGCGCATACATCGAGCCCCACATCGAGCAGGGGCCGCGCCTCGCGCGGCAGGGGAGGGCGCTCGCCGTCGTGACGACGATCGTCGGCATCGCGCACGGCCGCGTCACCGTGCGCGGACGGCAGGACCACGCGGGCACGACGCCCATGAGCGAGCGCCGCGACGCCCTCGCCGCCGCCGCGGACCTCATCGCGGCGATCGCCCGCGCCGCCGCCGCGCGACGGGACGCCGTCGCTACGGTCGGGGAGATCGCCGTACGTCCGGGCGCGAAGAACGTCGTTCCCGGCGAGTGCGCCTTCTCGCTCGACGTGCGCGCGCCGCGCGAGCGCGACGTCGCCGCGGTCCTGCGCGCCGTGCGCGTCGCGGCGGCCGCCCTCGACCGCGAGCGCGGCGTCAGGACGAGCCTCGGCCGCATGGACCGCGTGCCCGTCACCGCGCTCGACCGCTCCCTGCGCGGCCTCCTCCGACGGGCCTGCGCCGCCGCCGGCGTCGACGCCCCGGAGCTCGTCTCGGGCGCCGGGCACGACGCGATGAACGCGCAGCTCGACGGCGTGCCGGCGGGGATGATCTTCATCCGCTCGCGCGGCGGCAGCCACTCGCCCCGCGAGGCGGCCGACCCGCGTGACGCCGCTCGAGCGGCGGCCGCGCTCGCCGAAGCCCTGCGCGAGCTCTGCGGCTGACCCCGGAGGCGCCTTCGCCAGTTCACGTAAACTGGCGGCCGGTGAGCATGGCCGCCGCCGGATACCGCATCGGGGAGCTCGCGGCCCGCCTGGGGCTGACCGAGCGGACGATCCGCTACTACGAGGAGATGGGCCTCCTGGGGTCGGTGCGCCGCGCCGAGGGCGGGCGCCGCGTCTACACCGACGACGACGTCCAGCGGCTGAGGTTCATCCAGCGGCTGAAGGTGCTCGGCCTCTCGCTCCAGGAGATGCACGAGCTCGAGCGCCTCTACCGGCAGGACGGATCGAACCGGAAGATGCTGCCGCGCCTCATCCAGCTGCTCGACGCCCACATCGACGCGACCGAAGACCGCATCACATCGCTCGAAGCGCTGCGCGACGAGATCCGCTCCTATCGCGAGCACGTCGCGCGGCGCCTGCTGGAAGAAGGGATCTGACGTGACGGACACGGTCATCCTCGGCGCCGCGCGCACCCCCGTGGGGTCGTACCTTGGCGGCCTCGCCTCGCTCACCGCGCCCGAGCTCGGCGCGGTCGCCATCCGCCGCGCGCTCGAGCGCGCCGGCGTGAAGGCGAGCGACGTCGACGAGGTGATCATGGGGAACGTCGTGCAGGCCGGCGTGGGCCAGGCGCCCGCGCGGCAGGCCTCGCTGGGCGCGGGGATCCCCAGCGGCGTCCCGTGCACGACGGTGAACAAGGTGTGCGGGTCGGGGCTCAAGAGCGTGATGCTCGCCTCGAGCCAGATCAAGGCGGGCGAGGCGCGGCTGGTCGTCGCCGGGGGCATGGAGTCGATGTCGAACGCGCCATACCTCATCCGCGGGGCGCGGAGGGGGCTCACGCTCGGCGAGCAGACGCTCGAGGACGCGAACATGCGCGACGGCCTCGTCGACGCCTACGGCCACGGCGCGATGGGCCTGTGCGCCGAGGGGACGGCGGAGGAGTGCGGCCTCTCGCGCGAGGACCAGGACCAGTTCGCGCTGCGCTCGTACGAGAAGGCGCTCCGCGCGCAGAAGGAGGGCGCCTTCGACGACGAGATCGTTCCGGTCGAGGTCAAGGGCCGCCGCGGTGAGGTCACGCGCGTCACGAAGGACGAGACGCCGCGCGAGACGACGATCGAGGGGCTGCGCGCCCTCCGTCCCGCCTTCAAGAGCGGCGGCACGGTCACGGCCGGCAACGCGTCGAAGGTGAACGACGGCGGAGCCGCGGTCGTCGTCGCGTCCGTCGAGCGCGCGCGCGAGCTCGGCGCGGCGGCGGCGGCGCGGATCGTGGCCCAGGCGCAGTTCGCGCGCGAGCCGGAGTCCTTCCTCCTCGCGCCCTCGGGCGCGGTGAAGAGCGTCCTCGAGAAGGCGGGCTGGAGCGTCGCGGACACCGACCTCTTCGAGCTGAACGAGGCGTTCTCGGGCATCGAGTGCGCGCGCCGCGAGCTCGGCGTCCCCGACGAGAAGCTCAACGTCAATGGCGGCGCCGTCGCGCTCGGCCACCCCATCGGCGCCTCCGGCGCGCGCCTGCTCGTCACGCTGCTGTACGCGCTGCGCAAGCGCGGCAAGCGGCGCGGCGTCGCGTCGCTCTGCATCGGCGGCGGCGAGGCGGTCGCCATCGCGGTGGAGCTCGCATGACCGTCGACGCGCCCGTGGCCGAGGGCTCCTTCGATCTCGAGCTGAGCGAGGAGCAGGAGCTCGTCCAGCGCACCGCGCGCGACTGGGCGCGCGAGCGGGTGCTCCCGCTCGCGGGCGAGATCGACGAGAAGGCGGCGGTCCCGCGCGAGCTAGTCGCCGAGATGGCGAAGCTCGGCTTCATGGGCATCGACGTGCCGGAGCGCTGGGGCGGCGCGGGGCTCGACACGCTGAGCTACGCGCTCGTGCTCGAGGAGGTCGATCGGGCCTGCGCGTCGACGGGCGTCATCCTCGCGTCGCACGTCTCCCTGGCGTGCGCGCCGATCCTCCGCTACGGGACGGACGAGCAGAAGGACCGGTTCCTGGCGCCGCTCGCGCGCGGCGAGAAGCTCGGCTGCTTCGCGCTCTCCGAGCCGGCGTCGGGGAGCGACGCCGCGGCGATGCGCACGGCGGCGCGGCGCGACGGCGACGCGTGGGTGCTCAGCGGGACGAAGAACTTCATCACGAACGGCGCCTTCGCCGACCTCACCGTCGTCTTCGCGCAGACCGACCCGGCGAAGCGGCACCGCGGCATCGTCGCCTTCGTCGTCGAGAAGGGGACGCCGGGCTTCAGCGTCGGCAAGCTCGAGAAGAAGCTCGGCATCCGCGGCAGCGACACCGCGCAGCTCCACTTCGCCGACGTCCGCGTCCCCGACGACCACCGTCTCGGAGAGGTGGGGCAGGGCTTCGCCATCGCGATGTCGACGCTCGACGGCGGCCGCGTCGGGATCGCGGCGCAGGCCGTGGGGATCGGGCGCGCGTCGCTCGAGGACGCGCTCGCCTACGCGAAGGAGCGCGAGGCGTTCGGGCAGCGGATCGCCGACTTCCAGGCGATCCAGGGGAAGCTCGCGGACATGGCGACCGAGATCGACGCCGCGCGGCTCCTCACCTGGCGCGCGGCCTCGATGCGCGACCGCGGCGAGCGCTACGGGCCCGAGGCGGCGATGGCCAAGCTCTTCGCCTCCGATGTCGCGGTCCGCGCCGCGCGCGAGTGCGTGCAGATCTTCGGCGGCTACGGCTACCTGCGCGACTACCCGGCCGAGCGCCACTACCGCGACGCGAAGATCACCGAGATCTACGAAGGGACGAGCGAGATCATGCAGCTGGTCATCGCGGACGACATGCTGAGGGCCAAGGGGTGATCCCGCCGACGAGCGGCATCGGCGCGGCCGTCCTCGCGCTCTTCGCGATCGTGGGCTTCGGCGCCTTCTTGTGGCGCGCCTACCAGCTGTACCGCTACCTGCGCCTCGGGCGGAACGAGGACCGCACCGACCACTTCTGGCGCCGGGTGCGCGACGAGATCGTCGTCTACCTGGGCCAGCGCCGCCTCCTGACGCGGCGGTACTACGGGCGAGGGCTCACGCACGCCCTCACCTTCTGGGGGTTCCTCGTCATCACCTACGGTACGTGCGACCTCCTCCTCTCGGGCATCTTCGGGCGGCGCATGCCCGGGACGGAGAGCGGCGTGTACGTGTGGATCCTCGACCTCTTCGCCGTGGCGGTCCTCGCCTCGATCGTCATCGCCGCGTACCGCCGGCTCGTCATCCGGCCGTCGCGCATGCACATCGCGCTCGACGGCTACGTGATCCTCGGCCTCATCGGGCTTCTCATGGTGTCGCTCCTCGTGTTCGAGAACGCCGGGATCGCCGCGGGCATCCTCGAGCCCGGGCAGACCCCGCCGCCTCTCGCGGGCCTCGTCCACCTCGGGTACTCGCACGACCTCGCGCTGGCCGTCTTCTCCGGCGCGTGGTGGGTGCACGTCGTCACGGTCCTCGCCTTCGCGGCGTACCTGCCCCAGAGCAAGCACCTGCACATCGCGACGACGCTGCCGAACGTCTTCTTCCGCACGCAGCGGCCGCGCGGCGCGCTCGACCTCATCGACGACATCGAGGGCAGGGAGACGTTCGGCGCCGGGTCGGTGCGCGACCTGTCGTGGAAGCAGCTCCTCGACGCGTACACGTGCACCGAGTGCGGGCGCTGCTCGCAGCAGTGCCCGGCACTCGCGACGGGGAAGCCGCTCGACCCGCAGAAGATCGTCCTCGACATCCGCGACCAGCTCCTGCGCGAGGGCCCGAAGCTCGTCGGCGCTCCCGGCGACCGCGGGACGCCGCCGGCGCGGTGGGCGCCGACGAAGGCGGAGGAGCTGTGGTCGTGCACGACGTGCGCGGGCTGCGTGGAGGTGTGCCCGGTCACGATCGAGCACATCGACAAGATCGTCGACATGCGGCGCTGGCTGACGATGATGGAGGGCGACGTCCCCGCCGAGGCCCAGCGGTCGCTCACGGCGATCGAGCGCGCGGGCAACCCGTGGGGCCAGCCGCCCGACACGCGCGCCGACTGGGCGAAGGACCTCGGCGTGCCCACGTTCGCCGAGAAGCCCGACGCCGAGTACCTGTACTTCGTCGGCTGCGCCGCGTCGTTCGACCGCCGCAACCAGAAGGTCGCCGAGGCGCTGGTGCGGATCCTGCGCGCGGCGGAGGTGTCGTTCGCGATCCTCGGCACCGAGGAGACGTGCAACGGCGACCCCGCGCGGCGCATGGGCAACGAGTACCTGTGGCAGACACAGGCGCGGCAGAACATGGAGACCTTCGCGAAGTACGGCGTCCGCAAGGTCATCGCGTCCTGCCCGCACTGCTTCAACACCATCGCGAACGAGTACCCGCAGCTGGGCGGCGAGTACGAGGTCGTCCACGCCGTGCAGCTCGTGCGGCGCCTCGTGAACGACGGGAAGCTGAAGCTGGCTCGCGGCGCGGCGCCGCGCGAGCTCGTCGCGTATCACGACCCCTGCTACCTGGGGCGGCACAACAAGATCTACGACGAGCCGCGCGAGGCGCTCGGCGCGCTCGACGGCGTCGAGGTCGTCGAGATCGCGCCGCACAACAGGGAGCGCGGCTTCTGCTGCGGCGCGGGCGGCGGCCGGATGTGGATGGAGGAGAAGGTCGGCCAGCGCGTCAACCACAAGCGCGTCGACCAGATCGTCTCCGTCCGCGACCTCGTCGCGAGCGAGGGGGCGAAGGTGTCGAAGGTCGCCAGCGGCTGTCCCTTCTGCTTGATCATGCTGGACGAGGGCGTCGGCGCGAAGGGCGTCGCGGAAGAGCTCAAGCCGGTCGACGTGCTCGAGATGGTGGCGTCCCGCTTGGAGGTGAGCGCGTGAAGATCCTCGTGTGCGCGAAGCAGACCCCCGATTCCACGGTGCGCGTGAAGGTCGCGCCCGACGGCCGGTCCGTCGACGCGGCGCAGATCACATGGGCCGTCTCGCCGTACGACGAGTACGCGGTCGAGATGGCGCTCGAGCGCAAGGACGCCGACGCGTCGACGACCGTCGCCGTCGTCAGCCTCGGCGCGGCGCGCGCGAAGGACTCGCTGCGCCAGGCGCTCGCGATGGGCTGCGACGAGGCGATCCTCGTCTCGGGCCCAGGCGCGGAGGCGCTCGAGGGCCTCGGCGTCGCGAAGGCGCTCGCCGCGGTCGCCCAGGAAGCGAAGCCCGACGTCGTCCTCTGCGGGCGGCAGGCGTCCGACGACGACCAGGGCCTCGTCGGCGCCGCTCTCGCCGAGGCGCTCGGGTGGCCGCACGTCGCGACGGTCACGAAGTTCGCGCCGGCGGATGGGGGTCCCGCCGGGAGCGTCAACGGGATCGACGTGTGGAAGGAGGTCGAGGGCGGCCATGAGGTGTGGCGCGCACCCGGCCCCGTCGTCCTCACCGTGCAGAAGAGCGAGAAGGAGCCGCGCTACCCGTCGCTCCCCGGGATCATGAAGGCGAAGAAGAAGGAGATCCCCGAGAAGGACGTGGCGTCGCTCGGCATCGGCGCATCGCTGCCGAAGCCGGAGATCGTGAAGATGGAGCCGCCGGCGGCGCGCGGAGGCGGGAAGATCATGAAGGACGGCGACGCGAAGCGGACGGCGCAGGAGCTCGCACGGCTCCTGCGCGAGGAGGCGAAGGTCCTGTGAAGACGTGGGTCGTCGTCGAGCGCAAGGGCAGCGAGCTGCGGCGCGTGAGCCGCGAGATCGCGGCGAAGGCCGCGCAGCTGGGCGACGCGACCGTCCTCGAGGTGACCGGCCTCGAGCGGTACTCGCCGCTCCCCGCCGTCGCCGCGCTCGCGGCGCGGGCGAAGCAGGACCAGCCGTCGCTCGTGCTCATCGGCGCGACGCCGTCGGGGCGCGACCTCGGCGCGAGCCTCGCCGCGCGCCTCGGCTGGACGTACGCCTCGGAGGCGACGGACGTCGCCGTCGACGGCGACGCCGCGCTCGTCTCGCGGATGATGTACGCGGGCAAGGTGCGCGCGACGGTCCAGGCGAAGCTGCCCGCCGTCGTGAGCGTCCGCCCCGGCGCCTTCACGCTCCCGGGCGGCGCGGCCGAGCCGACCGTCGAGCCGGTCGCGGCCGACGCATCCGCGGAGAAGCTCGCCTTCCAGCGCTTCGAGCCGACGGCGGCCGCGAGCGGGCGCGTCCCGCTCACCGAGGCGAGCGTCGTCGTCTCCGGCGGGAGAGGTCTGCGCGGACCCGAGAGCTGGAAGATGGTCGAGGAGCTCGCCGACGTCCTCGGCGCGGCGCTCGGCGCGTCGCGCGCGGTCACCGACGCGGGCTGGCGCCCGAACGAGGAGCAGGTGGGGCAGACCGGCAAGACCGTCGCGCCCGACCTGTACATCGCGCTCGGCATCTCGGGCGCGATCCAGCACCTCGCGGGGATGACCTCGAGCAAGGTGATCGTCGCGGTCAACAAGGACCCCGACGCCGACATCTTCAAGGTCGCCGACTACGGCGTCGTCGCCGACGTGTTCGAGTTCCTGCCCGCCTTCACCGACGAGGTGAAGAAGGCCAAAGCGGCCTCCTGATGCTCCCCGTCGCGGGATCCGACGAGCGCCTGCTCGCCGACGCCGTCGCGGCGTACGCCCGCGACCTCGCGCCGCGGATCCCGGCGGCCGAGGAGGCGGGCGCGATCCCGCGTGAGGTCATCGCCGACCTCGGCCGTCTCGGCGTGCTCGGGATGACGATCCCGGAGCCGGACGGTGGTCTCGGCGCGAGCAGCGTCGCCTTCGCGCTCGTCCTCGAGGAGATCGCCGCGGTGTGGCCCTCGCTCGCGGTCGGCGTCTCCGTCAACTCCGGCATCGCCGAGGGGACGATCGTCCGGCTCGGCACGCCGGAGCAGAAGAAGCGCTGGCTGCCGCGCCTCATCGACGGATCGGGCCTCGCCTCGTTCGCGCTCACCGAGCCCGGGTCCGGGTCCGACGCCGCGGCGCTGCGGACGACGGCGCGGAGAGACGGCCCCACGTGGGTGCTGAATGGCCGGAAGATGTTCGTGACGAACCTCCGCTACGCGCCGGTCGCGATCGTGCTGGCACGGGTGGGAGAGATGGATGCGCACCGCCCGCACGCCGGCATCACCGCGTTCCTCGTCCCGACCGACGCGCCCGGCGTCGTCATCGGCAGAGCGGAGAGCAAGATGGGCCTCCTCGCCTCGGACACGAGCCCGCTCACGCTGGAGGACGCGCGCGTCGGCGCGGACGCGGTCCTCGGCCCGCAGGGCACGGCCTTCGGCGCCGTCGCGATGGCCGGCCTCGACGGCGGCCGCATCGGGATCGCGGCGCAGGCCGTCGGGATCGCGCGCGGCGCGATCGACCGGGCGGCCGCCTACGCGCGAGAGCGCCGGCAGTTCGGGCGGCCCATCGGCGACTTCCAGCTCGTCCGCAACGCGCTCGCGCGCGCGCAGACGGACATCTCCGCGGCGCGCCTCCTCACGCTGCGCGCGGCGTGGCTGAAGGACCGCGGGCGCCCGTTCACGACGGAGGCGTCGAAGGCGAAGCTGTTCGCCTCCGAGATGGCGCAGCGCGCGACGCACGTCGCGGTGCAGACGCTGGGCGGCTACGGCTACATGCGCGAGGCGGCCGTCGAGCGCATGGCGCGCGACGCGCGCGCGACGACGATCTACGAGGGGACGAGCGAGATCCAGCGCCTCGTCATCGCGCGAGGGATGCTTTCGCTATGAAGACCGACCGTCCCCTCGGCGCGCAGACCGAGGCGCGCGACGACGAGGTCGAGCACCGAGGCGCGCAGCGAGGGGTCTCCCCGAGCACGCGGTCGAAGAAAGAGTGGCTCGAGGGCACATACGCGCCCGCGACGGCGAAGACGGCGGAGCGCAAGTCACGCTTCAGCACGATCTCCGACGCCGCGGTCGACCCGCTGTACACCGGGGAGGACCTCGCCGGCTTCGACGTCGACCGCGACCTCGGCTACCCCGGCGAGTTCCCGTACACGCGCGGCGTGTACCCCTCGATGTACCGCGGCCGCCTCTGGACGATGCGCGAGTTCGCCGGGTTCGGGTCGCCCGAGGACACCAACGCGCGCTTCCACTACCTCCTGAAGCACGGGGTGACCGGGCTCTCGACCGCGTTCGACATGCCCGCGCTGATGGGGCGCGACCCCGACGACCCCCTCTCGCGCGGCGAGGTCGGACGCGAGGGCGTCGCGGTCGCGACGCTCGCCGACCTCGAGGTCCTCTTCGACCGCATCCCGCTCGACGAGGTCACGACGTCCATGACGATCAACGCGCCGGCGTCGATCGTGTGGGCGATGTACCTCGCGAACGGCGAGAACAAGGGCGTGCCGCTCGAGAAGATGGGCGGAACGATCCAGAACGACTGCCTCAAGGAGTACATCGCGCAGCGCGAGTGGATCGTCCCCATCCGTCCGGCGATGCGCCTCGTCGTCGACACGCTGCGCTTCGGCGCCGCGCGCACGCCGCGCTGGAACCCCATCTCCGTCTCCGGCTACCACATGCGCGAGGCGGGCGCGACGGCGCTGCAGGAGCTCGCCTTCACGCTCATCGACGGGCTCGAGTACGTGAAGTGGGGCGTCGCGGCCGGGCTCGACCCCGGTGCCTTCGTGCCGCGGATCAGCTTCTTCTTCGACGTCCACAACGACCTCTTCGAGGAGATCGCCAAGTTCCGCGCGGCGCGGCGGATCTGGGCGCGCGAGATCGAGCGCCGCTACCACCCGGCGAACGAGCGCGCCCTCATGCTGCGCACGCACGCGCAGACCGCCGGCGTCTCGCTCACGGCGCAGCAGCCGTACGACAACGTCGTCCGCGTCACGCTCCAGGCGCTCGCGGCCGTCCTCGGCGGCACGCAGTCGCTGCACACGAACTCGCTCGACGAGACGTATGCCCTTCCCACCGAGGAGGCGGTCACGCTCGCGCTCCGGACGCAGCAGATCATCGCGTGCGAGTCGGGCGTCGCCGACACCATCGACCCGCTCGCCGGCTCCTACTACCTCGAGCACCTCACGAACGAGATGGAGACGGGCTTCCAGCGCTACCTCGACCAGATCGAGGCCATGGGCGGGATGGTCGAGGCGGTCGAGCGCGGCTACCCGCAGCGCGAGATCACCGAGTCGTCCTTCCACTTCCAGCGGCAGGTCGAGGAGGGCGAGAAGGTGGTCGTGGGGGTCAACAAGTACCAGACGCCCGAGGAGACGCCGATCCCCGTCCTGAAGATCGACCCCGACGTCGAGCGGCGGCAGATCGAGCGCCTCGCCGCGGTGCGCGCGAAGCGCGACGCCGGGCGCTGGCGTGAGGCGATGGACCGCCTCCGCGAGGCCGCGGTCGCCGCGCGCGGCTCGAGCCAGGCCGAGCTCATGCCCGCCTTCCTCGAGTGCGCGCACGCGTACGCGAGCATCGGCGAGCAGGTGACGGTCCTGAAGGAGGTCTTCGGTGAGTACCGCGACCCCGGGTATTTCTAGGTGAAGAGGCCGATCCGCGTCGTCGTCGCCAAGGCCGGCCTCGACGGCCACGACCGCGGCGCCAAGGTCGTCGCCCGCGCGCTGCGCGACGCGGGCATGGAAGTGATCTACACCGGCGTGCACCAGACGCCGGAGCAGGTCGTCGAGACCGCGCTCCAAGAGGACGCCGACGCCGTCGGGCTCTCGCTCCTGTCGGGTGCGCACAACTACCTCTTCCCGCGGATCAACGAGCTCATGCGCGAGAAGGGCATGGACGACGTCCTGCTCTTCGGCGGCGGGATCATCCCCGAGGACGACATCCCGCGGCTGCGCGAGCACGGCGTCGAGCGGATCTTCCCGCCGGGCTCGTCGCTCGAGGACATCGTCGACTACGTGCGCGAAGCGGTCGGTCGGCGGCGCGGCGAAGCCGCGCCGGCGTAAGGGAACACGAGGAGAAGAAGATGGCGAAGCTAGAGGAACGCCCGGTCGACTCCGGCCTGTGGGAGAACAAGGGTCTCGACGGGGCCGCCGCGACCGAGTGGTGGAAGAAGCGCTTCGCCCTCGTCGCCGCGGTCCCGAGCGACGTCGCGCGCGCGGGCGCGCTGCTGCCCGCGCTGCGCCAGCTGTCGCGGTTCACGGCGGAGGAGCGGCGGCGCCTGACCAAGGCGCGGATCCAGGCGTTCGTCGCGCTCCCCGCCGACCAGCGCCAGCGCCTGGCGTCGGCGAACGCGCTCGCCCTCGCGACCGACCCGGAGCTGGTGAAGAGCGACGACGAGCTCGTCGCGCAGCTCGCGCCCGAGGTCCCCGGCGCGCAGGAGATGGCGCGCGAGAGGGGGGCGTAGCTGGACCTCCGCTACTCGAGCGAACAGCTCCTAGCGCGCGACGCCGTGCGCGCGTTCGTCCGCGACCGCGTCCTGCCGAACGCGCGCGCGTGGAACGAGGCGGGGCACTTCCCGAGCGGGATCGCGGGCGAGCTCGCCCGGCTCGGCCTCTTCGGGCTCGCCGTGCCGCCCGAGCACGGCGGCGCGGGGCTCGACGCGCTCACGACCGCGCTCATCGTGGAGGAGCTCGGCGCGGGGGACGGCTCGGTCGCGCTCACCGTCGCCGCCCACAACTCGCTCTGCCTCGGCCACCTCCTGGTCGCGGCGTCCGAGGAGCAGCGCCGCCGCTGGCTCCCCGCCCTCGCGTCGGGCGAGCGCATCGGCGCGTGGGGGCTGACGGAGCCGGGGTCCGGCTCGGACGCCGCGGCCGCGCGCACGCGCGCGGAGCGCCGCGGGAACGACTGGGTGCTGAACGGATCGAAGCAGTTCATCACCAACGCCTCCATCGCCGGCTTCTACCTCATCGTCGCCTCGACCGGCGAGCGCGCTCTCTCCGCGTTCGGCGTCGTCGCGGGCACGCCCGGGATCCGCGCGGGGAAGCCCGAAGTAAAGATGGGGCTTCACGCCTCGGACACGGCGCCGCTCGCCATCGAGGACCTTCGCGTCGCCGACGAGGACCGCATCGGCGCGGAGGGGAACGCGTTCGAGGACGTCAAGAAGGTCCTCGACAAGGGACGCATCGGGATCGGCGCGCTCGCCCTCGGGCTCGGACGCGCCGCGCTCGACGTCGCGACCGCGTACGCCCGCGAGCGCACGCAGTTCGGGCGACCCATCGGCGACTTCGAGCTCGTGCGCGCGCACCTCGTCCGCGCGCGGACCGAGCTCGAGGCCGCGCGCCTCCTCGTGCACCGCGCGGCGCGCCTCGCCGACGCCGGCCGTCGCTTCCGGCGCGAGGCGTCGATGGCCAAGCTCTACGCGTCCGAGGCCGCGAGCCGCGCCGCGACGGCCTCGCTGCAGGTCCTCGGCGGGTACGGGTACATGCGCGACCAGCCGGTCGAGCGGATCGTGCGCGACGCGCGCCTCATGGAGATCGGCGAGGGGACGAGCGAGATCCAGCGCGTCGTCATCGCGCGCGACCTCCTCCGCGCCTCCTAGTGGCCGTCGCCGCCGGCGACCTCCTCGCCCGCGCGCGCACGGGCGACAAGCGCGCCATCGCGCGCGTCCTCAGCGTCGTCGAGAACGACTCCGCCGGTGCCGCCGACGTCGTGCGCGAGACCTTCCCCCAGACCGGCCGCGCGCTCGTCCTCGGCGTGACGGGGCCGCCCGGCGGCGGCAAGAGCACGCTCGTCTCGCGGCTCGTCGGCGCGTACCGTGCGCGCGTCTCGCGCGTCGCCGTCGTCGCGGTCGATCCCTCGAGCCCGTTCACCGGCGGCGCGATCCTCGGCGACCGCATCCGCATGGTCGACCGCGCGCTCGACGAGGGCGTCTTCATCCGCAGCATGGCGAGCCGCGGCCACGTCGGCGGGCTCGCGCGCGCGAGCGTGCGCGTCGTGAACGTGCTCGACGCCATCGGCTTCGACGTCGTCCTCGTCGAGACCGTCGGGGTGGGGCAGGAGGAGATCGACGTCGTACGCGTCGCCGACACCGTCGCGCTCGTCACCGTGCCCGGCCTCGGCGACGACATCCAGGCCATCAAGGCGGGGATCCTCGAGATCGCCGACCTCCTCGTCGTCAACAAGGGCGACCGCCCCGGGGCGGACGAGACCGTGCGCGACCTCGCCCAGATGCTCACGCTCGGCTCGCGCCGATATGCCGAGGACGGGTCCGGCCATCACCGCGCGGCCGGCCCGCCGCACGCCGAGCCGGAGGAGGACACCGGCTGGAAGCCGCCCATCGTCCGCACCGTGGCCGCGACCGGCGAGGGGATCGACGAGCTCGTCGCCGCGGTCGACCGGCACCGCGAGTGGGCGGCGCGGAGCGGCGAGCGCGAGCGCCGCCGCGCCGACGCCGCGCGCGTCGAGGTCGAGGCGCTCCTGCGCGACGCGCTCGTGCGGCGGCTCGAGCAGCGCGTCGGCGCCGAGGGCGTGCGCCGCGCCGTCGCCCGCGTAGCCGCGCGCGAGGTCGACC
>JAJYLV010000174.1 GCA_021787445.1 Chloroflexota bacterium | reverse complement strand
GCTTCCGGGTGAGCTCGGTCCACGTGTCGCCGCCGTCCGTCGTCTTGAAGATCCCGCTGCCGGGACCGCCGCTGGTCAGCGTGTGCGGCAGCCGCACCGTCTCCCACATCGCGGCGTAGAGGATCCGCGGGTTGTTCGGGTCCATGGAGAGGTCGATCGCGCCGGTCCGCTCGTCGCGGAACAGGACGCGCTGCCACGTCGCGCCGCCGTCGCGCGAGCGGAACACGCCGCGCTCGGCGTTGGGGCCGTGCGCGTGGCCCAGGGCCGCGACGTAGACGCTGTCGGCGTCGCGCGGATCGACGCAAACGGTCGAGATGTTCCGCGTCTCGCGCAGGCCGACGTTCGTCCACGTACGTCCGCCGTCCGTCGTCTTGTACACACCGTCGCCGTGCGACACGTTCTCACGGATGCACGACTCGCCCGTTCCGACGTAGACGACGTTCGGGTCGCCCGGCGCCACCGCGATCGCGCCGACGGACGCGCGTGTGAAGTACTTGTCGCTGACGTTCTGCCAGTAGCGGCCCGCGTCGGCCGTCTTCCAGACGCCGCCGCCGGTCGAGCCCATGTAGAAGGTGAGGCGGTCGGCCGGATGACCGGCGACCGCTCCGACGCGTCCGCCGCGGAACGGTCCGACGAGGCGGAACTCGAGGCTCTCGAAGGGGTCGCGACCGGCGCGCACCGAACGTTGGGCGCGCGCTGGCGTCGTGGACCGGCCCGTCGTCTTGCGTCCCGTCGCGCGGCGTGAGCGTGTCGCTGGCATCGGCGTCCCTCCCGGAGCTGATCAGCCCCGAAGGGTAGTCCGACGATCGGTCACGTCGTTCGGATCGGTGACGTCCTCCTGCGCGCCCATCCGCTTGCGTCGCGCCTCGCGAACGGTCTCCGCACGCATCTCCGGCATCGTCTTCACCTCCTCTGTCTTCAGCGGATCCGCTGCATTTCTCGGCCCGGGCACCCCCTTGACGACCGAACACGCGTTCCATATCGTGGGCGGTCCGATGCGAACGGACGTTCGTTTCCCCGCACGGACGAGCCTCGAGCAGATCCTCGAGGGCCTCGAGCGCGACGCCACGTTCGCGTCCATGCTCACGCGCTGGGAACGACGGCCGGCGGTCGCGCCGCGCTACGCGCCGTTCCCGGCATGGCTCGACGAGCGGATCGTGCGGAGCCTTCGGCGACGCGGCATCGAGGCGCTCTACTCGCACCAGGCCGCGGCGCTCGACGCGGCGCACGCACGGCGGCACACCGTCGTCGTCACGCCGACGGCCTCGGGCAAGACCCTGTGCTACGACCTCCCCGTCCTCCACGAGATCGCGAAGGATCCTTCCGCGCGCGCCCTGTTCATCTTCCCGACGAAGGCGCTCGCGCAGGACCAGCTCGGCGAGCTCGAGCGGCTGTCGGCGGAGATGGAGATCGAGCTCAAGACCTACACGTACGACGGGGACACGCCCCCGCAGGCGCGCGCGGCGATCCGGAGCGCGGGCCACGTCGTCATCACGAACCCCGACATGCTCCACACGGGTGTGCTCCCGCACCACACGAAGTGGGTGAAGCTCTTCGAGAGCCTCCGCTACGTCGTCCTCGACGAGCTCCACACATACCGCGGCGTGTTCGGGAGCAACGTCGCGAACGTGCTGCGACGGCTCCGCCGCATCTGCGCCTTCTACGGGTCGCACCCCACCTTCATCTGCACGTCCGCGACGATCGCGAACCCCGAGGAGCTCGCGCGACGGCACGTCGAGGACGACGTGGTCCTCATCGACGAGTCGGGTGCGCCGCAGGGCGAGAAGGTGCTCGCCTTCGTGCAGCCGCCCGTCGTGAACGCGCAGCTCGGGATCCGTCGCAGCGCGCTCCTCACCGGGCGCGACATCGCGGCGACGCTCCTCGCGTCGGGCATCCAGACGATCTGCTTCACGCGTGCGCGTGTCCAGACGGAGCTCCTCCTCACCTACCTCCGTGCGCGCTTCCCGGAGCCCCAGTGGCCGCCGGACGTGATCCGGGGATACCGCGGCGGGTATCTGCCGAGCGAGCGCCGGGCGATCGAGCGCGGCCTCCGCGACGGCTCGGTCCGCGGCGTCGTCTCGACGAACGCGCTCGAGCTCGGGATCGACATCGGCGCGCTCCAGGCCGCGGTCCTCGTCGGCTACCCGGGGAGCGTGGCATCGACGCTCCAGCAGATGGGGCGCGCGGGGCGGCGAGGCGAGCTCTCGGCGGCGTTCCTCGTCGCGACCTCCTCCCCGACCGACCAGTACGTCGTCCAGCATCCCGGCTTCGTGCTCGAACGCCCTCCCGAGCAGGGGCTCGTCAACGCCGACAACCTGCACGTGCTCGTGCAGCACCTGAAGTGCGCCGCCTTCGAGCTTCCCTTCGAGCGCAGCGAGCGCTTCGGCACCGAGGACACCCCGGGCGTACTGGGGTATCTCGACGAGCAGGGGATCCTCCACGAGGCCGACGGCCGCTACCACTGGTCGGCGCAGGCGTTCCCGGCCGAGGCGATGTCACTGCGGACCGCGAGCAACGACAACGTCGTCATCATCGATACGACGGGCGGGCGGAGGCGCGTCATCGGAGAGGTGGACCGCTTCGCCGCGCCCGTCCTCGTCCACGAGCAGGCGATCTACCTCCACGAGTCGCGCCAGTACCAGGTCGATCGCCTCGACTGGCCCGGCGGCAAGGCCTACGTCACCGAGGTCAAGGTCGACCACTACACCGACGCGGGCCTGAGCGTGCGTGTCCGCGTCCTCGACGAGTTCGCGAGCGATGGCGTCGCGAAGCGCACGGGACGCGACCGCTTCCAGCGCGCGCACGGCGAGGTCCTCGTGACCGCCCTCGCGACCGTCTACAAGAAGCTCACGATGTACACGCACGAGAACGTCGGCTGGGGCA
>JAJYLV010000048.1 GCA_021787445.1 Chloroflexota bacterium | reverse complement strand
TCGCGCATCTCCGCCCCGCTCAAGGGCTTGCTCACGACGTAGCCCTGCACCGCCGAGCAGCCCGTCGCCGCGAGGAGGTCGTAGGTGCGAGCGTCCTCGACGCCCTCCGCGACGGTACGGAGGCCGAGCTCGCGAGCGAGGCCGACCGCCGAGCGCAGGATGGCGCACGCCCGCGGATCCTCCGCCGCGCGCCCGACGAACGATCGGTCGAGCTTCACCTCGTCGATCGGCAGCTCGTTCAGGTACGCGAGCGACGAGTAGCCGGTGCCGAAATCGTCCACCGACACGTGGATGCGCGCCTCGCGGAACGCGCCCAGGACCGGGATGACCGTCCGCATGTCGCGAGCGAGGACGCTCTCCGTCACCTCGACGGTGAAGCGGTCGCACTGGAGGCCATGCGACGCGAGCAGCGTGGTGATCCGCGCGGGCAGGGTCGCGTCGGAGAGATCGAGCATGGATACGTTGACCGCGACGCGCGCGCCGTCCTGCCCGCTGCCCCACTCGCGCACCGCCGCCGCGAGGATCCGGTCGGTGAGGCCGCCGATGAGGCCCGTGCGCTCCGCGAGCTGCACGAACTCGTCGGGCGCGATCGCGCCGCGCGTCGGATGCGTCCATCGCGCGAGCGCCTCGGCGCCGACGAACGCTCCCGTGGCGGGGTCCACCTGCGGCTGGAACACGACGCCGATCCGGTCCGCCTCGATGGCCTCCTGCAGGTCCGCGACGAGGGCGAGGCGCTCCGGCGAGCTGCGCGCGAGCACGTCGGAGTACGCGACGGACGTCCGGCCGGCGGTGCGCGCCGCGGAGAGAGCGATCGTCACCCGGCGCAGGAGCTCGGCGGCGCTCTCGCCCGGACGCGCGACGGCGACACCGGTGCTGCCGGTGACGGCGACGCGGATACCGTCGATCGCAAAGGGGAGCGCGAGCGCGTCGAGCGCCCGTCGCCCGAGCGCGGACGCGGTGCCGGCGGGAGCGCACGTCGCGATGCAGAACTCGTCGCCGGCGATCCTGCCGACGACGCAGTCCTCGACGACGCGCCGGAGGCGCTGCGGGACCTGTCGCAGCAAGAGATCGCCGGCCCCGTAGCCGAATGTGTCGTTGAACTCATGGAACTCGGCCAGGTTCAGCGCGACCGCGACGAGCTCCATTCCCTCCGGCAGGCTTCGCCGAAGCTGCTCGTCGATCTCGCGCTCCAGCTGCAGACGGTTGGGCAGGCCCGTCAGCGCGTCGAAGGACGCGCGATGAGCCAGGTCTTCGAGCGCGTCGGCTCGCGCCTTTTCCGCGTCCGCCCTGGACCGCTCCGCGTCGGCGCGCGCCGCCGCCTCGTCCCGCACCGTTCGTAGGAGGAAGTGGATGCGGCCGAGGGCGATCGAGAGCGCGGAGCCTGTCAGCGCAGCCATGAGGATGTCGCCGAAGCGGACGTCCGACGGCGTGAGACCCATCCCGACGAGGACACCTTCGGCGGCCAGCGCGATCGCGGTGACGATGAGACCCGCACGCCCGCCCTCGAGGATGGCGGCCGCCGCGATGGGGATGATCGCCAGGTGGATCGCATCGCCGCCGATCAGGTAGTGAGTGAGAGGCAGGGTCGCGACGAAGACGCCCGCGGCCAGAACGACGAGCACGCGGCCCGCACGCGCGCTGATGCCCACGCTCACCTGCGTCCGTCGCGGGTCGTGCCACAGCCACAGCTCGACCGTCTGCACGATCCCGGTGGCACGGTCGACCACGGCGTTCATTCCGGCCACAACGAGAGATCGTCGCGGGGCCGTTCGCCGCTCGGCAGGGTCGCTCGTAGCGAACGGCGGTGACCAATGCCACCCTTTGGCGAGCGACTGATACGAGTGTGTCGCGAACGCACGCACCGCCGGGGGATGATCCCCGGCGGTGCGGCGGGACGCTACGCGTGCACGGACTACTGGACGGCGAGCACCGCGCTCACGGGGTCCCGCTCTTCGGTGCGGCGACCGATCTGAGGTAGGCACCGATCGCCGCGATGTCGTTGTCCGTGAGCGAGGCGGCGAAGCGCGGCATGCCCGCTACGCCGTTGCGGACCCGATCGGCGATGGTGGAAGCGCCGACGCCGGCGATCTGCGGGCCGACGACGCCGCCCTGGCCGCGGAGCCCGTGGCACGTCGCACAGCCCTCCGTTACGAAGAGGCGCGCGCCCCTTTGGACCGGATCGGCCGGGAGCGTGCCTCCGGCGTCCCCCACCCCGCCGTAGGGAACGGCCGCGCCGACGACGACCTGCTCGGTCCGTGTGTACGAGCCGTCGTAGGTGGGGTCGAGGTTCGAGTGGGTATAGGGACCTGCCGCGCCGGCGATGAGCAGCGTGAGGCTGACGACGAGGACGAAGGCGCCGATCGCGCGCGGCACGATGTAGCTGGCGCGCGGCGCGCCCGTGTATGCGACGGACGTCGTGCTCATTGCGCGCTCCGGCGCGCCGACGCGGTGACGCGGAAGAGGACGACGACGACCGATCCGTAGATCGACCAGACGATCATGAGGACGAGCGCTACGGGCCACCCGGAGAAGCGCGGCCACAGCGAGGCCGCTCCCGGCAGCAGTGCCGCGCTCGTACCGGGCGCGGTCGGTGCCTCGTTGAAGCCGGGGAGCTTGACCCCGGCGCCCTGGGCGTAGAGCTGGGACGAGCCTCCGACCTGGATCGCCGCGCTCGCCGAAGAGGCCGCGTGCTCTGCATCGCCCGCGAAGCGCGCCGTGACTTTGATGCTCCCGTCGGTCCGGAGGTCGATGTCGGCGCTCGCGACGCCGGCCTTGTCGGTCCGCGCGTCCGCGAGAACGACGTCGTTCGTCGCTTCGAGGAAGCCGAGCTCAGCGGTGAAGGTCACGAGCGCCCCAGCGACCGGAGCACCACTGGCGTCGAGGACCTGCGCCTGGACCCCGGCCCCCTCGCCGAGCTTGATGCTCGGCGGCACGGCGATACGCACCCTGGTCGGCGCCGGCCCTGCGGCGGCCGCCGGAGCCGCGACGATCGCGGTGGCGGCGAGCGCGGACAGGATCGCGAGCGCAAGACGCTTCACGGCTGCACCCCCTCGGTCGTGGTCGTGCCGGCGGCGGTGAGCTGCGGCCGCAGCTCGGGACGGATCGTCGGCCGCACGCGACGCGGCTCGGCCGCCGCGTCCGGCTCCGGACCGCGGTGCTCGACGACCTCCCAGATCGAGATGATCGGGAAGATCTTGGCGAACACGGAGATGATCAGCATGAAAAGCGCGACCGCTCCGGCGAGGATCGACCACTCCACGAGCGTCGGGAAGTAGTTGCGCGCGCCGTACGCCATGAGCGGGACGCGGAATCCGGGAACGACGATGAGGAAGCGCTCGATCCACATCGCGACGAGGACGAGGACCGCGGCGAAGGTGATCCCCGCGATCGTCCGCGTGCGCGGGTACAGCATGATGAGGCCCGGGACGATCATCCCGCCGATCCAGTAGTAGGCGTAGAGCGGCATGAACGGCCCGGTCATGAGCTCGGCGAAGTGGAAGGTCTGGCCGGCCTCCATCTTGTAGCCCGTGACGACCAGCTCCTGGAGGTTGAAGTACGCCATGATCAGCGTGAAGGCCGCGAGCATGTAGCCGAGGTAGAGGAACTGCGTGCGCGTGATCCACTCCTCGAGGTGGAGGAGCTTCCGCAGCACGGCCATGAGGATGATGATCGCGGCGATGCCCGAGAAGATCGCCCCGGCGACGAAGAAGGGTCCGAAGACGCTCGAGTTGAAGGCCACGCGGAGCGTCATCGCGAAGATCCAGGACACGACGGTGTGCACCGACACCGCGACCGGGATGATGACGATCATCATCGTCGTCATCGCGCGGTCGAGCAGCTTCCGCTGCTCGGGGGTCCCCCGCCAGCCGAGAGCCGCCACCTGGTAGAAGACCCGCCGCCAGCGCGGCGCCGCGGGCCCGAGGCGATCGCGGGCGAGCGCGAAGTCTGGGATGATCGGCAGGTAGAGATAAAGGCTACTGCCGGTAAGGTAGGTGGTGATGGCGAGGATGTCCCACATGAGGGGCGATTGCCAGCGCCCATACTGGAAGAGCTCGAGGACGCGGTCGACGCGGCCCATATCGATCAGCGGGAAGAGGGCGCCGACCATGAGCGCGACGACGGTGATGAACTCGGCCATCCGCGTCACGGACATCTGCCACCGCGCCTTGGTCACGCGCAGGATCGCCGAGAGGAGCGTCCCGGCGTGGCTGATCCCGATGAAGAAGACGAAGCTGATGATGTAGATGCCCCAGCTGATCCGGTCGCGCATCCCGGTCACGATCAGCCCGTTGTTCAGCTGCGTCGCGTACTCGAAGACGGCCCACGCGATGATGACGAGGAGGAAGCCGATCCAGGCCCAGTAGCGGACCCCGGTGCTCCGGAGAGGCGCGAGGCCGCGCGTCTCCAGCCTCTCGCGCCACGCGGGGGGAACGTACGCTACCTCTGCCACGGCAGGGCTCCTCCGATCGTCTTTTGCCAGGGCCAGGTGGTCGCCTTACGGCCTGTGGTCGTGGGCATGCGCCCGACGGCTTCGCCGTGACCGGGGATGTAGTGGACGCGGGGCTTCGTCCCGAGGTCCTCCTTGAGCCGGTAGGCGTTGTTCTCGGCGAGGAAGCGCGAGATCTTCACGACCTCGGATCCGTTGGTCGCGAGATCCTCCTCGAGGTCGCCGTAGTAGATGGCGCCGTGCGGGCACGCCTGCGCGCAGTACGGCAGGCGCCCGGCGCGCGCCATGTCGGGGCAGAAGTCGCACTTCATGACCGTCCCGCGGATCGCGGGGTCCTGATGCTCGGGGGAATACTCGAGGAAGAGGGTCTGCGGCGGCTGCGCCGGCGTGCCCCAGTTGAAGAAGCGCCGGTCGTACATGCAGGCCTCCATGCAGAGGCGGCAGCCGATGCAGCGCATCTGGTCGATGAGCACGGTGCCCTCGGGGGTCGCGAAGGTCGCGCCGACGGGACAGACGTTCACGCACGGCGCGTTCTGGCAGTGCTGGCAGGGCGTAGGCACGAACTGCGTCCCGGCCTGGCCCTCGAGCGGTGACTCGTACACCTGGATCCACTGCATCGGCTCGGGCGCGAAGTGCCCCTGGATGCACGCCTCGGTGCACTGCGGCGGCTGGGATATCGACTGGCAGCCGTCGCACTTGCGGAGATCGATGACCATGGCCCAGCGCCGCAGCCTCCCGCCGGACGTTCCTGCCGCTTGCGCCTTCGACCCCTGGGACGCCGCGAGCGAGCCCCCGACGGCGAGCGCTCCGGCGGCCATGCCGGAGCGAAGGAGCGCGCGGCGACCGATGACCTTCCTCATTTCAGCCTTCCTGTCATCACCAGGGCTACTTCAGGACCACGATCCAGCCCGCCATGTACCCCAGGCGACCGGGCTGCTTGTCGAAGTCGTCGGTCATCGCCCAGTGGCCGCTCTTGGCGCTGTCGCATTCCATATCGCAGTGCCAGCGGTAGACACCTGCGGTCTTAGGGGTGAACGTGAAGGTCGTCACGGCAGGGGTGATGTCGCCGCTCGCGGCCGCGGTGCCGCCTTTGATCGTCTCGTCGAGCCCGAGCTCCTTGCACGTGACGCTGTGCTTGCCGTCGTCGTAGCTGGTCACCGCCACGGTCGCGGGTACGCCGGCCTTGAGGACCATGCCCGAAGGCACGAAAGCGTCGTGCATCAGGCCGTCCGGACCTTTGAGCTCGCCGGGCAGGACCGTCATCTTGACGTCGGGGCCCGCGGCGACCTCCTGCTTCGCTGCGACCGGTGCCTGTGTCAGCACGGGCAGCGTCGCGCTGATGACCTTCTGGGTCGGCGACGATGCCGCCTTGGCCGCCGGCCCGCTGCACGCGGCCAGCAGCGGCAGCGCGGCCCCGGCGCCCAGGAACGCTCCGACGGTCCCGAGAGCCTTGCGGCGCGTGATGCCCTCGCCGGATGGGACCGGGCGAGCGGTCCTCCCCTCCACGTCCCCTTCCTCTGGATGCCTGAACGTCGAGCCGTCCGCGGCCTTCGTCATTCGTTCCTCCCTTGCGAGCGACCGCTACCGCGGTCTGGCCCGACGATGCGCGAGCGCGAGCGGCCAACGAAGGGACGCTGCGTCCTCAATTGAGGCGCGTTCGTACGAACGCGCCTCGCCCGACGGGTGGCCTACCCGAGCTATCGGAATGGACGGCAAAACGGGCCGTCCGGCCTCAGCGGGGTGTAGGACGGCCTATCAGCCCGGGCCGTTCGGCCTCACCCAAGGAGGCAGGACGTCGATAGCCTGCAGCACGTCGTGAGCGCGTTCCGTCTGCGCTGGATCGCGGTGGTGGTGCCCGTCATCGCGGTCGGCCTCCTCGACCTCCTCACCGATCACGAGTGGAGCGATCTCGTGACCGACCCCATCAACACGCTGGCGGTCCCCGTCATCGTCCTCGTCGGAGCGATCCTCATGGCGCGCAGCGCGTTCGCGCGCATCGACCGTCTCGCGGCGACCCTCGCCGAGCGCAACGCCGCGCTCGAGCTCCGCCAGCGTGAGAACGAGGAGCTCCAGCGCCGGCTCCGCGACCTCGCGGTGCGCGGCGAGCGTGAGCGCATCGCGCGCGAGATCCACGACGGGTTGGCGCAGGTGCTCGGCTACGTGAACACGAAGGCGCAGGCGGTCGAGGAGCTGCTGGCCGCCGGTCAGCTGGACGAAGGGCGCCGCAACCTCAGCGAGCTCGCCGCCGCCGCGCGCTCCGTTTACGTCGACGCGCGTGCCGCCATCCTCGGCCTGGCGGAGCCGGTCGGGCTCGAGCGCGGCGTCACGGCGGCGCTCGAGGAATACGCGCCCTACTTCGCCGAGATAGCGAAGGTCGCCGTGACCGTCGACGCCTCCCCCGCCGCGCGGTCGCTGCGGTTCGCCCCCGAGGTCGAGGCGAACCTCCTGCGGATCGCGCAGGAGGCCTTGACGAACGTCCGGAAGCATGCCGCGGCGCGCCGCGCGACCGTCCGTCTCGACGTCGCGGACGAGCAGCTCACGCTCGCCGTCGAGGACGACGGCGCGGGCTTCGACCCCGAGGCGATGGCATCGGACTGGCCGCGATACGGCATGCGCGCGATCCGCGAGCGCGCGGAAGCGATCGCGGCGTCCGCGGAGTGGTGCAGTCGTCCCGGCGTCGGCACGCTCTTCCGCCTTCGCCTGCCGACGGGGACGACGAGGAGCGCGGCGGTATGAGGCTCGTCATCGTCGACGACCACGCCCTCTTCCGCGACGGGATCTCGTCCCTGCTCCGCGCGTGGGGGCATCAGGTCGTCGGCCAGGCGGGGAACGGCGTGGAAGCGATCAGGCTCGTGGACGAGCACGAGCCGGACATCGCGCTCCTCGACGTGCGCATGCCCGGCGGCATGAGCGGGGTCGAGGTCGCACGGGTCGTCAAGGAGCGGCACCCTCGCACCAGCGTCGTCATGCTCACCGTCAGCGAGGACGAGGACGACCTGTTCCATGCCATCGAGTCCGGCGCGCAGGGGTACCTCATGAAGGACCTCGAGAGCGGTCAGTTCCGTGCCATGCTCGAGGCCGTCGGGCGGGGCGAGGCGGCCATCACGCCGGCGACCGCCGCGCGCGTCCTCCGCCGCTTCGTGAAGGGCGAGGCCGGTCCCGTCGGCCCCGCCGGCGAACTCACCGATCGCGAGACGGAGGTCCTCCACCTCGTGACGGCCGGGCTGCGCAACCGCGAGATCGCGGCGCGCCTCGGCATCAGCGAGAACACGGTCAAGTACCACATCCGGAACATCCTCGACCGGCTCCACGCCAAGAGCCGCACCGAGCTCGCCGGACGCGCCGCCCGTCAGGCCTTGCGGTAGATCGCGCCTCCGCCCTCGCGGAACTCCACGGCCTTCTCTTCGAGCCCGACCTTCACCGCGGCGTCCGCGTCGAGCCCGTGCGCCTTGGCGTAGTCGCGCACGTCCTGCGTGATCCGCATGCTGCAGAACTTGGGGCCGCACATCGAGCAGAAGTGCGCGACCTTCGCGCCTTCCGCGGGCAGGGTCTCGTCGTGCATCGCGCCCGCCGTCTCCGGATCGAGCGACAACGCGAACTGATCGCGCCAGCGGAACTCGAACCGCGCCTTCGAGAGCGCATCGTCCCACTCCTGCGCCGCGGGGTGGCCCTTCGCCAGGTCCGCCGCGTGCGCCGCGATCTTGTACGTGATGACGCCGTCGCGCACGTCGTCCTTGTCCGGCAGCCCGAGATGCTCCTTCGGCGTCACGTAGCACAGCATCGCTGTGCCGTACCAGCCGATCATCGCCGCGCCGATCGCGGACGTGATGTGGTCGTAGCCGGGAGCGATGTCCGTCGTGAGCGGCCCGAGCGTGTAGAAGGGCGCCTCGTGGCAGACGTCGAGCTGCCGGTCCATGTTCTCCTTGATCTTGTGCATCGGCACGTGCCCGGGGCCCTCGATCATCACCTGGACGTCGCGGCCCCACGCCACGGTCGTGAGCTCGCCGAGCGTGTCGAGCTCGGCGAACTGGGCCTCGTCGTTCGCGTCCGCGATCGATCCGGGCCGCAACCCGTCGCCGAGCGAGAACGCGATGTCGTAGGCGCGCATGATCTCGCAGATCTCGTCGAAGTGCGTGTAGAGGAAGCTCTCCTGGTGGTGCGCGAGGCACCACGCCGCCATGATCGAGCCGCCGCGCGACACGATGCCCGTGATGCGCTTTGCGGTCAGCGGGATGAAGGGGAGCCGCACGCCGGCGTGGATGGTGAAGTAGTCGACGCCCTGCTCGGCCTGCTCGACCAGGGTGTCGCGGTAGAGCTCCCACGTGAGGTCGGCGGCCGACCCGTCCACCTTTTCGAGCGCCTGGTAGATCGGGACGGTCCCGATGGGCACCGGCGAGTTCCGCACGATCCACTCGCGCGTCTGATGGATGTTCTTGCCAGTGGAGAGGTCCATGACGGTGTCGGCGCCCCAGCGTGTCGCCCACGTCATCTTCTCGACCTCCTCGTCGATCGAGGACGCCACCGCCGAGTTGCCGATGTTCGCGTTGATCTTCACGAGGAACCGTCGGCCGATGATCATCGGCTCCGTCTCGGGGTGGTTGACGTTCGAGGGGATGATCGCCCGGCCGCGCGCGACCTCGTCGCGCACGAGCGCCGGGTCGACACCCTCGCGGATGGCGATGAACTCCATCTCGGGCGTGATCTCCCCGCGGCGCGCGTAGTGGAGCTGCGTCACGGCGCACCCCGCCTTCGCGCGGAGGGCGCCGCTCGGCGTCTCCTCGACGTCGCCGCGCTCGCGGATCCAGGCCGCGCGCAGCTTGGGGAGGCCGCGCCGCGCGTCGGTGACGACCGCGGGGTCGGTGTAGGGGCCGCTGGTGTCGTAGAGCCGGATGGGCGGGTTCGTCTCCGCGCCGTGCGTCGCCGGCGTCGGCGAGAGGACGACCTCGCGCATCGGCACGCGCAGGTCCGGCCGTGAGCCCTGCACGTAGACCTTTCGCTGGAACGGCGGGGCCGCGCCGTCTCCGTTCGCCGTCGTTCGCCGGGGCGTCGTCATGACCATCTCTGCGTTCCCTCCGCCGGTATGAGCCGGATCAGGTGTGTGAAGGGTCTGGGCCACCGGCCCACTCTCAGCCCTCACGGGCTCCCCTCGCAGACCGCGAGCCGCTTGCGGCCAGGATACCGCGCTCGGCGCGGCATCCCCGGCTCAGGTGAAGAGGTGGCCGGAGAAGATGAGCAGCCCGAAGCAGAAGAGATCGAACGTCAGGGCGACCTGGCCGAGCCGGACCAGCCGCCCGCTCGGGATGAGCCGCCGGCGCGCGTTCCAGCGCCCGACGGCGTCGTAGACGACGAGCATCGCTCCCTGGTAGAGCCCGTACACGACGTAGTGCGGATACAGGCCGTGCCACAGGCCCATGAGGAGCATCGTCAGCAGGAGGCCGACGTGGCTCGCGCGGACCCGATCCCCTCCGAACCACTTGGCACGGCCCGCTTTCAGCATGAAGCGCATGTAGACGTGGTCGCGAAGCCACCACGAGAGCGTGATGTGCCAGCGGTCCCAGACCTCCCGGAACGTGCGGCTCGCGAAGGGACGGTCGAAGTTCTCAGGCACGCGGACGCCGAAGAAGCGCCCGGCACCGATGGCGAACGCGCTGTACCCGGCGAAGTCGAAGAACAGGTAGAAGGCGTACGCGTACATGTAGCCGACCATCGCGAGGACGCCGCTCTGGGCATCGAGGGGCAGGAGGACGTACTGGTAGACGAGGTACCCGAGGATGAACTTGTAGAGGAAGCCCTGCGCGATGCGGTGGATCCCGGCTTCCACGTCCACCAGGTACGCGCGCGCCGTCCGCCGCGGGGCGCAGAGGTCTCCACAGAAACGCTTGTAGCGGTCGATGGGACCGGCGCTGATCGTCGGAGCGAAGAGGAGGTAGCCGAGGAGCGTCATGGGCGATGGGACACCGGAGACGATCCCGTCGTGCAGGTCGACGATCACGTCGATGAGCCGGAACGTCACGTACGAGACGCCGAGGAAGCCCACGATCTCGAGCGCGCCCGGGGGCGGTGCGAGACCCGCTGGCGGCGTCGCGGCGGCGACGCCGGCGGACGCGCCCGGCGCCGCGGCGACGAGTCCGAAGAGCGCCTGGCGCGGCGCGATGAGCGGCGCCACCTTGACGACGACGAGGGGGGCGAGCGCGAGCGCCACCGCGGCGTAGAAGGCGGGCCGGCTCGCGCCGCGGCGCCGGACGAGCGCGAAAGCCGTGACGACGACGACGCTCGCGACGGCGTATGCGGCGAGGAGCTCGAGCTGGCGCAGCCCCTCCGCTTGCTGCGCTCCCGTTCCGAGCGGGTCGGCGTACTGGAACACGAGGACGGCGGCGCTGACGAACAGGATCGCCGGAGCCCCCAGCCACCCGACGAGGCCGAGGAGGACGAGGAGCGCGAGCGGATAGAGGAGGAAGAGGAAATACGTGAGATCGACGTAGGGCGCCATCTATAGGAGCGCGCGCAGCGCCGATCGATCGACCTTCCCGTTCGTCGTGAGCGGCAGCGACGGCAGGCGCCGCACGGATCGCGGCAGGGCGTACGCCGCCAGGTGCTCGGCGAGAAGGGCGCGCGCCGCGCGCGTCAGCGCGAGGTCCGACGGGGGGAGCGGCGCGCCGCCGGTCACGAACGCGGCCAGATGGTCGGGCCGGCCGTCGCGCTCGACGGCGAGCACGGCGGCGTCGTCGACGCCCGGCACCCGCCGCAGCTGGACCTCGACCTCCTCGAGCTCGATCCGGTAGCCGTGGAGCTTCACTTGCCGGTCGAGCCGTCCGCCGCAGTAGAGGAGGCCGTCGGTCGGGTCGACGTGGCCGACGTCGCCGGTCCGGTAGGCGCGTCGACCGCCGGGGAGCGTCACGAACCCTCCGCGCGCGGGTGTCCCGAGGTAGCCGAGGGCGAGCTGCGGACCGGCGATGACGATCTCACCGTCATGCCCCGCGGGCACCTCGGTCGCGGGGTCCGCGCCATCGGCGATCCAGACGTCGATCCCCGGGAACGGCCGGCCGATCGGCAACGGCCGCTCGCCCGCCGCACGCGACGCCTCGATGCGCATCCCGGTGACCGCGACGGTCGTCTCGGTCGGGCCGTACGTGTTCCACATCTCGACCTCCGGAAAGCGCGAGAGCAGCTCCCTCGCGAGCCGCGGCGCGAGCGCTTCGCCGCAGAAGAGGAAGCGGCGCAGACGCGGGAGCATCGCGCGGCGGAAGCGGGGCTCGGAGGCACAGAAGCGCGCGAACGACGGGGTCGAGACCCACGTCGTGATGGGCGCGCCGTCGAGACGGGCGAAGAGCACACGCGGATCGCCCGTCTCCTCCGCGGTGACCGAGAAGAGAGCGCCCCCTGTGAGCAGCGCGGCGTAGAGGCCCATCACGGACAGGTCGAAGCTGAACGGCGCCTGGTCGAGGACGATCTCGTCGTCGGCGAGTCCGACAGCGTGTGTGAGCCAGGCCGTGAAGTGGTCGAGCGCGCCGATCGGGACGGGAACGCCTTTCGGATCGCCGGTCGTGCCGGAGGTGAACACGACGTACGCGGGAGACATGGCATCGGACGGGCGAGCGATACGCGGAGCGTCGCCGATAGGGAGCGCCTCCGCGAGGGGATCGAGCCTGATGGGCGCGATCCCGCGCTCGGAGAGCGCGACGGACAGCGCCGGCGGGGCCTCGCGTACGAGCACCGCGTCGCCGGCGGCCGTCGCGTCGATCATCCGCTCGATCCGCGCGGGCGGGGACGAGGGGTCCGCGGGGACGTAGGCACGGCGGCTACGGAGCGCGGCGAGGAACGCGACGACCGCGGCTGGCTCCTTGTGGCCGTAGACGAGGACGGGCGAGGTCCCGCCGGCGAGCCGGGTCGCGAGCGCCGCGGAGCGCAGCCGCAGCTCGCCGTACGTGAGGCGGCCATGGGGCCCGACGACGGCGTCGGCTCCCGGACGCCCGCGCGCGGCGACGCGCGTCACGAGGTCCGCGCCCTCGACGAGCGTGGTCATCAGAACCCCTGGTACACGAAGGGCGGCGGCTGGTAGCGCGCCCCGCCGTAGATGACGACCAGGGCGACGATGATCGCTTCGTAGTAGACGACGAGGACGACGAGCCGCACCGCGTCGTGCCGCCACAAGGCGCGAACGCGGGCGCGCAGCGAGGTCATCGCGCGACCGCGCGAGCGCGCCGCTCGACGTCCGCGACGAGCGAGCGCGGCGTCGCCCAGGCCTTCTTGTCGAGGTCGGACGGCGCGATGGACAGGCCGAGCTCGTCGTCGAACGCGAGGATGAGGCTCACCAGGCCGAGCGAGTCGAGCAGCCCCGCCTCGAAGAGGTCGAGGTCGGGCTCGGCCTCGAGGCCGGAGAGGCCGGTGACGTCGCCGAGGATGCGGAAGATGCTCGCGCGGACGTCGAGGCTCATCTCTTCGGCCCCGCGCAGTACCGCGCGCGCGGTGGTGCCGCGGGCGTCGGCACCTCGCGGGTGAGGTCGGCGAGCGACGAGCGGATCTGCGAGATCGACGCCCCCTGCCAGAAGAGGTCGAGCGCGCGGCCCGCGAGGACCCACCCGCGGGGGCTGAAGTGGGCACCGGTGTCCGTCAGCATGTAGCGGTCTCCGTCGTGCTCCTCGAAGTCCAGCCACGGCACTCCCGCGGCCGTCGCGACGCTCGCGTACTTGTCGTAATAGGCGCGGCGCGCGGGGTACGAGAGCTGCGTGAAGTCGTCGTACGTTCCGGGCATCGGCAGCGAATAGACGAGCGGCCGCGCCCCCAGCTCGTGGAGCACACGCAGCTCGAGCTCGAGGTCGGTCCACTCCGCCGAGCTCGACATGCTCCTCGCCCACGCGCTCGGATAGGCCATCCGGGTCCCGTTGTGGTCGTCCGTCCCGGCGCAGAACCGCGCGAGCGCCGGCCTCACCGTCTTCGCGAGCCTCTTGTACGTCGCGTCGGGGAAGCCGAACGGGTTCGTCGTGACGCGCTGGCGCGAGAGCGACGTCATCGCCGCCAGCGTGGTGCGCCAGTCGATGCGCGACGGCCCGTTCGACGCATCCGCGCGCAGCGCGGGGTGCTCTCGGATGTAGCTCAGCGTGTCCGCGGCGTCCTGCATCTGGTGGACCCACGAGAGGAGACGCCCCGCGGGGTAGAGCGCGTAGTACCGGGCGAAGTGGAGCGCCGTTGGACGCGCGAGGCCGTCGAGCGCGAGGCGCAGGAGGGGCTGATCGGAGAGGGTCGCGGGGTGGGCGATCATCAGCCGCGCTCCCGCCTCCTTGAGATCCATCGAGATCGGCGCGTCGAACGCGAAGGCCTCCGCGATCTCGGGCGAGAAGTTCCCGGCGTAGGCCGCGTCGCCGATGCCCTGCGGCCCGAAGAACCATCCCGGCGAATCCGAGATCACGAGCTTCTTGCCGCGGAGGTCGCCGCCGAGCGCGGCGAACGTCTGCATGAAGAAGAGGTCTCCGGTGCCCGCGCGGCCGACCGGGAACGTGCGGAAGCCGGTCGGCGCCGCGCCGAAAAGCTGCGAGGGGAGGGCGGGGACGCCGCAGCAGTACAGCTCCGAGCTGCCGTAGATCGGGAGCGTCGTGCCCGTCGCGTACGCCGCGCGCTGGAGCGTCAGGCTCTCCCATTTGATCGGGACGGCCTGTCCGGCCAGCGCCTGCAGGTAGCGCTCGGAGGCGGAGACCGCGTAGTGCTGGGCCGTGACGGCGAATGCGGCGCTCAGCCCGAGCGCGATGAGCGCCGCGAGGATGCCGACGCGATGCCGCGGATGCATCTCCACCGCATCCGTCGCGCCGGCGTCGGCCCGCATCCCGCTCTCCACGCGTTCGATCCGCATGATCTAACGCCCGCCGCGCCGTGGAGGACGCCCGCCGCCGTGATCAGCGTGTAAGAAAGGGGGGCGC
>JAJYLV010000173.1 GCA_021787445.1 Chloroflexota bacterium | reverse complement strand
GTGCTCATCCGCGGCACGAAGGAGATCACGGTCACGATCACGCGCGCGACGCTCACGCCGCCGCGCGTCATCGAGACGAGCTACGACCAGAACAAGATCGCCGAGCTCTCCGTCTCGCAGCTGAACGGGGACGTCGCCAAGCAGACGCAGGACGGCGTCGAGAGCGCGGTCAGGAACGGCGCGCAGGGGCTCATCCTCGACCTGCGTGACGACCCCGGCGGCGACCTCTCCGCCGCCGTCGACATCGCGAGCATCTTCGTGAAGAACGCGACGCTCGTGGACCAGGTCGGCCGCGACGGCAAGAAGCAGCCGCTCAAGACCGACGACAAGTGGTACGTCGGCTTCAGTGGACCGCTCGTCGTCCTCGTCAACCAGCGGAGCGCCTCGGGCGCCGAGATCATCGCCGCCGGCCTCCAGTCGAACGGCGTCGCCGAGGTCGTCGGGACGCGGACCGCCGGCTGCGTGGGCATCGCGCAGCCGCGCGAGATGCCCGACGGCGGCCTCCTCCTCGTCACCCTGGCGCGCATGGAGGACGAGAAGACCGGCGCCCCGCTCAACGGCGCGGGACGCGGGGTCGAGCCGAACGTCGTCGCGCCGGACGACCCCAACACGCCGCAGCACGAGGACCTCGACGCGGCGCTCAAGGTCGAGCGGCAGAAGATCGCGGAGAAGCCGCTCCAGACCTCGGAGCCCTAGCCCCTCCTCCTACAGCCGAGGGGGCAGCGCGTCGTACTGAACGGACGGGTCCCACAGCAGGTAGCCGTGCACGCCGAGCGCGGCAGCGGCGTCGATCTGCGCCTCGACCTGCGGAACGCCGTACGGATGGCGGAGCGTGAACGCCTGCAGCCACGGCCGCATGAGCGCGCCGCTGCCGGCGATCCGCGGGAGGCCGTCCGTGAGGCTGTCGGTGACGGTCGCCGCGGGCGCGGCGTCGGGGTCGGGGAGGCCGTACGAGCCGAGGGCGTAGTGGGACGGGTACATCATCGGCGACACGACGTCGACGCGGCGCGCGATGTCGGTGATCTCCTGTCCGATCTGCAGGTCGTCGACGGCGGTCGTCGTGAGCCCGAAGACGTCGGCCGAGAGGTACACGCCGGTCGGGTCGATCGCTTTCCGGACGTCGTCGAGGAAGAGGCCGATCGCGCCGACGCGTCCGGAGACGGTGCTGCGGTCGAGCTGGTCCATCCCGGGGCCGGTCGGGAAGCGGACGTAGTCGAGCTGGATCTCGTCGACGCCAGCAGCCGCGACCGCGCGCGCCAACCCGACGAGGTAGTCGCGCGTCGCGGGGACGCGCGGGTCGACCCAGGCGAGGCCGGACTCGCCGAGGAAGAGCTTGTCGCCGATGTGGAAGGCGGTCTTCGGCTCGGCGGCCGCGAGGATGGGGTCCTCGAAGCAGACGATGCGGGCGATGAGGTAGAGGTGCGCGGCGTGCGCGTCGCCGACGAGCTGCGCCGGCGTGAAGAAGGGCTCGAGGGCGCCGATCCTCTTGGCCGTCGGCTCGGGGACGTCGAGGAAGATGTGCCCGCTCGCGTCCTTCACGTCGACGACGACGGCGTTGAGGCCGACCTGGGCCGCGCGCGCGAACAGCTCCTTGCGCCGCTCGGGGTCGGACGCGACGTACGCCGTCACGTACAGCCCGCGCACGACGGGCGCCTGCCTGTCGATGACCGTCTCCGCCTCGACCGTGCTCGTGCGCCCGGCGACGGTCACGGTGTGCGTGCCGTTCGGCAGCGGGCCGGCGCGGATCTCGAGCTCGTTCGTCGCCGCCGTCCAGCGCATCCACGGCGACGCCCTGGCGCCGTCCACCTCGACGTCGAGGGCGGCCGGCGCGACGCTCGAGCGGAGGAGCAGGTCGACGAGCCGTCCGCGCTGCCGCGGCGCGGGGCCGCGCAGGAGGACGACGTCCGGCGGAGGCGTCGGGACGGGGGTCGGGAGCGGCTTCGCCGTCGCCACGACGACCGGAGCGACCTTCAGCGGCGGCCGCACCGGGGCGACGGCCGGCACGGACGGGACGACGCACGAGCCGGCCGCGACCGCAACGACGAGGAGCAGCGCCGGCCGGACCATTTCGATGCGTAACGTGCGCGCCGCTCGTTCGGCGCGCATCCGATCTGGCGGTCGCTAACTACTACTCGTCGATCACGAGCTCGCGCGGCGCGCGGGTGAGGTCGCGCGCCCCCTCGGGCGTGACGAGGAGCATGTCCTCGAGGCGCACGCCCCCGATGTCAGGGTCGTAGATGCCGGGCTCGATGGTGACGACGTCGCCGGCTTCGAGCGGCACCATCCCCCACTTCCCGCGGCCGATGGATGGCAGCTCGTGGATCTCGAGCCCGACGCCGTGGCCCGTCCCGTGGAAGAACCCGCGGACGACGGGGTCGTCGGGGCGGTGGCGCTGCCCGGGGCGGAGCGTGTCGTAGCCGGCCTCGAAGATGATGTCCTCGACCCGCTCGTGGATCGCGCGCCCGGTGACGCCGGGGCGGAGCATCGCGATGGCCTCGTCCTGGGCACGCTTCACGACCTCGTACATCCGGACGATCGCGTCGGGCGGAGCGCCCTTCGAGACGATCCGCGTCATGTCCGCCCAGTAGCGCGAGCTGTGCTGGGGGTAGATGTCCATGACGATGGCCTCGTTCGCCCGGAGCGGGCCGTGCCCGGTCTCGTGGGGGTCGGCCGCCTGCGTGCCGGGCGCGGTGATGGTGCGATCGGGCGTCGCGCAGTCGCGCGCGATCAGCGCCTGCTCGACGATCGTCCGGAGGCGCTCGGCGGTGAACACCTCGCCGTCCAGCCGGAGGGTGCGGTCGGCGTCGACGGTCGCCCGACGGAGCGCGTCGACGCCCGCGGCCCAGGCCTCCTCGGTCGCGCGCTGCGCCTTCTCGATCGAGGCGACCTCGTCCGGCC
>JAJYLV010000172.1 GCA_021787445.1 Chloroflexota bacterium | reverse complement strand
CACGCTGCGCCAGCACGGCATGAGCGTGTCCGACCTCGCGCGCCACCAGGCCGACCGCGTCATCCAGGAGGAGTATCCGGAGCTCGGCTTCAACTACCGCCTCTCCGACATCCACGCCGCGATCGGCGTGGTCCAGATGCGCAAGATCGACGCGGTCCTCGCCGCGATCCGCGCGCGCGCCGAGCGCTACAACGCCGAGCTGCCGCGCGTCCGCGGCGTCGCCATCCCCTACGAGCCGCCCTACGCGCGGCACACCTACCAGTCGTACATGATCACGCTCACGCAGGAGAGCCCGCTGTCGCGGCAGGAGCTCATGGACCGCCTCCTGCGGCGCGGGATCGCGACGCGGCACAGCGTCATGGCGAGCCACCTCGAGCGCACGTACACGTCGAGGTACGGAACGGTCTCGCTCCCGGTGACCGAGGACCTCGCGCGCAGCTGCGTCGTCATCCCCTTGTACGCGTCGATGACCGAGGACGAGCAGGGCTACGTCATCGACGCGCTGCGCGAGGAGCTGGGAGCGGCGTAGCGCGTCTTCGTACCGGTACGTATTGTGCGGGATCCGCCGCGGCGCCATCATCTCCGTATGAGAACGCTCGCGCTCGCCGTGACCGCGGCCCTCCTGCTCGTCGCCTGCGCCGGCGGCAGCACGCCGACGCCGAGCTCGGCGCCCGCGGCCTCCGCCGCGTCGCCGAAGGCCGTGGCTGCGACCGCAGCATCGACGCCCGCGACGGCCGCGACGCCCGCTCTCCCGACGGCGTACGTGCCGCAAGCCGGTCAGGCGGGGGTCGCTTCCGCTTCCGAGGACCTGACGTTCAGCGGCTCGATCACAGGCACGATGACGAAGGGCGCCGTGCCCAGCGCCTTCTGCGGCCCCCTGACCGTCAACAGCGGGACGGGGAGCCCTTCATCGAAGGGGATCAACGTGCCGATCACGGGCACGGTCGGTGGCGCGACCTACGTCTTCGGCATCCTGATCAGCGGGCAGGCAAAGGACACCGGGACCTTCACGACGACGGACTACTGGACCTCGTTCGCGGGCTCGAGCGCGAACGGCAACATCATCGCGGTCACCGTCTCGACCCCCGATAACGCCCTCAACCTCACCTCGCTCGCGGGAGGCACGGTCTCCGTGGACGCGGGCGGACAGTCGGGCACGGTGAGCGTCACGATCGACGACCGCAGTCCGATGCTCTCGAAGCCGGCGACGAAGACGGTCAAGGTGAGCGGCAAGTGGAGCTGCCGCTGACGTAGCGGCCCAGGCGTCCTCTTTGCCGAGCGCCTTCGCGACCGCCTGACGGCGGTCCGTCACGTCGAGCTTCCGGTAGACGTTCTCGAGATGCTTCTCGACGGTGCGCACGCTCACGACGAGACGGCCCGCGACCTCGGCATCGGAGAGGCCGCGTGCGGCGAGCGCGAGGATCTCGGCTTCGCGGGCGGTGAGCCCGAGCTCGCGGACGCGCGCGGGGTCGGGCGCGGTGCGCGTCTCGTCGAGGAGGAGGAGCGAGGTGTCGCCCGTGGCCGTCCGTACGACGAGCCGCGCGCCGTCGTGCTCCATCACCAGCGGTCGTCCGTCTCCGAGATGTGCCGGATCGAGCGACCACGACCGCACGAGGCGGTCCGCCTCGCGCGAGAGCGGGACGATCCGCCCGTCGCGCAGCTGCGCAACGGAGCGCCCGCGCCCCTCGAGACCGCGTTCGAGCAGGTCGACCCGCTCCTGAAGGATCTCCCACGCTCGAGCGTTCTCGTACGCCCGGGCGAGGTGCGGCCGCACGACGTCGAGGACGGCCCGGTCGCGATCGGTGAAGGATCGGCGCGAGCGGTTGAACGCGACGCCGGTGAGGAGGCCGCCGGTCTGGACGGCGCAGCCGAGCTGATCGGCGACGTGGAGCGGACGGTAGACGTCGTCGTACAGCTCGAGCCGCTCGTATGTCCGCGCGTCGAGGAAGTCCGAGATCGCGACGGGCGCTCCGGCGCGGTGCGTCGCGTAGTACGTGACGATCGGGTTCTGGCCGATCAGACGGCCGAGCTCCGCGAGGAGGGGTCCGCTGACGTAGTCCGGCGGATCGGTCGTCGCGCGCACCGTCCGTCCCGCCACGTCGATCCGGTCCCACCCGATGGCGTCGCAGCGGACGAGCCGCGCGAGGGCCGAGATCGCGATCGACTCGAACTCGATCGTGGAGCGCGCGGCGTTCCATTCCTGCACGACGGAGAGCGCCGCGTGGAGATCCGCCTGGCCTAGGTGGCCACCCTCGACCCCCATCCCCTATCTCCGCAGTGGATCATACGTACTGGTTCGTATTGCCATCAATACCCGTGACCGGACAGCATCGCGCCGCTGCTGCTTCCTCGGCGCCCCGAGCCTCGCTGCCGTCTCCGCCGGGCCGTTCTCGCCGGAGGACGCCGTCTTCGAGTCCCCATTGAGCCGTCTATCCACTTCGGTCGCCGCGCAGTTCGTGCGGGAGAGGCGCCTCACCTATCGCCGCCGCACCCGCGCGCGGCCCGCTGCTGCTCGTCGGCGCTCTCGCGCGGCGCCGCGGCGTCGGCGGCGCTCGGCGTGAGGCCTCGCTCAGCGTGCGAGGATCAGCGGCGCCGCGTCGAGATCGCTCCCGCCGGCGCCGACGAGCGACACGACGATCTGGAAGGTGATGCTCGGGTCGTAGAAGTCGTGCCATGAGGAGGGGCCGGTGCCGATCACCGTGAAGAGGCCGGCGCCCGCCTTGACCGTCCCGCTCGCCGGGACGAGGACGCGCGTGTCGGTGTCGACGGCGCCCGGTCGGTACGTCAGCTTGCGGCCGTCGGCGGCGGTGACGATGACGTAGGGGTAGGAAGGGACGCCGGGCGTGTTCGTGAACTCGCGGATCGTCCCGTCGATGAGCTGGTAGACGTGCACCTCGACGCGTCCGTCGAACGGC
>JAJYLV010000171.1 GCA_021787445.1 Chloroflexota bacterium | reverse complement strand
AGCACGAGATCGAGTGCGACACCGTCGTCTTCGCCATCGGCACGAACGCGAACCCGATCCTCGGGCAGACGTCGCGGATCAAGCTCGACGCGCGCGGGTACATCGAGGTCGACGACGACCTCGCGACGTCGCTCGACGGCGTGTTCGCCGGCGGCGACATCGTGACCGGCGCGGCGACCGTCATCCTCGCGATGGGGGCGGGACGAAAGGCGGCGCGAAGCATGAAGCGCTACCTCGGGCTCATGGACACGGACGTCGTGTACGAGGAGGCACCGCCGGGCGACACCCTGTTCGGGATCGCCGCCGACCGGCTCGGTTACGCGAGGGTGAAGGTCGCATGAGCGTCACCGACGTAGCCCCTGGCGCGCGGACCGGGGTGCAAGGGCCCGCGAGGTCGAGCACCGCGGCCCAGGGAGCGGCCGTGCCGCGACCGAGGCATCAGATCGACGAGCACATCGTCGAGATCCTCAGCGACTCGGGCGAGGGCGCCCAGCGCTGCGGCCAGTCGTTCGCGGCGATCGCCGCGCGTTCCGGGCGCGGCATCTGGACCGTCGAGATCATCCCCGCCGAGATCCAGCCTCCCGCGCGCAGCGTCGCGGGCGCGAGCGGCAACCGCATCCGCCTCGGCAGCCACGACATCACCAACGGCGGCGACGAGTGCGACCTCGTCGTGGCCTTCAACGAGCAGGTCCTCCTCGGGCGCGTGCGCGCCGGCGAGCTCAAGGCCGGCTGCACGATCCTCCTCGAGAGCATGTGGCGCGAGGACCGCGACCCGCAGATCCAGCGCGCGTACACGGAGACGTACGACCGCCTCGTCGCCGACGGCTACCGCGTCATCGAGGCGCCGTTCGAGCGCGAGTGCCGCAAGCTCGTCCCCGATCCGCACCGCGGCAAGAACATGTTCGTCCTCGGCGTCCTCTGCCAGATCTACGGCATGGACCTCGAGCTCGCGCGGGAGCAGGTCGCGATCACGTTCGGCAAGAAGGACCGGAAGGTCATCGAGACGAACGTCCGCCTTCTCGACGCGGGCTGGGCGTGGGCGGACGAGAACATCGACCTGCGCTTCGAGATCCCGGCACGGCCATCGAGCGAGACGCGTGTCGTCATCAACGGGAATCAGGCGATCGCGCTCGGGATCCTCGCCGCGGGGATCGACATCTGCTCGATGTACCCGATCACGCCGGCCACGTCGGCGCCGCACTACCTCAGCGAGATCTTCGAGAAGCTCGGCGGGATCGTCCACCAGGCGGAGGACGAGATCGCCGCCGTCACTTTCGCGATCGGCGCCTCCTACGCGGGGAAGTGCGCGGTCACGATCACGTCGGGACCGGGCTTCTCGCTGAAGCAGGAGGGCCTCGGCCTCGCGGTCATGGCGGAGATCCCCCTCGTCGTCGTCGACGTCCAGCGCGGCGGGCCGAGCACCGGCCTCCCGACGAAGCCCGAGCAGGGCGACCTGCTCCAGGCGATGTTCGGCAGCCACGGCGACGCGCCGAAGGTCGTCGTCGCGCCGTGCGGCATCGAGGACTGCTTCTACACGATGATCACGGCGCGCAAGATCGCCGAGACGTTCAACACCGTCGTCGTCGTCCTCTCCGACGCGAGCCTGGCGACGGCCCAGCAGCCGTTCCGGCGGCCCACCTTCAGCGAGGACTGGGTCGCCCCGCCCGTCGACCAGAGCCCCGTCCCCGAGGGCGCGCTGCCCTACGGGTGGGATGAGACGACGGGCCTCTTCCGGCGCTCGATCCCCGGCCAGCCGGGCGGGATGCACACCGTCACCGGGATCACGCACGACCGGCGCAGCCGCATCGGGTACGACCCCGAGACGCACGAGGACGGCCTCCGCCACCGCAGCCTCAAGCTCGCGGCCCTCCAGCGGACGCTGCGCTGCCCCGACGTCTTCGGCGCGCCGGAGGGCGACCTGCTCGTCATCGGGTGGGGGAGCACGAAGGGCGCGATCGAGGAGGCCGTCGCCGCGCTGCGGGCGGAGGGCCGCCGCGTCTCGTCGCTCCACCTGCGCTTCATCCAGCCGATGCCGAGCGGTATCGGCGAGATCATGGCGCGCTTCCGGAAGGTCGTCACGGTCGAGGCGAGCTGGTCGGACCGCGTCGAGGACGCCCTCATCGACGAGGAGAACAGGCGGTACTCCGCGCTGGCGATGCTCCTGCGCTCGAAGTACCTCGTCGACGTCGACTGCTGGACCGAGTCGTTCGGACGCCCGCTCAAGCCCGGCATCGTCCGCGCCGCGCTCGCCGGCTTCCTCGCGGAGGTGAAGTGACGTGATCACGCCGGTCGTCGATCGCCTCATGTGCATGGCGCAACAGCCGCACGACATGGAGGACTATCAGTCCGGGCTCGTGCCGCGCTGGTGCGTCGGCTGCGGCGACAACGCGATCCTCACCGCGGTGCAGCGCCTCTGCCGCGACGAGCAGCTCGATCCCGCGCGCACCGTCTTCGTCTCGGGCATCGGCTGCTCGAGCCGCCTCCCGCACTACATGGGTACGTACGGCTTCCATGGCCTGCACGGGCGCGCGCTCCCCATCGCCGAGGGGGTGAAGATGTCGCGCCCCGACCTTCCCGTGTTCGTGAGCACGGGCGACGGCGACAGCCTCAGCATCGGCGCCGGGCACTGGATCCACGCGATCCGCTACAACATGGATCTCACCGTCCTCCTGCACGACAACCGCATCTACGGTCTGACGAAGAAGCAGGCCTCGCCCACGTCGCCGCTCGGGACGAAGAGCAACACGACGCCGAAGGGCTCGTACCTCGAGGCGCTGGACCCCGTGTCGATCGCGCTCGGCGTGACGAACGTCTCCTTCGTCGCGCAGGCCGTCGACTGGATCCCGGACGTCCTCTACCAGATCGTCGCCGCGGCGTACCGGCACAAGGGCTTCTCGTTCGTGCGCATCATCCAGCGCTGCCCGGAATTCATGCCGGGCGCCTTCGACGCGTACGTGCAGGATCCCGAGCGCACCGTCATCCTCCAGCATCCGAA
>JAJYLV010000170.1 GCA_021787445.1 Chloroflexota bacterium | reverse complement strand
CCACGCGACGACCAGCCCCTCATGCTCGACGACGACGGTCGGGTAGCGCGGCTCCTTGTCGCGCATCCAGCGCGCGATGCCCTCCGCGGTGCGCGGCTCGGTCTCGAACGTCGCGACGCGGTCCTCGATGCCCTCGTTCCAGATGCGTGCGATGTCGCCCGCGTCGCGCTCGCTCGCGAGGCGCGTCCGGAGCGAGGTCACGGACGCAACGCTAGCGGACGGTCACCACCCAGTAGACGCCGTAGTCCTCCATCCACTGCGCGCCTTCTATGAGCGGGCGCAGGTAGAGGCGGTACGTGCCGGGCGTGGAGGGCGCTTGGACGGTGAACCGGAACCACGCCACCTGCCCCGGACCGACGTACGACGCGGGCTGCACCGCCATGCGGTCGTAGCGGGGCCAGCCGGTGTTCGGCGAGCCGAACGTGCCGTCGCCCCCGAGCATGCTCGCGCGGTCCTGGCCGGGCTCGGGCTGCCACGTCCCGAGGTACGCGACCTCGCCCATGCGACCCGCGACCCACCCGAGCGATCCGGAGTTGTAGTAGGCGACCGTCGCCGTCGCGCGCTGCCCCGCGCAGAGCGTCGGGTAGCCGCTCTGTCCGTACCACGAGGCGTGGAACCCCGCGATGCCCGACGGCACGCTCGCGGGGTGGGGGATCCCGGGGCCGACGGAGCTCGTGCAGGGCGCCGCTCCGACCGCGGTCGCCGTCGCGACCTGTCCGGCGACGACGGTCGCGGTGAACGCGGTGCGCGAGGCGACGACGCTGTACGTCCCCGGCGCAAGGTCGACGACGCCGAACCAGCCGCTCGCGTCGGTGGCCGTCGTACGCAGCGTCGTGCCCGTCGCATCGCGCACCTCGACGGGCACGTGCGCGGCGGGCGTGCCGTCCGGCGCGGTCGCGGTGCCCCGGAGGTCGCCCGTCGTCGGCTGCGCCTTCCAGGGCATGGCCGGGACCGCCGCGGGAGCGGCGAACACGGGCGGCGTGACCGGATCGTCCGAGCTCGGCAGGGTCAGCGCGGTCGTGAGCTCGGCCCGGCTCGCGTCACCCGATCGCGCGCCGGAGACCGCGAGCGCGTCGGGGTTGCGATACGAGTAGCCGACCCAGCCGACGGCGCTGCGTCCCGAGACCGTGCCCGGCGCGAGCGCGGCGCGGATCTGGCGGATGCTCGCGGGGATGTCGTTGAGGTAGAGCGCGGACCCGATCGCCGCCTGGCGACCGTATTGCTGCTCTTTCGCGAACTCGTTCCACTCGAGGTACTGCTCGCGCTGTCCGGCGTCCGAGTCGCGCTTGTAGACCATCGGGATGTTCAGATCGACGATCCCCTCGCGCATCCAGCCGACCCAGTCCTGGAGGAGCTCGGCGTACGTGCGCGTGCTCGCCCAGCCTCCCTGCGACTGCGGGCCGTACCCGTAGGCGACCGTGTCGGCGCTGATCCGGATCTGCGGCCGGATCGCCGTGCTATCGACGTAGACGCGGCGCACGAAGTCGGTGACCCGGTCGCGCCGCCACTGCGTCCACTGCGCGTCGGTCGGCGCCGGAGTGTCGGTGCGGCCGGTCTCCGCGCGGAAGCGCGCGAGCGCCGTCGGGTTGTATCCCCAGGAGGGCACGTCGGTCGCGAGGTTGTCGTCGGGATAACGGATACCGTCGAGGTCGATGCCGTCGACGTCGTAGCTGGCGACGATGCTTTCGACGAGGCGAAGCATGTACGCCGCGGCGTCGGGATCCCCGAGGTCGATGAAGTACTCCTCGTTGATGTGGTCGAGCCCGTCGTAGCGCTTCGTCAGCCAGTCCTCCGCGGGACTCGCGGAGGGTCCGTGCAGGTCGAAGAGGTGCGAGGGGTCCTTCGGCAGCGACGGTCCCTGCCAGACGTCCTCGATCATCACCCACGCGTGCACCTGGATCCCCGCGGCGTGCGCCTTCTGGATGAGCGTCTGCAGCGGGTCGAACGGCAAGGGGGCGATCGGCGCGTCGGTACGCGGCGCGGTCGAATCGTTGCAGAAGCAGTCGCCGCGGCGGACGACCTCCGCGAAGATCGCGTTCATGTTCGCGGCCTTCGCCGCGGCGACGACGGCGTCGATCTGCGCGGGGTCGTACATGCCCGGCCCGAACGCGTCGACGAAGTACGCGCGGAGCTGCGCGCCGGACACCGACGCCGCGGCCGCGGACGGCGGCGCGGCCGGCGACGGCGCGACGTCGGCGAGCGCCGGCGCCGGAGTGGATGACGCGACCGAGCGTGCGCTCGTCCCGGTGAGCGTCGAGAGGATCGCGCCGAGGGTGACCGCCAGCGCCGCGAGGAGTCCCTGCACCACCTGTGTATCGCCGAGGCGACGATCGTGTCACGACGCCCTGGCAGGGGCCCCTAGCGGAACGCCAGGTCGATGACCCTCTCGAGCGCCGCGCCGTGGAGTCCGTCGCCGAGGAAATCGTCGCCGACGCGGATCTCGAAGTGGAGGTGGGGGCCGTTCTCGGGAAGCCCGCTCGAGCCGACCTTCCCGATCACCTCGCCGGCTCGGACGTACGCCCCCACGGGGAACGGCGCCACGCTCGACAGGTGGCAGTACCGCGTCACGATCCCCCCTCCGTGGTCGATCCACACCTGGCGTCCGCGCAGCATGTCGAGCGTCTTCCCCGGCGTGTAGCCGAGCCGGTTCGCCTCGGCGAGCGCCGCGGCCACGACGGCGGCGGGCTGTTCCGTATAGGCGTGGTCGATGCGCACGATCACGCCGCCGGCCGCGGCGACCACCGGCGTCCCCAGCGGAGCGGCGAAGTCGATGCCCTCGTGGATCCCCGAACGGTACGTCCGCGGCGCGTCGGGAAGGAGGATCGGATCCGTCGGGATCCGCGCACCGGCGATGGGGACGATCAGGCCGCGGACGTTCGGCTCGCGGCGAGCGACCGCGGGATCCTGCCGCGCCGGCGGGAGCGTCGGACCGGCCGGAGCGATGTACGTGGCGCGCGGGAACGGCTTCGCGGGCGGAACGGTCGTCGCGGCGCGCGGCCGGCCCGCGTCGGG
>JAJYLV010000169.1 GCA_021787445.1 Chloroflexota bacterium | reverse complement strand
GCAAGGCCGACGAGCGCATAGAGGAGGAAGAGGGGGCGGTAGGCGTCGGCGCCGGCGAGGCCGAGCGAGCGGAAGAGGCCGACGCTCGCGGCGAACAGCGCTCCCGCGGCGAGCGCGACGCTCGCGGCGAGGTTGTAGAGGGAGAAGAGCCAGGTGCGCCGGCTGTCGGGCGCGGTCTGCGGCAGGACGGCCTGCTCGATCGTCTGGAAGATGCCGACCTCGGAGTTCGTCACGCTCACGGTGCCGGTGAGGACGGCGGCGAGGACGAAGGCGAAGCCCCGCCCCGCGGCGAGGAGGAGGCCGGCCGCGACCATGAGGAGGGCCATCGTCATCGCGGTGCGGCGGCGGCCGTAGCGGTCGGCGACGAGCGACCAGCCGACGGTCATGACCGCGGAGCCGACCAGCGCCGCGGTGAAGACGGCGCCGATGTGGACGGGGTCGAGGCCGAGCGCGGCGAGGTACACGGCGAGGACGACGGAGAGGGAGCCGTAGGCGAAGGTGCGCAGGACGCGCGCGGCGAGGATCTTCTTCCCGTCGGCGGAGAGCCAGGGGAGCACGGCGCGCCTACCCGCCGCCGGGCGGGAGGAAGCCCCTCTGGGTCAGCCCCGCGCGCGTGCTCGCGCGCAGCTCCGTGATGCGGGCCAGGGGGACCGGCGTGCGCCGGATGCGCTCGAGCGGGCGCACCGTGCCGGTGGTCGCGCGCGCGTTCACCGGCGTCTCGCCGAACATGCGCGCGAGCAGCGTCTGCGTCTCCTCGGAGAGCATGAAGTCGACGAAGTCTCGCGCCGCCTCGGGATGGGGAGCGCCATTGACCACGGCGACGACGTGCGCCTCGACGTGGGTGCCGAGCCCACCCTCCTCCTGATCGAGCCACGCTTCGCCGACGGCGTTGCCCTCCATGAGAAAGACGTGGTAGTTGGAGGAGTTGACGAGCGCGACGGCGTTGGGCTCGGCGGTCAGCGCCTCGCGCGTGCTCTTGTTCGAGTCGTAGGTCCGCAGGCCGTTCGCGACGAGACGCTCGACGAGGCCCCACGCGGCCTCGTCGCCCTTCGCCGCGCGGATGCTGCTGATCTGCGACACGGTCGTCTCCTCGTTCGTCGTCGCCATGGAGATCCTCCCCCGCAGCTCCGGAGCGGCGAGGTCGTCGAGCCGGGTCGGCCAGGTGGAGGGATCGGGCAGGACCGTGCGGTTGATCATCGCCGTGCGCGGCCAGGCGGTAAAGGAGAGCCACGAGAAGTCCGGCGCGCGCAGCCACTCCGCGTAGCCGCGCGCGACCTCGGCGCGGTACGGCTCGAAGATGCCCGCGCCGCGCACCTCCTCGACGGCGACCTGGCTGTTGGTCACGAGCACGTCGGCCCGCGGCGAGGCGCGCTCGTCGATCAACCGCCGCTCGACGTCGAGGTGATAGGTCATCTCGACCTCCGGATGGATCCCGGTGGATCCCTCGAAGAGGCGGTAGAGGGGCGTCAGGTCGGGGCGGTTGCGTCCGGAGTAGACGCGCAGCACGCGCTCGGTCACCGCGGCGCGACCTCCGCTCCTTGCAGCGAATGCTACAGTGCAGCCGCCGTGACTGTAGCAGACATTGATGTGAGCCGGGACCTCCTCCGCCGTCGCGCTGCGGCCGTCCCGGACGGGCTCTCCGCCGCGACGCCGCTCGTCGTCGCGCGCGCCGAAGGGAGCGAGCTCGTCGACCCCGAGGGCCGGCGCTACATCGACCTCGCCTCGGGCATCGGCGCGATGAACCTCGGGCACGGCCACCCCGACCTCCTCGCGGCGGCGAGGGAGCAGCTCGAGCGCTTCACGCACGTCGCGGCGCAGGTCGCGACGTACGAGGGCTACGTCCGTCTCGCCGAGGAGCTCGGCCGGCTCTACCCGACGGCGCCCGGCGCGGCGCGCCCGGCGACGAAGACCGTCCTCCTGAGCAGCGGCGCCGAGGCCGTCGAGAACGCGATCAAGATCGCGCGCGTCGCGACGGGGCGCGAGTGGATCGTCGCCTTCGCCAACTCCTTCCACGGCCGCACGTACGCGGCGATGACGGCGACGGGGAAGACGAAGAACTCGCGCTTCCCGTTCATGCGCTCGACGAGCCCGAGCGTCGCGCACCTCCCCTACCCCTACCCGTACCGCCCGCTCGTCGAGGGGTCCGAGGAGGAGCTCGTCGCGCTCCACGTGCGCCTCTTCGAGCAGGCGCTCGACACGCACCTCGCGCCGGAGCACGTCGCCGCGGTCATCGCCGAGCCTGTCCAGGGCGAGGGCGGCTTCGTCGTGCCGCCGCGCTCCTTCTTCCAGCGGATCAAGGAGGTGTGCGAGCGCCACGGGATCCTCTTCATCGCCGACGAGGTGCAGACGGGCTTCGCGCGGACGGGGCGCATGTTCGCGATGGAGCACTTCGGCGTGACCCCCGACCTCCTCGTCACCTCGAAGTCGCTCGGCGGCGGCTTCCCCCTCGGCGCCGTCACCGCTCGCGCCGAGCTGTTCGACGCTCTCGGGAAGGGGTCGCTCGGCGCGACCTTCGGCGGCAACCCCGTCGCCTGCGCCACGGCGCTCGCGACGATCCGCGTCATCGAGCGCGACGGGATCTGCGCGCGCGCCGAGCGCGTCGGCGCGCGCACCGTCGAGCGCTTCCGGGCGATGGCCGAGCGCCACGCCTCGATCGGCGACGTCCGCGGGCTCGGCGCGATGGTCGCGATGGAGCTCGTCGCCGACCGCCGGACGAAGGCGCCCGCCGCCGCGCTCTACGAGCGCGTGCAGGCCGAGGCCTTCCGCCGCGGCGTCGTCCTGGTGCGCGCGGGGCTCTACTCGAACGTCCTGCGCGTCCTCGCGCCGCTCACCATCCCCGACGCGCTCCTCGAGACCGCGCTCGACCGCATCGACGAGGCCATCGCCGCCGCGTCCTAAGCGCCCTCGCGCTCGAAGATGACGCCGCCGTCCAGGACCGTGAGGTCGACGCGCGCGTCGCGGATCCGCTCGGGCGACATGCGGAGGATGTCGTCGGAGAGGACGACGAGGTCGGCG
>JAJYLV010000168.1 GCA_021787445.1 Chloroflexota bacterium | reverse complement strand
CACATAGTCACGACGCACACCTCGGAGACGGTGACCGGCTTCGAGGAGGACCCGTGGCTCTCGGTCCTCGACCTCACGACACGACGGACCGTGGATCTCGGCCCCGGCAAGGGGCCGCGGTGGTCCGGCAGCGGGACGTATCTCTCGTACTGGCACCGCGGTGCGCTCGTCGTCGTGAAGGCGGGAAGGATCGTCGCCGAGCTCGATCCGTCGCAGCCCGCGACGCGCTGGGTCGGCGATCAGCTCCTCTACTGGAGCGGCGACGAGATCCACGCGTGGACCGCGGCCGCCGACATCGTCATCTCGGCGGTCTCCGCCGACTACGCGCCGGCGTTCCCGCAGGACGTCGCCGACTTCAGCGCGGACGGCGTCCTCTTCTCGATCACGCGGTACTTCATGGACGGTACCGCGGCCCGCTACGTCGGCGTCGTGAAGACGGGCCAGCTCACTCCGCTCGCGACGCAGGGCACGACCTACACGGAGTGGTCGCCCACCGGCGAGACGCTCCTCGTGCGCTCGGACGACACGGTCGAGCTGCGCGGCCCGAACGGCGCGGACAGCATCGCCCCGCTCACCGCGTTCCCCGGCCCCGTCCACGGCTGGACGCCCGACGGGCGCGACCTGCTCATGGGAAAGGTCTCGCCGACGGTCCCGGCGATCCCCGTCTTCGACCACTTCGTGGTGTGGGACGGGAAGGAGATCGTCGGAAGCGCGACGCTGCCGGACCTGCTCGGGAGCCGCACCTTCAGCCCCGACGGGCGCTACTTCGCGGGCGTCGCGCGGAACGGGCTCTACGAGACGGCCCTCGAGGTCTACCGCTGCGGCACGCACCCCGTCACGGCGATGGCGCGCGCGGACCCCGTCGCGCGATCGTATGAGGCGCGCATCGAGGGCGACCCGCGGCGCTTCGTCCGACCGGTCATCGGGTACTTCACGCAGTTCCTCACGAGCACGCACAGCGGGATCGACGTCGCGGCGCCCTTCGGCTCGCTCATCACGGCCTCCGACGACGGCGTTGTCGACTGGGTCGGCTGGCGGCCCGTCGGCGGACGCGCGGTGTGCGTCCTCCATGCCGGCGGGCTCGAGAGCTGCGACTACCACGTCTCGCTCGCCCTCGTGAAGGTCGGCCAGCACGTCGCACGCGGCGAGCCGGTGGCGGCGATCGGCATGACCGGCGATACCCTCGGGCCGCACGTGCATTGGGAAGCGAAGCTCGACGGCGCCATCGTCGATCCGCTCGAACACTGAGCACCGCCGACGCGAGCGGTCGGTCGCCTGGCCGACCGTAACCTTACGCGGACGTGACCGATCCGGCCGACGCTCCGCCACGGGTCCTCCTCGTCGAGGACGACGCGGCGATCGAAGCCCTCCTGCGGCAGATCCTCGAGGACGAGGGCTTCGCGGTCAGCTCGCATTCGGACCTAAGGGGCGCGCGGGCAGCGGTCGACGCGGACGCGCTGCCCGATCTCGCCGTCATCGACTACCAGCTTCCCGACGGCGTCGGGACGGACCTGTGCAAGCGGCTGCGCTCGCGGGGAGTGCCGTGCATCGTCGTCTCCGCCTACTCGCGCTCCCTCGAGCCCGCGATCGAAGTGAGAGCGGACGCGTGGATCGCCAAGCCGTTCGAGATGGGCGATGTCGTCAACGCCGTCCGCGAGCTCCTCACGCCGTCGGGCGCGCTCGTCAGCCGGCTCGGGAAGCCGGGCAACCCGCCGAGGGTGCTGCGGCTCGAGCCCTAGATGAGATTCCCGGTGGTCTCTGGCACTCGTGACGGGGTGACACGCTGCGTGCCATGGATGAGCTCTATGGCGACCTCGAGCAGCTGCGCGACCCGCATCGTCGTTGGCTCCGTCACACGTACCAGGAGGGTCCGGGCTTCCGGTTCCTGGCCACACGCGGCGGGCGGCCGCCGCTCGAAGCGCCTCGTCGTGACCTCGCGCTCGTCCGCGTGCGCGCTCGGCTGGTCCGGACGATGCGCGAGGAGGGCCTGGCCGCGGCGCTCGCGCTCGGTGTTCGCAGCCGTCGCAGCCTCTTCCGCTGGCAAGCCGCGTACGAGCGCGGCGGGCTCCTCGCGCTCGTCCCCGAGCCGCACGGCCCGCGGGTGCCCAGGCTCACGCATCCGGCATGGCTCGAGCAGGTCGTGATCGCGGTGCGTCTGCACACGTACTGGAACGCCAAACGGATCTCGGCCGAACTGCGCCGGCGCGAGATCGCCCGGGTCGGTCAGTGGTGGATCGAGCGCCTCTTCGACGACCTCGGCACCTGCCGACCCTCCGGGCCGCACCCGCGCGGCCCCCGCTACGAGCGCGGCAGCCCCAACTCGCTCTGGCACATCGACATCAAGGGTCCATTCTTCATCCAGCTCGGCCGCGGTCGGTACCTCAAGACGTTCCTCGTCGGTCTGGTGGACGACCACTCCCGCTTCGTCCTCGGGCTGCACATCCAGTCGAGCCAGGCGGCCGCGCCGATCCTCGAGTGGATCCGCGACTGCTTCGAGCTCTGCGGCCGGCCGCTCGACCTCATGAGCGACAACGGCACCCCCTTCGTGGTCTGGATGCCCGGAGCGCTCACGCTGTTCGGCAAGACCCTGCGCGACCTGGAGATCCGCCACATCAAGACCCAGGTGAACTCGCCCTGGACCAACGGGAAGATCGAGTCGTTCTGGGCCACGCTCAAGAGCGAGGTCCTGGACCGCAAGGTGTTCCGCTCGCTCGCCGCGGCTGAAGACGCCCTGGCCGACTTCGCCCGCTACTACAACTACCACCGGCTCCACGGCGAGATCGGCTGGTCGACCCCGGCCGAGCGCTACGACGGCACCCCGTTCACCGACCGCGGCTTCGACAACGTTCCCGCGCTGGCGCACCTGGCGCCCTGGCTCGACGAGCTCCGGAAGGCGGCTTGAGCTAGTGCCAGAGACCACCGGGAATCTCACCTAGGGCTCGAGCCGCAGCACCTTCGGCGGGTCGCCCGGCTTCCCGAGCCGGCTGACGAGCGCGCCCGACGGCGTGAGGAGCTCGCGGACGGCGTTGACGACATCGC
>JAJYLV010000047.1 GCA_021787445.1 Chloroflexota bacterium | reverse complement strand
ACCCGTCGTCGCTGCAGATCGTGAACTCGTCGCACACCGCGCGGAAGCGGTCCTCCCAGAACACGAGCTCCTTGGTCCGGAACCCGATCACGCCGATGACGTACGCGCCGGCCTCCTTGAAGGCACGGGCGATGGGGTACGTCGGGGCGACGCCGAGGCCACCGCCGACCATGACGACCTTCTTCGCCTCGCCGACCTGGCTGGGGTGGCCCATCGGCCCCACGAGCGCGTAGAGCGCTCCGCCCGCCTTCAGGCCGCGCTGCATCTCGCGCGTCGTCTTCCCGACGGCCTGGACGACGAGCGTGATCGTTCCGGCGGAACGGTCGGCGTCGGCGATCGTCAGCGGGATGCGCTCCCCGTCGGGGTGTGCCATGACGATGACGAACTGTCCGGGCCGGGCGGCACGCGCGAGCTCGGGGTGGCGGACCTCGAGCAGGTACGTGACGTCCGAGAGATCCTCACGCCGGACGACCTCGAACGCCTCGCTGGAGAGCACTGCGGCTACGTTTTCGCGTCAGGCTGTTGTCGAGCAGTGGCGGAAGGCCCTAGGGGGTAGGACCGTTCGCCCCCTACGCCGGCGTGGAGGCCCTCCACATAGGCAAATGCCGATAGCAGCGATCGATATGGCCGATATCAGGTCGGCTGTGTCCTCGGCTGCAGGAGGCCGCGCGCGGATGCGACCGTGACCGCCCCGAAGAGCAGGACCGCGATGACGTTCGTCGCCGCCGCCGCCTGCCACACCGAGACGTCCCCGAGGACGTCCCCCGCGATGCGCGCGGCGAGGGAGAGGTGCAGGAGCACGAGCGGCGCGTAGAACGCGCGCGAGAACGGCAGCGCGATACCGAGGACGGCGGGGACGATGACGAGCTCGTGCGCGAAGATCATCGAGAGGACGAACCCGACGAACACGGTATGGATGAGCGCGTCGTAGGCGAACATCGTCGGCGCGTCCGGGACGAGCACCCAGGTGATACCGCCGGCCGCCAGCCAGACGTACCCCGCGATGAGCGCGACGGCGATGTACCGGGTGACGCCCCCGCGCCGCACCGTCCGCCACGCGATGTCCCACACTCCCAGCCACGCGGCGAGGGCGAGCAGTCCGATGCCCGCCGCGACGGTCGCCGGCGGCCAGTGGACGGCGACGACGGCACCGACGACGACGAGAGCGGCCGCCCCCGTAAAGGCGACGCGGCTCCACGCCGGCGGGTGCGTGAGCGCGGACAGCTCGAGCCGCTCGCCGACGATGGTGAGGACGAGAAAGGCCGCGACGAGCGGAATGAGCCGCGAGATGGGGACGCCGAGCGCGAGGCAGACGGACGCGAGCATCCACGCCGCCCCGCCCACGCCCATCGTCGCGATGCCGGCCTCGCGCCGGACGTGCCACATGTACGCCGACGTGATCGCGAACGCGAGGCCCCCCGCAGCGAGGATCCACAACGCGAACGGGAGCCCGACCAGGAGGCCGACGGATCCGATGGCGGCGAGCGTCGGTGCGGCATAGGCAGCGCGGCGCTTCAACGCGACGGCTCGCTCGAGCGCGATGACCGTGCCGAGGAAGCCCATGCTCATGAGCGCGCCGTGGGAGGCGATGACCGTGGCGGGCGCGGCGACGTCGAGGCCGAGGCGGGCGAGCGCGCCCCACAGCCCGCCGAGGAGCGCGGCGACCGCGACGACGAGGAAGGGTGCGCGGCCGCGGGCGAAGCGCGGGGCGGCGCGGACGCCGGCGGCGCGGTCCGCACGCGCCGCCGGCGTCGCGGCGACCGTCACGCCGCCTTCCGCGTGCGCGCGATACGGACGCGCCAGTCCGGACCCCGCTCGAGGTACTCCCACGAGAACGTGCCCGGCATCTCCGCGGAGAACTGGTAGTAGAGGGGCTTCGGGTCGTGGTCGTTGAGCAGGACGAAGCCCTGCCCCTCGGCCAGCGCGCCGAAGGTCTCGAAGATCACGCCGTGCCGGCGTGCGGGCGCGAGCGAGCGGACGTCCAGCGTCGGATCCTTCGTCGCCTCCGCCGATGCGTGGATCTCCTCGAGGAGGCGCGCCTGCGCGTCCGCGGGCATGGCGGTGTCGATGAGCGGCAGGTACACCCGCTCCTCCTTCTCGGTGTGCAGGTCGAGGATGGCGCGCAGACGCTCGATGAGGTCGTGAAGGTCGCTCCGGAGCGCCGCCAGCTCCGGATCCTTGGCCGACCGAGCGCGCTCGACGACGGCGCCGATGGCTTTCACGTACGCCTCGATGTGCTCGTGATCGATGCTCATCGTGGCGGTCGGGCGGGCATGCGCGGCGACGAGCGGGTCGATCGCCGGATAGAGCTCCTTCTCCTCGCCGCGCGCGTGCGGCATGAGGTCCTCGCGCAGGACGCGGAGCATCGCATCGAGGTCCTCGGCCGTCCCGCGCTCCGTCGCGCGGGCGGTCGTCTCGGCGATCTTGGTCTGGATCTCCTTGTGGTGCTCGCGGATGGCGTCGGTGATCTGGCTCATTTCGTGCTTGTCTCCCTCTCGATCTCGCGAAGCAGGCGCCGTGGGTCGAGGCCGTACGCGGCCGCCGCGTCGGCGACCGTCTCGAAGGAGGCGAGGTCGCAGATCGGGCAGTGCATCCCGTACCGCAGGAACACGCGCATCGCCCCCGGCCGCTTCCCCATCACCTCCGCGACGGTCGCGCTCGGTGCCAGCTTCACAGGGTCGGTATGCGCTCCGGGCCGCCCGCCGTCGTTGCGGTAGCGCAAAGACGCTCGTGCCGCGCCGGCACACGATCCGCAGGAGCAAAGGGAACGACCGATATCGGGAGGGACGAGATGCTGACACGTGGACCGCTGAACGGGCGGAGCGAGGGACCGACCCACGGAGCGACCGAGACCGCGCGCCGGCTGCGCGAGAAGATGAGCCTGCTGCGCGGGAAGGCGGACCGCAGGCGAGCGGAAGCCAAGGCGGCGTTGGTGCTGTCACACGGGCAAGCCGGCGCTTGAGCGCTGTCCCGACGGGCTGAAGCCCGGGAAGGGTCCCTAGCTCTTCGCGATCATGTTGCGCAGGACGAGCGAGAGGACGCCGCCGCTCTTCAGGTAGTCGACGTCGATCGGGTCGTCGACGCGGGCGAGCGCCTCGAACCGCACGATCTCGCCGCTCGGACGCCGCGCCTCGACGAGGACCGTCGCCTTCGGCGCGAGCTTGTCGAGACCGCGGATCGTGAAGGTCTCCTCCCCCGTCAGCCCGAGCGACGTGGCCGTCGCGTGCGCGTACTGCAGCGGCAGGATCCCCATACCGACGAGGTTGGAGCGGTGGATCCGTTCGAACGTCTCGGCGATCACGGCTCGCACGCCGAGGAGCAGCGGGCCCTTGGCCGCCCAGTCGCGCGAGCTGCCGGAGCCGTATTCCTTCCCGGCGAGGATGACGAGCGGGGTGCCCTCGCGCTGGTAGCGCATCGCCGCGTCGTAGATCGTCATCTCCTCGCCCGACGGGATGTGGCGCGTCCACCAGCCCTCGCGCTGCACGAGGCCGTTGTGCAGCCGGATGTTGGCGAAGGTCCCGCGGACGAGGACCTCGTGGTTCCCCCGCCGCGTGCCGTACTGGTTGAAGTCGACGGGCTTCACGCCGAGCCCGACGAGGTACTCGCCCGCCGGGCTCGCCTGCGGGATCGAGCCCGCCGGCGAGATGTGGTCCGTCGTCACCGAGTCGCCGAGCAGCGCGAGGGCTCGGGCACCGATGAGATCCGGGATCGCCTTCGCCTCGCCCACGTCGCGGAAGAACGGAGGCTCGTGGACGTACGTGGACTTCGGATCCCAGTCGTACATCATCCCGGTCGGCGCCGGCATCGTCTTCCACGACCGATCGCCCTCGAAGATCCGTCCGTACTCGGTGTCGTACATCTCCTCGGTGATGGCGGAGGCGACGAGCGCGTTCACCTCGTCGGGCGTCGGCCAGATGTCGCGGAGGTACACGGGCCTGCCGTCGCTGCCGTTGCCGATCGGGTCCTTCGTGAGATCCGTCGCGAGAGTGCCCGCGAGCGCGTAGGCGACGACGAGGGGCGGCGACGCGAGGTACGACGACTTCACCAGCGGGTGGATGCGCCCTTCGAAGTTACGGTTGCCGGAGAGGACGGAAACGACGTTGAGGTCGCCCTCCTTGACCTCCTGCTCGATCTCGGGCGTCGCGAGCGGACCCGTGTTGCCGATGCAATTTGCCGCGCTAGCACCATTCGCGATGAACGAATGCACGTCGTCCACGGTGATATCGAACACTTCTTGGACGCCCGCGTCGCGGCGATCGATCAACGCCAGCGTGAGCGTCGGCAGCGTCACAGCGTCCTTGTCGACGCAATACCTCTTCTCGCGGTCCGCCTGAGGACGCGGCTTGAGCGCGGAGAACCAGGTGCGAGCGCCTATCTCGCGCAGTACCTGAGCAGGCGACGGGAAACCCACTCGTCCGCGATGTGTCGGACTGAAGCGGGCGCCTGCGAGCCGACCAAAGCGGTCGTCGCCAGACAGCGTCGAGTAGTGGTGGGACACGAGAGGCTCGCGCGTGATGAGCTCCGTCGACGCGATCTGGCGTGCGGCCGCGAACGTCAGCTCGGATCGCGCGGAATGAAGCGCGCTCAGACGCTCCGTCATCCACGTGCGCTGGCGTCGGATCGAGTCGAGCGTGCGCCAGTAGACGGCCGCGGCGCTCGCTTTGAGCTGCTTGTCGACGCAGTAGCGGTAGCCGACGTTGGAGACGAATGAGAGGCCATCGGGGATCGTCAGCCGTACCTCGAACTGCGCTGCTCCTTCGGACTTCTCGTAAGTCGAAGTGGAGCGCCGGACTTGGTATACGTAGATGCCTGCGCGGTCGGTCGTCACCCCACAGCGCGAGAGCAGCCGGACGATCTGCCACATCACGTACCGCTGACGTACGACGTTCTCGATCCGGACCGCTTGCGCGTATGCGGGCCCCGCGAGGAACGCGCGATCGTCGCCGCCTTCGTGCCGTCTGAGGACGGGCGCGTGCCCGTCTCCGCCGAACAGCGCTCCGAGGAACTCGCGGACGAGAGCGACCGGGCAGCGCGGGTCGAGCAGGAACGCCGGCAGCTCGGGCCGGTCGTAGATCTTCCGGCCGGCGCGAATGCCATCGAGCTTGACGACCTCGGCGGTGAACTCCATCGGGAGCGCGACCGACCACTTGCGCTCGTCACACATGGATCCCTTGGGGCGCTTTCCCGTCACGACCTCGACGTCGTTCAGCATCGCCTCCCGGTCGAGCGCCTGACCCGCGTTCATTCGCCCCTGCCCGAGAGCGCTGATCGAGCCGTCGCTGCAGAGATGGCCGAGGATCCGTGCGAACGCGAGCGTACGGACGCGCTCGCCGGGCGAGTCGAAGGTGAGCCTCAGATCACCGACATTCAGCTCGTACCCGACCTCGTCCTCTCCAGGGATGTCGAGCGGGGCCTCGAGGCCCATCACCACGCGGTCCTCGCCGACGCGCAGCTCCGCAGCGGGTATCCACGCACCATCCGCTCGCAGCAGCCGATGATCGGGAGTGCACGTGAGAGTGCGGCCGTCCTGGAATGTGAGCGTGACGCATTCGCGCAGACCGGTGGAGGCGGCGGCGTCCTGCCGCGCCATGGCGAGGCGGCCGTTCGCGTCAGGGCCGTAAACGACCGCGCCGCCGTGTGTCGGCAGGTCCTCGATGCGGCGCGACGTCCCATTCGACTGAAGCACCGCGGTCCCGCGTGCGATGCAAACGGTGCATCCGTACCCGACGAGGTAGTAGCCGAGCTTGTCGAGGTAGGGCGTGAGGCCGGCCCGGTCGAGGTAGCGAGTCACGACGCGCGATCCCGGCGCGAGCGTCGTCTTGACGTGCGGCGGGACCCGGAGACCCCGCTCGACGGCCTTCTTCGCCAGGAGACCCGCCGCGATCATGACCGATGGGTTCGACGTATTGGTGCACGACGTGATGGCGGCGATGACGATCGAGCCGTCCGTGATCCCGCCCGCCGTCGGAGCGCGCTTCGCGACGGCCGCCGTCGCCGCGGTCGCGGCCGCCACCTGCGTGGACGGCGCGTCCTCCAGCGGCTTGGGCCCCTCCGTGTGCCCGGGCGGCGTGATCCCCTTCGTCGGCGTGGGCCCCAGGAACGAGTCCCACACGTCCGGCAGCTCGTGGCGGTCCTGCGGCCGCTTCGGCCCCGCGACGCTCGGGTGCACGCCGCCGAGGTCCACCTCGATCGTCTCGTCGAACCGCGGCAGCGGGGCCCCGTCGAGCCGGAACAGCCCCTGCGCCTTGGTGTAGCGCTCGACGAGATCGACCAGATCGCCGCGGCCGGTCTGCCGGAGGTAGCGCAGCGTCTGCGCGTCGACGGGCCACAGCGCCGCGGTAGCGCCGTACTCGGGGCACATGTTCGAGACCGTCGCGCGGTCCGCGACCGTGAGCGAGGACAGCCCGTCGCCGGTGAACTCGACGAACTTGTTCACCACGCCGTGCTTGCGCATCTTCTCGGTGAGCGTCAGGACGAGGTCCGTCGCCGTCGTCCCCACGGGGAGCGTGCCGTGCAGGCGCACGCCCACGACGACCGGCCACGGCAGGTAGGTGGGCTGTCCGAGCATCGCGGCCTCGGCTTCGATGCCGCCGACGCCCCATCCCAGCACGCCGAGACCGTTGACCATCGTCGTGTGGGAATCGGCGCCGAACAGGGTGTCCGGGATCGCGACGCCCTCGCGGACCTGGACGACGCGCGACAGCCGCTCGAGGTTCACCTGATGGCAGATGCCCGCGCCAGGCGGCACCACGCGGAACGTCTTGAACGCCTGGCCGGCCCACCGCAGGAGCGCATACCGCTCGCGGTTCCGTCCGTACTCACGCTCGAGATTCCTCTCGTAGACGTCCTTCGACCCGAAGAAGTCGGCTTGGACCGAGTGGTCGATGATGAGGTCGACGGGGACGAGAGGCTCGATGCGAGCGGGATCCTTGCCGGCGCGCTTCATCGCCGCGCGCATCGCCGCGAGGTCCACCGCGGCGGGCACGCCCGTGTAGTCCTGGAGCAGGATCCGGCTCGGACGGAACGGGACCGCGGCCCCCGGAGGAGGCGCGGCGGGATAGCGAGCGAGGCTCGTGACGTCCTCCGCGGTCGCGCCGCCGTCCGCGGCGGCGCGGACGAGGCCTTCGAGGAGGATCTTCACGGTGACCGGCAGCGCGCTCGTGTCACCCACCTCGGCGAGGGGGAAGTACGAAAGAGACGTTCCTTCGAGCGGCCGCCGCTGCGGCAGACGATCGGTCACGGTCGGGGCCATCGTAGCGGGGACGCGGGCCGCGCGTCGTCGAGCACTACGCTCGATCGAGCACGCGCGCGAGCACGGCGGCTCCCGAATGGTCGATGTCGTGCGTCGCGGTCACGAGCGTGACGGCGCCGCGACGCGAGGCGAGCTCGCGAAGCGCGGCGCGCGCCGACGGCGTTCGCAGCTCCGACGCGTAGCGCCGGCGGAACTCCGCGAACTTCTCCGGATCGTGTCCGTACCAGCGGCGCAGCTCCGTGCTCGGCGCGAGGTCCTTGCGCCACTCGTCCCAGCTCGCGCGCTCCTTCGAAAGCCCGCGCGGCCACAACCGGTCGACGAGGACGCAGTGCCCGTCGCCGCGTGTACGCGCCTCGTACGCGTGTCTGATCCTCACGCTCGCCATCGCGCCATTCCCCTCGCGGCAGGGTACCAACGCCGGGACGTCCCATCCACGCGCATCCTCGTCCTCGTGCTGAGTCTCGCGCGCATGACGCACGACGGGATGGGCCGGCGGTCATCCCGATCCAACGACCAAAGTCATGCGAAGAATGAGGGCTGGCCATGCCGGCGACCGGTACGCACTCTGCGGCAATGGGTCGGACCGTGAGAGACGACGGCGACGCGCTCCTCGTGAAGCGGCCGGACCCGGCCGAGACCGTCGAGGCGGAGCCGGAAGCGTACACGACCCTCGACGAGGCGCTCATGGAGTCGTTCCCCGCAAGCGACCCCATCGCGATCGCGGGCGAGCACGACCGCGGCCGGGACGGCACCCGGCACGATCGCTGACCGCACGGTCACCGGCGGGGGCTGCGGAACGGGGATCGCGTGCTAGCGTCCGGTGGAGAGGGGACCATGCCGTCGATCGATGCGCCCGACCAGCAGCGGAAGATACGGATCCTCATCTGTGACGATCACGAGATCGTTCGCCAGGGGCTCCGCGCCCTCCTCACCGAGGAGCCGACGTTCGACGTCGTCGGCGACGTCGATACGGCGGCCGCGGCCGTCATCGCGTCGCGTCGCCTCCAGCCCGACGTCGTCATCATGGACGTTCGCCTGCCGGACGGAACGGGGATCGAGGCGTGCCGCGAGATCCGCCAGGAACGCCCCGAGGCCCGTGTCCTCATGCTCACCTCGTATCCGGATACGGACGCGGTCATCAGCTCCATCGTCGCGGGGGCGGCGGGCTTCCTGTTGAAGGAGGCACGGGCGGAAGCGTTCGTCGGAGCGATCCGGAGGGTCAGCGCCGGCGAGTCGCTGCTCGATCCCGCGGTGACGGCGCCCGTCTTCGAGCGGATGCGCCGGCTTCCTTCCTTCGAGGATCCGGGATTCGCGTCGCTCACCGACCAGGAGAGGCGGATCCTGAACATGATCGCGGAGGGGAGCAGCAACCGCGAGATCGCCGACGCGATGTTCCTTTCGGAGAAGACGGTCAAGAACTACGTCAGCCACATCCTCGACAAGCTCGACCTTCGCCGGCGCTCGGAGGCCGCCGCCTACATGGCGAGGCGGCGCCATTGGTACGAGAGCAAAGGGGGCTGAGCGGGGCCGCCGCCGCGACTACACGGCGACCTTCGGCAGACCCGCGAGCGCCTCGCGCACCTTCTCCGCCGGGTACTCGTAGTCCTCGAGGTCGCGCCGCAGGTAGCGCTCGTACGCACCGAGGTCGAAGTGACCGTGGCCCGATAGGTTGAAGACGATCGTCTTCGCCTCGCCCGCCTCGCGGCACCGCAGCGCCTCGTCGATCACGATGCGGATGGCGTGCGCCGACTCGGGTGCGGGGACGTGTCCCTCGGTCCGCGCGAACTGGATCGCCGCGTCGAAGGTCGGGTTCTGGTGCACGGCCACGGCCTCGATGAGCTTCGCGTCGTAGAGGGCGCAGACCGACGGCGCCATGCCGTGGTAGCGCAGCCCGCCTGCGTGGATCGGCGGCGGCATGAAGGAGTGACCGAGGGTGTGCATCTTGAGGAGCGGCGTCGTCATCGCGGTGTCGCCGAAGTCGTAGACGTAGCTGCCCTTGGTGAGGCTGGGTGCGGCCATCGGCTCGACGGCGACGACGCGCATGCCCTTCGCCCTGCCCGCAAGCTTGTCGGCGACGAACGGGAAAGCGAAGCCGCCGAAGTTCGAGCCGCCGCCTACGCAGCCGACGATGACGTCGGCCTCCTCTCCGGCGAGCTGCAGCTGCTTCTTCGCCTCGAGCCCGATGACGGTCTGGTGCATGAGGACGTGGTTGAGCACCGAGCCGAGGGAGTACTTCGTGTCGTCGCGCGATGCGGCGTCCTCGACGGCCTCGGAGATCGCGAGGCCGAGGCTTCCCGGCGTCGTCGGGTCGGCGTTCAGCGCGGCGCGGCCGGCGCTCGTGTCCGTGCTCGGGCTCGCGACGACGGACGCGCCCCACGTCTCCATGAGGATGCGCCGGTACGGCTTCTGGTCGTACGACACGCGGACCATATAGACCTTGCACTCGAGGTCGAAGAGGCGCGCCGCGAAGGCGAGCGCGCTCCCCCACTGTCCCGCGCCGGTCTCCGTCGCGAGGCGGCGCACGCCCTCCATCTTGTTGTAGTAGGCCTGCGCGATCGCGGTGTTCGGCTTGTGACTACCGGCGGGGCTCGTGCCCTCCCACTTGTAGTAGATCCGCGCGGGCGTCTCGAGGGCGCGCTCGAGGTCCAGCGCGCGGACGAGGGGCGTCGGACGCCAGATGCGGTACGCCTCGCGGACCGGCTCGGGGATCTCGATCCATCGCTCGCGCGAGACCTCCTGCCCGATGAGCGCCATCGGGAAGAGCGGCGCGAGGTCGGCGGGACCGATCGGCTGCCCCGTTCCCGGATGGATCGGCGGTGGCAGCGGCGCCGGAAGATCGGCCTGAATGTTGTACCAGTGGGTCGGCAGATCCTTCTCGTCGAGGATGAACTTGCGCTGCGTCATCCCGCTCCTCCCCCATCGCGCTCTCAGCGTGCTGCGCGATCATCTCACGCGATCGTGTCAGTCGTCGCGCCCCAGCTCCTCGGCGATGGCGACCAGGCCGTGCGGGCGGCGCACGACGAGGTGGCGCCGCTCGGTCGCGACGATGCCGGAGCGCTGCCACTCCGCGAGGAGCCGGCTCACCGTGTAGACGGTCGTTCCGGTCATCTGGGCCAGCTCGGCGCGGGTGATCGGCAGCTCGATACGGATGCCCTGGTCCGTGCGGCGGCCGGCTTGGTCGGCGAGCCGGACGAGCGCCCGCGCCAGACGCCGCTCGACCCGCTCCGTCGACGCCTCGACGAGGCGCACCTGGAACTCGCGAAGGCGTCCGCCGATCGTGTGGAGGACGTTGACGACGAGCTTCGGGTACTTCTCGAGAAGCGTCTTCGTCGCTGCCGCGTCCCACGCGAGCACCTCCGCCGGCTCGACCGCCCGAGCGGTCCCGGGGTAGGCGTCCTCGCCGATGAGCGGCACGCACCCGAACAGCTCACCCGGAGCGATGAAGCGCATGAGCGTCTCGTGCCCCTCGGGCGTCGTCTGCGACACCTTCACCCTCCCGCTGAGCAGCACGTAGAAGCCCGCCGCCGGGTCGCCCTGATGGAACAGGACGGTGCCCTCGCGCAGCTGCCGCCGCGCGGCGAGGCGCACGACCTCCTCCGCCCTCCCCGGGGGCAGTGGACCCAGGACCTCGGTCGCAGCCGTCACGCCCCCATTGTCAGCGCATCGTCACCGGTCGCGCACGCCCGCGGAACGAGAGCGATGCCCGCCCGGCCGCCGTCGAGAGGACGACGGCGAAGTACATGGCGAGGGCGGCGACGGCCATGACCTGGAACATCTGCCCGAGCCCGATCCGGCTCCCGACGATCCCCGCCAGGCCGGGGCCGACGATCGAGCCGACGTCGAGGCCCGCGTTGTAGAGACCCGACGCGAGGCCGACGTCCTTGCCGTCCGCGCGCATGTCCGCGACGGTCGCCGCGCTCGTCACGCGGAGGATCCCACGGCACAGACCGGCGACGACGAAGAGCACGACGAGCGCGGGGAAGCCGGGAGCGATGGGCAGGAGGAACATCACGATGCCCATCGCGAGGACGCCCCACGAGTTGATCGTCGCGTGGTCGACCCAGCGGAACAGCGCGAGGCTGCCGAACCGGATGACCGTCGCCGACGAGGACTTGAGCCCCTTGAGGACGCCCGAGGCGGCGAGGGGCAGCCCGATGCCGAGGGCGTACAGCGGGAACATGTAGTCGACGGAGTCCGACAGAAGGTTCGAGTAGAGCACGACGAGGGCGGCGAGCCACACGCGCGAGTCGATCTCCCGAGCGGCTGCGAGGAGCGACGACAGGCCGCGTCCGGCGGCGCGGGGGCGCGCCGGCGACGGCACCAGGCGCGGATGCCAGAACGCCGCGGCGAGGCCGATGAGCGGGACGAGGCCCGTCACGACGAGGGCGCCGCGGAGCCCGAGGTGGTCGCCCGCGGCGCCGCCGAGGAACGCGCCGAGCGCGTACCCCATCGAGAGCGCGGCCGTGTACCAGGCCATGATCTGACCCGAGCGCCGTCCTCCCGTCGCGTCGATCGTCGCGGCGAGGTTGACCGTGGTGACGGCGCCGAACGCGACGCCGTGGAGCAGCGTCGCCGGGATGACCACCGCGGCGGCGCCGCTCAGCGCCAAGGGGAGGATGGTGAGCGAGAGCGCGAAGACGCCGACGATGACCATGATGCGTGCCCGCTCGGGGCGGTACGCCGTGCCGATCGGCACGCGCGAGATCAGCCGCGTGACGGCGATGAACGAGGTGAGGATGCCGATGAACGGGAGCGCGTGGCCCGACGCCGAGAGGTAGGGGGCGTAGAGCTGCTGGAGCATGCCCTCCGCCGCCGTCGCCGCCGTACAAACGATGTAGTTGACGAGCGCGCCGCGCCCGAACAGCTCCTCACGGAGCGCGTGGAGGAACGGCCTCACGCGCCGGGGAGATCGTCGAACGCGCCCGCCACCCGCGCCCTCTCGAGCGCGTCGGTCCAAGCCTTCTCGATGACCTTCGGCTGCCAGATCGCCGCCGTCACCCGGCGGATCTCGTCGGCGCTGAACGCCTTCGGCTCGCCGAGCGGGATCGTGTGGGCGAGCCGCCGCGCGCTCTCTTCGAGCCACAGCGACTGGGCGACGCACGCGGGCACGTCCTCGGCGACGACGATGACGCCGTGGCCGCGGAGAAGCGCGGCACGGTGGCCGCCGAGGACGCTCGCGACCTCGCGGCCCTGGTCGTCGCGCCGGATGAGGTCGGGGTCGTCGAACACGGGGACCTCGTGCCCGAAGACGGCGCCCGCGCAGTACGCGGCGACGAGGGGACGGCCCGCGGTCGCGAACGCCGTCGCGAACAGCGGGTGGAAGTGAGCGGCGCTCCCGACATCCTCGCGCGCGCGGTAGCACGCGAGATGGAGCGCCGTCTCGCTGGGGGGCTCGCCCCGGACCGCCTGGCCGTCGGCGACGCGGACGACGGCGACGTGATCGGGACCGAGCGTCCTGCGGCTCGATCGCCGGTCGTTGATGTAGATGACGTCGCCGTCGCGGACGCTGATGTGCCCGTGCATGTCGAAGAGCCCGGCGATCGCCATTGCTCTCGTGGCCCTCGCGATGAGCAGGCTGAGATCCGCGCGCACGGCCGTGGTCGTCATGTCCTCTTCATCCTCTCTTCGCTTGACAGCGGCCCGGTCCAGCGGCGGAAGAGCTCATGCTCGACGCCGAGCTGGTCCAGCGCCTTGCCGACACTGTGATCCACGAGATCCCCCATCGTCTTGGGCAGGTGATAGAAGGCCGGCACGGGGGGCAGGATGACGGCCCCGTAGAGCGACAGGTCGTACATCGCCTTCAGGTGGCCGGCGTGGAGCGGCGTCTCGCGCACCATGAGGACGAGCGTGCGCCTCTCCTTGAGGTGCACGTCGGCGGCGCGGACGATGAGGCTGTCGTTGTGCGACGTCGCGATGTCGCCGAGGGTGCGCACGCTGCACGGCGCGACGACCATGCCGTCCGTGAGGAACGTGCCGCTCGCGATGGGCGCGGCGAGGTCCTTCTCGTCGTGGACGACGTCGGCGAGCGCGAGGACGTCCTCGAGCTTCCAGCTCGTCTCGTACGCGATGGTCGCGCGGGCTCCGCTCGAGACGACGGCGTGCGTCTCGAAGCCGCCGAGCGTACGCAGGACCTCGAGGAGACGGATGCCGTAGATCGGCCCCGAGGCCCCGCTGATGGCGACGACGATGCGCTTCGGCCGCGTCAGACCGGATATCCCTCCGGACTCTCGTCGCTCGTCCAGTCACCGACGCGCAGGTACCGCCGGCGGAAGCGGAGCAGCGCATCCACCTTCGTCGCGTCGGCACGGTGAGCGACGACCTCACCGACGTGCAGGACGTGGTCGCCGGTCGGGATGCGCTGCACGACGCGGCACCACAGAACGGCCAGGCTGTCGGCGACGGCGGGAGCCGCAGCGCCCGCCGGCGGCTCGAGGACGGGGATGCCGAAGGCCGCGAACTTGTCCTGGCCCGACGGCGCGGAGCGGCCCGCGGCCGCGGCGACGGGCTGCTGGGCCCGCGTGAGCACGGACACGCTGAACTCCCCGCTCCTCTCGATGAGCTTCGCCGTGTGGCTTCCGGGAAAGAGGGCGACCACGACCTGCGCGGGGGCGAGGGAGACGTACATCGCGGTGCCCGTCGCGCACGAGCGATCGCCGTCGGCGGCGGCGGAGATGATGGCCACGGGGTGCGGCACCTGCGACAGGGCGGCTCTCGCGAGCGCGAAGCGCTCGCCGTTCGCGGTCTCCGCCGAGATCGTCACTGGACCTCTCGCCGCAGCTCGCGCTCGGGTCCGCCCCTGCCGGCGAGGGCCGGGGTCGCGCGTGGATCGCCCGAAGCCTCCTTCGCCTGCAGGTACAGCCGGATGCGCTTCTCGAAGTCCAGCAGATGGTCGCGCATCAGGTCGCGTGCGGCGTCGGCGTCGTGCGCGCGGATCGCCTCCATGATGTCCTCGTGCCACTTCTGCGTCACGCGGGCGGACCGCACGTCGCGCATGTCGTGCAGTGTCTGCATGAGCAGGTCGCGGTAGGCACGGACCGTCGCGGACAGGAGCTCGTTCGCGGACGCCTCCGCCACGGCGACGTGGAAGTCCATGCTCGCCTCCGTGTGCGGGCGCTCGTCGTGCACGACATGCCGCATCTCCTCCACCATCTCGCCGAGCCGCGCGACGGCGAGGTCGTCGGCACGCACCGCGGCGCGCTCGGCGGCAGCGCTCTCGACGATCGTCCGCGCCTCCGCGAGCTCGGACAGCGTCATCCGCCGTAGGCGGACCATGGTCGATATCGACTCGGCCACCTGATCGAGATTCGTCTCGGCGACGAAGGCACCGCCCGAGGCTCCGACCTTGACGCGGATGAGCCCGCGCGCCTCGAGGACACGCAACGCGTCGCGCACCGTGATCCGCGACACGGCGAACTGCTCCGCCAGCTCGCGCTCGGACTCGAGACGGTCGCCCGGACGCAGCGCGCCGTCGAAGATCGCGTGCTCGATCTGCGAGACGATCTCTCCCGACGCGCGCGAGCGGCTGACAGGGGTGAACATCGAGAGGATGCTAGCGCTGCCCCTCTACGACTCTCCTGCTCGCTAGGGCTGCTGCGGCCTCCAGGCGTCGAAGTGGTGCTCGATGCGCTGCAGCGCGACGGTGAGCACGAGGCCGGACACCGCGAAGATGATCAGTCCGGCGAACACCGCGGGGCTGTTGAAGGTCGCTCCGGCGATGGACATCATCTGCCCGACGCCGTGCTGCGCGGCGACGAGCTCGCCGACGAAGACGCCGATGAGCGAGTGCCCGACGGCCAGCCGCAGCCCGGTGAGGATGAACGGCACGGACCCGGGCAGCGCGATGCTGGTGAAGATCTTCCGGTCGCTGGCGCCGAAGGATCGCGCCACCCGCAGCAGGCCTTGGTCGAGGCTGCGGACCCCGGCCGTGGTGTTGATCACGTTCGAGAAGAACGCGCCGAGGAAGACCACGGCGACCTTCGACTCGATGCCGATCCCGAACCAGATGATGAGCAGCGGGATGAGGGCGATGCGGGGCGTGACGTA
>JAJYLV010000167.1 GCA_021787445.1 Chloroflexota bacterium | reverse complement strand
ACGCGCGCCCCGGGTGAGAGGACGAAGTACGCGCCGAGGACGCCGGCGATCGCGCCGGACGCCCCGACCATCGTCGCCGGCGCGACGATGGCCTGGCCGAGCGCGGCGACGACGCCCGCGACGAGATAGAACACGAGATACGTCCCCGACCCCATCTTGTCCTCGACGTTGTCGCCGAAGATCCACAGATAGAGCATGTTACCGAGGATGTGCAGCCAGCCCGCGTGGATGAACTGGTGCGTGATGAGCGGGAGGAGGGCCGCGACCGTGAAGTGTCCACCGAGGACCGCGCCGCGGAGCGCGGCCGGGTCGAAGGACCAGCGCTCGTAGAAGGCCTGCAACCGTGCGGGATCGGGCGTGAGCGTGAGGACGTAGACCCAGACGGCCATGTTCGCCAGGAGCAGAAGGCGCGTGACGACCGGCGGCCGCCGCGTGGGCTCGAGGTCGTGGAGCGGGATCAACGGGTGAGATCCAGCGTCGCGATCTTGGAGCCGTGGATGGTGTACGCGAGGTCCTGCTTCTCCGAGACGTAGAACGCGCTCGCCGCGGGCAGGTGCTGCGGCAACGTCCAGCGCGCGATCTCGCGGCCGCCGCGCGTCATCTGCACGATGACCCGCGCGTTGGCGTCAAGCAGCCAGATCGCGGCCTGCGACTCCCGGGCCTGGAAGGCCGTCGGCTTGAGGGGCGTCCCGCTCCACTCGGGCGTGAAGGGGATCCGCGTAAGGACGGGCGCGAGACCCTCACGGCGATAGCGCTGCAGCTCGCCGGCCGCCGTGAGGATCCAGATGTCCCCGTCGACCTGGAGCTCGCGCGCGCTGCCCGGCGCGAGCGCGGTCGGGAGGAAGCCGGTCGGCCCCGCGAGCGCGCCCGTGAAGTCCGGCTCGTACCGCCACACCTGTCCCTCCTGGGCGTCGAGCACGTAGACGTTCCCGGCGAAGGTCACGAGGCCGCTCGCCGTCTTCCACTTCTCGGTGCCGGGGAGCGGGACCTGCTTCACCGTGTTGCCTTCCGCGCGCCACAGCCGACGCGCATCGTCGAGGGCCAGCAGCGAGGCGCCGTCGGCGGTCACGAACGACGGCGTCGCGACGCCGCCCTGGCCGCGCTCGAGGACGATGCCGGCGACGAGCGGCTTGCCCGACAGGCGCCACAGCCGACCCGCACCCGGGTCGACCGCGTACAGGCCGTTCACCGTCTCGATGAGACCCGCCGGTCTCGCCTCCGGCGCGATCGCGGCGAGGTCGACGATGACGCTGTTAAGGCTGTCGTCGAGGGATGCGAGCTGCTCGTGGAGCTGCGCGATCTGTCCCGGGTCCGCCGCCGGCGAGCGCTCGGCCGTCGCGAGCCCCTGTGCCGCGGACGCCGCCCTCGCCCAGGCGTGGTCCATGTCCTTGCCCTGCGCGAAGGTGCGCGAGGCCGTGATGTCCTGCTGCACGCCGGCGACGGCGATGCGGTAGTCGCTCTTGACCTGGTCCTCCTGATAGTTGCGCACGACGCCGTAGCCGACCCCGACCGTCACGACGAGGAGGGCGATCGCGAGGAACGACGTCGCTCGCTGCACGCGCGCCGACCGGAGCCGAGCGCTCTCCGGCCGGCGCGGCAGCTCCGGCCGGCGGCGCGGCATGAGCTCCACCGCGACGCCGACCGCGCCCGCGACGACGCTGACGAGGGGATGCGCGATCGCGCCGAGGAAGGCGAGGGGACGAGGGCGGCGGCGCCAGACGACGTCGACCCGCGACCGGATGGTCTCGGCGATGACGACCTCGGGCGGCTCGGAGGTGGGCATCTCGGGCTCGCCCCCGCGGCGGGCGGCGGCTCCCGCGCCGGACGCGATCTCGATGAATATCGTCGCGCTGCTCCCCGTGATCCTCTCGGCGACGAAGCGATTGCGCACGTGCTCCGCGGACGCGCGGGGGTGGAGGGTGATCGCCGCGTTCTTGAGCGCGTCCGCTCCGAGACCGTCGACGACCGCGCCGCTCGCGAGGATCAAGGTGTCGCCCGCCTCCACCGTCTGGTGCCAGACCCCGGGCAGCAGGTCCGTCTCCACTCCGAGGGACGCGGCGTCGCGTGTCGTCGTGCGGTGGACGAAGTCCGCGAGCTCATCCGGTCCCTCGCCGGGGAGGAACAGCCGCGCGTGCCGGACGAGGAAGACGTGCGCGCGACCGACCCGTGCCGCCGCGACCTCGTTGTTCACGACGACGGCGCACGCGACATGCAGCGCGGTCCGCGTCCGCTCCTCGCGAATGAGCTGCGCCGCGCGGCGGTTCGCCTTTCGCAGCGCCCGGCGGAGGCCGACCTCGACGCCGGCGGAGAGGTCGTAGTAGTAGTCGTGACGAGCGAGCTCGGTCACCTCTCGCGCGATCTCGGTCCCCGAGCGCGAGGGAGGGTCGATCTCGCACAGCAGGTAGAAGCGACCGCGCGTCCGCAGCGTCGCGCCGATGTCCGGCTCGTGCACGATCACGACGTCGCGCCCGTCCTGCGCGGTGCCCGTCGAGCCGACGGTGGTGACGAAGCTCGCCGGACGCATCCGCTCGGAGTATGGGGCCAGAGGACGCGCTCGCTCGTGGGGACGGCGTGGTGAGGGGTCAGCGCGACGCGGGGATGGTCCTCACGCGGCGGATCCCGCTCCGCGGTGCGGACGTCTCGAGAGCGGCGACGAGCTCACGCTCCCGCAGCCGCACCTCCGACGCCCAGGCCGACGACGGCACCGCGACGATGAGCGTCGCGCCGTCGACCGCGACGGCCGTCGTCGTCGCGCCGTCCGGGCCGAACACGGCGGTCGCCGCGGCCGGCCAGCGGTCGACGGCGTCTGCCCGCGCGACATCCGCGGCGATCCCGAGTCCACGGAGCAGACGGTCGACGGCGCGCGAGACGGGCTTCACCCCACGTGCCCCCGGGTCACGCGGACGACGCGCGCGCCGTCCGCGAGCGCCGGCGGGAGTCCCGCCGGCAGGGCCGAGGTGACGAGCGCTTGGGCGTCGTGTGGGATCGCGTCGATCAGACGCTGGCGCCGATCCGGATCCAGCTCGGATAGGACGTCGTCCAAGAGGAAGATCGGGGTCGTTGCCGTCCGCTCGCGCAGCCACGCGGCTTCGGCGATCTTCAGGGC
>JAJYLV010000166.1 GCA_021787445.1 Chloroflexota bacterium | reverse complement strand
TCGCAGGACGTCGACGCGATCGTGCGCGGGATGGTGAACAAGCTCGGCCTCTCGCTCGTCGAGGCGATGGAGCTGATCTTCCCGCCGATCGTGAACGAGATCAAGCGCATGGGCGAGGACGCGCAGGACGCGTACATGCACGCGCGCGCCGCGTTCGGGCCGTTCGCGCAGGGCCCCGCCGCGATCCTCTCGCGCGTCGGCGACACGTGCGTGTTCAGCGTCGACGCGCTCGGGCTCCGGCCGCTGTGGCACGTCGAGACGCCGGACGAGCACGTGTTCGCGAGCGAGCGCGGCTTCGTCCCGCTCACCCGGTACCTCGCCGACCCGCGGCCGCTCGGGCCGGGCGAGCACGTCGGGCTCCGCCGCGGGCCCGACGGCTGGCGCTTCCTCGATGCCGACGCGCTGCGCGCGCGCTTCCTCGCGTCGCGCCGCGAGCGCGGCGTGAAGAGCGAGGGTCTGCGACAGCGCATAGAGACCGGCGGACCCGCCGAGGCGCCCGCGCCGCCGCCGAAGCGCAACGGCCGCGGGATGGCGCGGTGGGAGATCGGCCTCCCGCCCGACGAGTTCGAGGACATCACGCTGCGGCGCGAGCAGCAGTTCGCGGCCTTCGGGTGGGAGCCCGACGACATCCGCATGGCGAAGGCGATGGCCGAGACGGCGGGGGAGCCCATCGGCTCGCTCGGCTACGACGGCCCGCTCGGCGTCCTCTCCGACGGCAAGCGGACCCTCGCCGACCACCTGCACGAGACGGTCGCGGTCGTCACGAATCCGGCGATCGACCGCGAGCGCGAGATCGAGCACTTCTCGACGCGCACGCTCCTCGGGCCGCGGCCGTCGCCGCGCGGGCACGCGCCGGCACGCCCGTGGATCGAGCTGCGGCAGCCGATCCTCCTCGGCGGGCACGCGCCGGAGACCGGCGTGCGCGGCGCCGACCACCGCCGGGCGGCGCGCGCGCTCGGCACGTGGATCCTCGAGGACGTCGTCGCCGAGTTCGACCGCCACTATCCGCGCGGCCCGGTCGTCCTCAGCTCGGACCGCGACTGGGAGGAGCACCCGCGCGACGCGCTCGCGCGCATCGCCGCCGCGGCGTGCCGCGGGATCCGCCGAGGCGCGCGGCTCATCGTCGTGCAGGACCGCGGCGTCATGTCCGAGGGCCGCGCGTGGATCGACCCCATCCTCACGGTCGCCGCCGCCCACCGCGCGCTCGTCGAGCAGCCGTCCGGGTCGGGCTCGCTGCGCCGCGACTGCGCGATCCTCGTCTCGGCGGGGAGCTTCCGCAACCTCCACGACATCGTCGTCGCGTTGGGTGTGGGAGCGGACGCGGTCAACCCGTACCTCCTCCTCGAGCACGCGCTGTCGCTCGAGGACCCCGACGCGCTGCCGAACCTGGTCGAGGCGCTGCGCAAGGGGATCGAGAAGGTCATCTCGACCCTCGGCATCCACGAGCTGCGCGGCTACGGGCGGCTCGTCTCCGCGATCGGCGTCGCGCCCGACGTCGCGCGCATCCTCGGGATCCGCACGTTCTGCGCGAGCGAGGACACCGGCCTCACCTGGGAGCGCATCGCCGAGGACGGGCTCGAGCGCGCCGCGATGCTGCGCGACCGCACGGCCGCGCGCCTCGAGGTGCCGTTCCGCATCTACCCGCGCGTGTGGAAGGCCGCGCTTCAGGTCGCGAACGGCGAGGCGCCGTACCGCGCGTACGCGGAGAGGCTGATCGAGCACGAGCGCGCGCACCCCGTCTCGCTGCGGCACCTGTGGGACCTGCGCGGGATGGACGAGAGCGGGATCGCCGCCGACGATGCGCCGCATGCCGACACGAGCGCCGACGAGCACGCGATGCCCTTCTACATCTCGTCCATGTCGTTCGGCTCTCAGGGCGAGACGGCGTACCGCGCGTACGCCGAGGCGGCGTTCCGCATGAACATGCTGTGCGTCAACGGCGAGGGCGGCGAGCTGCCGGACCTCCTCGGGCGCTACCCGCGGAACCGCGGCCAGCAGATCGCGTCGGGGCGCTTCGGCGTGTCGGCGCTCCTGGCGAACTCGAGCAGCTACCTCGAGATCAAGATCGGGCAGGGCGCGAAGCCCGGCGAGGGCGGGCACCTTCCCGGGCGCAAGGTCTCCGAGAAGGTCGCCCTCGCGCGCAACGCGCGACCGGGCGTCGACCTCATCTCGCCCTCGAACAACCACGACATCTACTCGATCGAGGACCTCGCGCAGGTCGTCCACGAGCTGAAGACGGTGAACCCGCGGGCGAGGGTCGCGGTGAAGATCCCCGTGACGCCCGAGGTGGGGATCATCGCCGTGGGCATCGCGAAGTCGGGCGCCGATATCGTCACGCTCTCCGGCTACGACGGCGGCACCGGCGCCGCGCGCCAGCACGCTCTCCGGCGGGCGGGGCTGCCCGTCGAGATCGGCGTCGCGGAGGCGCACCGCGCGCTCGTCGCCGCGGGGCTGCGCGACCGCGTCGAGGTGTGGTGCGACGGCGGCGTGAAGAGCGCGCACGACGTCGCGAAGCTCATGTGCCTCGGCGCCGACCGCTGCGGCTTCGCCACGTTCGCCATGGTCTCCATCGGCTGCACGATCTGCCGCGGGTGCCAGCTGGACACGTGCCACGTCGGCATCGCGACGCAGATCGAGAGCGTGGCCGAGGCGACCGCGCGCGGGATCAAGAAGTTCGAGCCGCAGGAGCTCGAGCGTGCGGTGGAGAACCTCCAGCGCTCGTTCGGCGCGATGCGCGAGGAGCTCGCGAAGATCGCCGGGCAGCTCGGCGTCGAGCGCAGCGCCGACCTCGTCGGCCGGAGCGACCTTCTCGTCCAGGCGCGCGGGCTCGATCGCGTCGACCTCGGGGCGCTGACCAGGCAGGCTACGGAAGCGCCGAGCGGGACGCTCGCGCTGTCGAGGCGTGACTCCGATCCACTGCCGCGGGACGAGATGGACGCGTCATCGCTGGAGCCGACCACCGCAGCGGTCGCGATCCTCGACGCGCGCGACCGCTTCGTCGGGACGCCGAGGTCGGGCGAGATGGCGCGCGCGCGGATCTTCGGCGGCGAGACGCCCGAGCTGCGCATCGCGTTCGGCGGCGGCTCGGTCGCCGGGAACGGCGCGGCGGCGTACG
>JAJYLV010000046.1 GCA_021787445.1 Chloroflexota bacterium | reverse complement strand
GACGTCCTCCGATGAGGATCGCTGAGGACGAGCTCGCGTCGCGACGGCAGTGCCGTACGAAGCGAGTCCGAGCCCGATCCGAAGAGGAGGACGTTGAGAAGGAGGCCGTTGGCGCCCACGCAGGGCTTCCACGGATCAGCCCTATCTAACGGCGACGATGAAGAGGCGTTGGAAGGGGAACAGCGTGGTGCCGTCGGCCCGGCGCGGGTATGCGGCGCGAACGAGCTCGGCGTAGCGGGACTCGAAGGGGGCGCGCTCGCTCTCGGGCAGCGCGTCGAGGAGCGGCTTGAGCGCGCTCCCCTTGGTCCACTCCATGATCGGGTCCCCACCCTCGAGGACGTGCAGGTAGATCGTCGTCCACACGTCGACGTCACGCATGTGTGGCGAGAGGAGGTCGAAGTAGAACGAGGGCGGGCCGACGGGGTCGACGAGGAGGAGCGGCTCGAGCTTCTCGCGGTAGGGGCTCTCGCGCACCGCCTCGTGCATGAGCGTGTGCCAGGGGTCGTGGAAGCCGTCCGGCATCTGGACCGCGAGGACGCCGCCGGGAGCGACCTGCGCGGCGAGGGCGGGGAAGAGGCGCGCGTGGTCGCCGAGCCAGTGCAGCGCGGCGTTCGAGAAGACGACGTCGGCGGGCCGGGGCGGACGCCAGGAGGCGATGTCGGCGAGCACCCAGTCGACGTCGGGACGCGACGCGCGCGCCCTCGTGAGCATCTCCTCCGACGCGTCGACGCCGGTGACGTGTGCCGCGGGCCAGCGCTCGCGCAGCAGGCGCGTCGCGTTGCCCGGTCCGCAGCCGAGGTCGTACACGGTGCGCGGAGCGGCGAGCGGCACGCGTGCGAGCAGATCGATCGCGGGTCGCGTGCGGTATCCGCCGAAGCGGAGGTACTGCGCGGGATCCCAGGGCACGGTGCTAAGTGTGGCGGCTCGCGGCGGTCGCGGGCCTTATGCTGCGGAACGTGAAGGGAACAGAGGTCGTCGACCCGCGCAGCCACTATTTCGTGCAGCGCCGCCGGCGCTCGTCCTTCCTCGACGAGTGGCGGCGCCAGCGCAAGACGCTCGCGCGCGGCGCCGACGTGCGGATGGCGCGCTCGGATGCGCGGAACGCGAGCGTCGGCTTCCTGTGCGGCGGCGACAGCGGCATCCCGATGCGGATGATCGACGCGCGCATCATCGAGATCGCGCCCGGAGAGCGGACGAGCACGCACCGCCACTCGCATGACGCGCTGTGCTTCGTCCTCGAGGGTCAGGGCGCGACGACCATCGGGTCGCAACGCTTTGCCTGGATGCGCTGGGACGCTCTGCACACTCCTGCGTGGAGCTGGCACCGCCACGAGAACACCGGAAAGACGCCGGCGCGCCTCCTGGCCGTCAGCGACGCGCCGCTCGTGCGGACCCTGGGCCTCAGTCGGATCGAGGATGTCGGCGACGTCCCCCCCGAGCCGGACCGCGCTGTCCGTGCTCCCGCCGCCGGCGGTCGCGGCTACGACGCCGAGCTCGCCGCCGCGACGGCTTCGTGGGACGCGCGCCTCGCGGCGCGCCGCCACACCTCGTTCGGCGACCTCACGCTGCGCTCGAGCCCGCGCGGGACGCGCACCGCGCTCCTGGTGGACCAGAGCCTGGGATACAAGACGACGGGCCTGTCCATCGCCCTCTTCCAGATCCCGCCCGGCGCGAAGCAGGCGAATCACCGTCATCCGGGCGAGGCGCTCCTCTACATCGTCGAGGGCGACGGCTACAGCGTCATCGACGGCGTCAAGTACCCGTGGACACAGGGCGACGGCGCGATCGTGAACCAGTACGTCTGGCACCAGCACTTCAACGGCTCGCCGGACAAGGTCGCGACCGTGATCCGCATGCACATGTGGGAATCGATCATCGAGACGATGCAGGCGGCCATGGATCCCATCCCCCTGTACGAGGACGAGCCCGGCCTCGAGGAGCAGATGCAGGCGTTCATGGGGGGGAAACCCGAGGACTGAGGCCGAAAGCCTCGGCACCAGGGGGCCAAAGGTCTTACCATTCCCGCCCATACGCCGCCATCGCGGCGCCGGAGGGGGTTCGGGCATGAGATCGATCGCCTTTGCGAGCGTCTTTGCTGTCCTCGTCGCCGCATGTGGCGGCGCAGCCGCACCCAGCGCGGCACCATCCAAGAGCGCAGCGCCGAGCGTCGCCGCCGCGACGTCCGCGGCGTCGCCGACACCGGGACCCGCCGCGAAAGTCAAGTTCAATTGGACCGCCGTCAGCGGCGCGAGCAGCGGACTCTGGACGGCGTACGAGGCGGGCTACTTCAAGGACGAGAACCTCGACGTCACGCTCGAGCACATCCCGAGCTCGAGCCGCGCGGTGGCCGCGCTCCTCGCGGGTGACATCCAGTTCACGCACCTCGACGGCGAGGTGGACATCGACGCCGACCTGAAGGGCGCCGACATCCGTATGGTCTACGGGATCACCAACAGGCTCGTCTTCAGTGTCATGACCCAGCCGAGCATCACGAGCCCGGATCAGCTGAAGGGCAAGCGGCTCGGCATCACGCGCGCCGGCTCGTCGACCGACACCGCGGCGCGCCTCGCGCTCGACATGTGGCACCTCAAGCCGACGGACGTCACGTTCGTTCCGCTCACGGAGGTCCCCGCGATCTTCACCGGGCTCTCCGCCAAGCAGATCGACGCGGGCGTCGTGTCGCCGCCGACGAACTACCGCGCCAAGGTCGCCGGCTTCCACGAGCTCCTCAACCTCGCGACCGACGGACCGCAGTGGCCGTCCGTCGGCATCGGCACCACCGAGAAGTACCTGAAGGCGAACCCCGACGTCGTGAAGCGCGTGATCATGGCGTACTCGAAGGGCGTGTGGCGCTTCAAGACCGACAAGGCGTTCGCGCTCACGGTGCTCCAGAAGTACCTCAAGGTGAGCGACCAGGCCGTCCTCACGAACACCTGGGAGCAGTTCAGCAAGTACCTCGCGGAGCCGCCGTACGTCCTGGGCATGGACAACACGCTCAAGGAGGTCGCGAAGACCAACCCGTCGGTCTCGAAGCTCAAGACGAGCGACCTCATCGACGACTCCATCGTCAAGCAGCTCGACGACTCCGGCTTCTACAAGCAGCTCTACGGCAAGTAAGAGCCAAGGCTGATGTGTCTCGACGCGGGTGAGGGCGGGTCCGGCGCGACGGCGCCGGCCCGCCCCGCGTCGAGCGGCTACCAGGACATGGCGCGCGCGGTCGCGGCGATGCCCGAGGTGCGCTCGCCGCACATCGTCGGCTACGGCGCGACCAAGCCCGGCGACCGCGTCCTCATCGCGATCGACACGCATTACGAGCAGCGCGTCGCGGAGGCGTTCGCGCAGGCGCTCCGCGAGCGGGGGGCGACGGTCGACATCCTGCGCATCGACGCGGGCCCGGACCGCGAGTTCGAGGAGCTCGACGAGATCAAGGTGACCATCCGCGACGTGCCCTTCGAGAAGGCGCCGCGTCGCTGGGAGGGGCTCCCCTGGGTCGAGCGGATCGCGGAGGCCAACGGATACGACCTCCTCATCCACGGCAAGGGCGGTCCGACGAAGCAGACCTCGTTCCGCTACGAGCAGATCCCGTGGCTCCGCGCCGAGCACCTCGAGCAGGGCGCGGCGACGTTCCCCGAGGACCTGCACCACCTCATCAACGTCCGGACGTGGGACCGCATCTGGACCAAGGGGCGCGGCGGGAAGGTCCACCTCACCGACCCCGAGGGGACCGACCTCACGTTCACGCTGCACGAGGAGTACTTCGACGGCTCGCGGCGCGGCTTCGTCGCCGACCCCGTGCGCTCGCACGGCCACCTCCACGGCCACCCGCCGCAGCCGATCCTCCCGCAGGAGGACGCGACGGGCGTCATCGCCGGGACGACGAGCCACTTCGCGCGGCCCTTCCCTCACATCCGGCTGCACTTCGAGGGCGGTCGCCTCGAGGCCGTCGAGGGCGGCGGGAAGTACGGTGACGCGTGGCGGGAGCTCCTCGCCGCGACGAAGAAGAACGAGTACCCGGTGTTCCCGCGCCCCGGCCTCTTCTGGCTGTGGGAGCTCGCGATCGGCACGAATCCACGCGTGCAGCGGCCATCGCGCATCCACCTCCTCTCCTCCGGCGGGTTCGAGTGGGAGCGGCGCCGGTCGGGCGTCATCCATGCCGGCATCGGGACGCGCTGGCGCGGTCCCGAGGAGGTCTGGGCGGGTGAGCGCGGGATCACCTACGGGCACCTCCACGTCCACCTGCTGTTCCCGACCTACGCCATCACGACGACGAGCGGCGAGACGGTGAAGGTCATCGACCATGGCAGGCTGCAGGCGCTCGACGATCCGGAGGTCCGTGAGTACGCGCGGCGCTACGGCGATCCGGACCGGCTGCTGCGCGAAGACTGGATCCCCGAGATCCCCGGGATCAACGCGCGGGGCAGCTACCAGGACTTCGCGCGCGATCCCGTCCGCTATCTCTACCCCCGGGAGCAGACAGAGCCCTAGCACGTCCGGTCGGAGCCCGAGCGTGCCCCATTCGGCCCTACCGCAGTGGGCCGTGCCGCCTCAGCGTGGGGGACCATCCGAGATCACAGAGCCGCGCTGGCTCCGCGCCGCGCGGCCCGCGCCGGGACGCTGCTCCTTCTTGTCAGCGTCGTGGCGGCCGCCTGCGCCGGCGGCGCCGGGACCGCCGCTCCGACCGGATGGACGCCCGCGACGCCCGAGCCGAGCGTCGTCGCCGGTCCGGTGACCGTGAATGCGTCGATCCCGGCTCCCCTGCCCACGATCGACCCAGCGACGCGGCTTCCGGGTGGCGCGTGGTCGCTGCCGCCGCTTCCCGCGGGGGTCCCCTTCACCGGTCACCTGCTGGTGACGGACCGCGGGAACCTGCGCCTCGTCGAGATCGACGCCGAGGGGAACGCGACGTGGTCGTTCCCGCGTCCGGACGACGCCGAGGGTCACCGCTACGCGGCCTGGGACGACGCGTACTACGGCGTCGACGGGAAGACGATCTTCGCGAACTCGGACCCGACGAGCACCGTCATCGCGATCGACATGGCGACCAAGAGCGTGAAGTGGCACATCGGGACGCCGAACAAGCCGGGGAGCGGCACCAACGGGTTCTCCGGCCCGGACGACTCGGTGCAGGGCCTCGACGGCGTCGTGTGGTTCGCCGACATCAAGAACTGCCGCGCCGTCCGCGTGTCGGGCGACGACGGGCGCTTCCTCAGCCAGATCGGCGACGGCAAGTGCGCGCACAAGCCGCCGAGCCGCTTCTCCGCGCCCAACGGCGCGTTCCCGACGGCGAACGGCGACGTCGTGGTCACCGAGATCAACGGTCAGTGGATCGATCGCGTCGCGCCCGACGGGACGGTCCGCTGGGCCTTCCGCTCGCCGACGCAGTATCCCTCCGACGCGATGGCCTTGTCCGACGGGACGGTCCTTGTCGCCGACTACGTGCAGCCCGGCCAGCTCCTGCGGCTGGCACCGGACGGCAAGGTGCTCTGGAAGTTCGACGACGGCGGGAAGCTCAAGAGCCCCTCCTCGGCGACGGTCATCGCCTCGAACCGCATCGCCCTCAGCGACGACTTCAACGACCGCATCCTCATCGTCGACCCAACGACGAGCCAGGTCGTGCGCGAGTACCGTACCGCGAGCGGCTCGCCGTTCAAGTGGATCGACTGCGTCGACTACCGGCCGGACTGATCGATCGACGTACCGCGCGCGGGTCGACCGCACCTTCGGGGTCGGGTCGCAGGGCTTCGACACGCGCGGCTGAGACGCGTCTGACAACGCCGAGCGTGTCCGCCGACGCAGACGCGGGCACGCTCGGTGTGTTCTCATTGGGATCCCCGGATGTCTAGGTCCCGCGCGATCCCCCACTGGCAGCGCACCGTCCAGATCGTCTCGCTGACGCAGATCGCGATCCTGGTCGGATTCAACGCGATCTTCCCGTTCATTCCGCTGCTGTTCCAGCAGCTCGGCGTGACCGACCTCTCGCAGGTGGAGCTGTGGAGCGGGCTCGCGATCGGCGGATCGGGCATCACCATGGCCTTCGCCTCGCCCCTCTGGGGCCTCCTCGCCGATCGCTTCGGGCGCAAGGCGATGCTGGTACGCGCCATCGGGGCGGGCTCGATCTCGCTCGCGCTCCAAGCCGTCGTCGAGAGGGCGTGGCAGCTCGTCGCCGTGCGCCTCGTGCAAGGCGTGTTCACCGGGACGCAGACCGCGGCGGCGATGCTCATCGCGAGCATCGTCCCGAAGGAGCGGACGGGCGCCGCCATCGGGCTCATGAACGCCGCCGTCCAGGTCGGCAACCTCATCGGTCCGGTGCTCGGCGGCTTCGCGGTCGCCGCGATCGGCCTCAAGGGCGCGATCCTCTTCGGCGCCGCGGTGCTCGCGCTGTGCACCATCGTCACGATCCTCACCGTCGAGGACACCCCCAGCGTCGTCCCCGCGGCGGCCGCCGCGCCGAGCTGGGGCCTGCGCGACGTCCTGGACCCCTTCGCGTGGCCGGCGCTGCGTGGCGTCCTCATCATCGGCGGGCTCATCCAGGTGTCCTACGCCGGGACGATCCCGCTCATCGCCATCTACGTGCAGGAGCTCGCGCGCCCGGCATGGCTGTCCTCGGACGTCGCGATCGGGCTCGCGTTCGCGCTGAGCGCGCTCGCCGCCGCCGTCGCGATGCCCATCCTCGGCGCTCATGCCGACCGGCACGACGCGCGTCAGCTTCTCGTCGTCTCGCTCGCCCTGGTCGCCGTCGCGCTCGTGCCGCAGGCCCTCGTCCCGAACGTCATCGTGTTCCTCGTCCTCCGTCTGCTCGTCGGCGTCGGTCTCGCCGGAACGACGGCGGCGATCACCGTGCTCACGCGCGCCGGCGCGCCGGTCGGTGGGGAGGGGCGCGCGTTCGGCACCCTCGCCGCGGCGCAGAACATGGGCTGGGGCTTCGGCCCGATCGTCGGATCCGCGCTCGCCGCGGTCATCGGCATCCCCGGCGTGTACCTCGCGGGCGCCGCGGGCATGCTCATGCTCGTCCTCGCGGCGGCGCGCTCGCGCACCTGGTTCGTGCTCGCCGAGGCGGTCCCCGAGCCTGTCGCGCTGCGCGCGAGCGACCCGGTCGAGCTTCCATAGCGGCGTGACCGTCACCAGGGAGCGCGCGTGAGCGCCCGCGGGTGGGTCCTCTTCGCCGCGATGGCGCTCATCTGGGGGATCCCGTACCTCCTCATCAAGGTCGCCGTGACGGAGCTGCCGCCCGCGGCGGTGGTGTTCGGCCGCACGGCCCTGGGCGCGCTGCTCCTGCTCCCGATCGCGGCGACGCGCCACGAGCTCCGTCCGCTCCTCGCGCGCTGGCGCGCCGTGCTCCTCTACACGTGCGCCGAGATCGTCGGCCCCTGGATCCTCCTGTCGTACGCCGAGACGCGCCTGTCGAGCTCGCTTTCCGGGCTGCTCATCGCGGGCGTGCCGCTCGTCGGCGCGATCCTCGCGTGGATCCTCGGCCACGAGGATCGGCCGGGCCCCCGCGGCATCGCCGGGCTGGTCGTCGGGTTCGTGGGCGTCGGGTTGGTCGTCGGGCTCGACGTGGCCACCGACGACCTCCTCGCCGTCGGCGAGGTCGGGCTCGTCGTGCTCGGCTACGCCCTCGGGGCCATGATCATCGGCCGCTACCTTCGCGGCGCGCCGTCCGTCGGCGTCATCGCTGTCTCCCTCACGATCTCCGCGCTCGTGTACCTGCCCGTGACCCTCGCGCAGCTGCCGTCGACGCCGCCGTCGCTGCGCGCCCTCGGCGCCGTCGCGCTGCTCGGCCTCGTGTGCACGGCCCTCGCGTTCCTGCTCTTCTTCGCGCTCATCCACGAGGTGGGGTCCGTGCGCGCGACGGTGATCACGTACTTCAATCCCGCGGTCGCGATCGTCCTGGGTGTCCTGCTGCTCGGCGAGCCGTTCACGCTGAGCATCGCCGCCGGCTTCGCTCTCATCCTGCTCGGCTCGTTCGTCGCCACCCACCGCGCGGCGCGGCCGCGCACCGTGCCCACCGCGCCCGCCTGAGCCGAGCTGCTAGGCCGCGAGCTCCGGCCACCACAGGAGCGCCGGCGCGTCGCACACGACGTACGGCACGTCCGCCCCGAGGTCGAGCTTCTGCAGCCGCGGGCAGGCCTGGCACTCGTCCACGCCGACGTCGCGCTGCTGGAGCGGGCACCCGACACGCTCCCCACCACCGAAACGGTCGACGATGTGTACGACGCCGGACATACGTCACCTCACGAACGGCATTTCGCTGAACATGAGGGTCGCGATCGCCGCGCGCGGTCGCTAGGTCCGTCCGCATCGCGTCGGCGCGGCGCGCGTAGGCCGAATGCCGCGGTCCGCGTCCCGTTACGTGGTGACCTTGCGCACCGGTCCGCTGGTCCTGACGACGGATGCGAAAAGGCCCGCGCGGCGTGCGACCGCTCTCAGCGTCCCCTGCTTTGCCACAGGCGCAGGATCGTTTTCACGCTCCGGTCAGCGCCAGGCGCGCAGGAAGGTCTCCGCCTCCGCGCCCGGCTCGCCCCCGCCGCAGGGGACGAACGGGATGTTGAGCCGCGTCGCGCCGGCCTCGACGTAGGGCGCGATGCGCTCGCGCACCTCGTCGACGGACGTAGCGGCGACCAGGGGCAGGCCCTCGAGCATGTGGTCGGGCACCGCGGCGGCCGCCGCCTTGAAGCCGCCGCTCGCGTACGCGGCGCGGATCGCCGCGCCCTCGTCGGCGAAGCCCTCGCCCGCGACCATGTCCTTGTAGTGGTCCGAGATGTTGTAGAAGGTGAGGACCTGCTTGAGCTTGCGCTTCGCCTGCTCGCGGTCGCCGCTCATGGCGACGCGCACCTTGACGCAGATGTCGATCTTCGCGGGGTCCCGCCCCGCCTCCGTCGCGCCCGCGCGCACGTTCGCGACGATCTCGCGGACCTTCGCCGGGTTCGCCATGTTGAGGATGATCCCGTCGGCGATCTTCCCCGCCAGGTGCGTCATCTTCTGGCCCAGCCCGGCGTAGTAGATCCGCGTCTCGGGATGTGACGGGCGCCACGAGAGCTTGAATCCGCGCACGGGGTAGATCCCGCCCTCGTGGTCGACCTTCTCGCCGCTCGCGACGGCGCGCACGACCTCGACGTACTCGCGGATGCGGCGCAGCGGCCGGTCGAAGGTGCCCTGGTGCCAGCCGGCGATGTTCGTGTTCGCGACGCCGAGCCCCAGGAGGACGCGCCCGTCCGAGAGGTCGTTGAGCGTCGCGGACTGGATGCCGAGGGTGACGGGGCTGCGGCCGTAGATGTGATAGATGGCCGTCCCGAGCTTGATGCGCTTCGTGCGCGTCGCCATCCCCGAGAGGAGGACGAGCGGGTCGGTGCTGTTCGATTCGCCCTTCCACACCGCGTCGAACCCGCGCTCCTCGGCGATCTCGGCGAGGCGGATGTCCGTCTGCGCGGGATAGAAGGCGCCCGAGTTGAATTCGACGTCCCACAGCATGGCCGCAGCATACGTGCGGCTGACGACCTTGGCAGGTACCCTCTCGCTCGATGGGCGTGAAGTCCGGATGGGAAGGGCGGTACTTCGAGGACTTCGCCGTCGGCGACGTCTACCGATCCCGCATCGGCCGCACCATCACCGACACGGACAACACACAGTTCACGCTGCTCACGAACAACACCAATCAGATCCACTTCAATGAGCACTACGCACAGACGACGGAGTTCGGCCGCACGCTCGTCAACAGCGCGTTCACGCTCGCGGTCGTCGCGGGACTCGCCGTCGAGGACACGAGCGAGAACGGGTTCGCCCTGGGGTGGGGCGAGGTGACGCTCCCCAACCCGCTGTTCGCCGGCGACACCCTCTACGCCGACAGCGAGGTCCTCGAGGCGCGCGCCTCGCGCTCGCGCCCGGGGTGGGGGATCGTGAAGGTCCGCCAGCGCGGGATCAAGCAGGACGGGACGGTCGTCCTCGTCATGGTCCGCAGCTTCATGGTCCCGACGCGCGCGGCGGCGCCGGCCCGCACGCACTTCCCCGAGCCCGCGGCGTGACCGCGGCCGCGCCGCCGTCACTGGAGGAGAACCGATGGACTTCAGCCTGAGCGAGGACCAGCGCGCCATCCGCGAGGCCGTGCGCGAGCTCTGCGCGCGCTTCCCCGACGCGTACTGGCGCGCTCTCGACGAGCGGAGCGAGTACCCGACCGACTTCGTGAAGGCGCTCACCGACGCCGGCTGGCTGGGCGCGCTCATCCCGCGCCGCTACGGCGGGTCCGAGCTCCCCGTCGCCGACGGCGCGGCCATCCTCGAGGAGATCAACGCCTCCGGCGGGAACGCCGCGGCGGCGCACGCGCAGATGTACACGATGGGCACCGTCCTCCGCCACGGGTCGGACAGCCAAAAGGAGCGCTACCTCCCACGCATCGCCACGGGCGAGGTGCGGCTGCAGGCCTTCGGCGTCACCGAGCCCGACGCGGGATCGGAGACGACGCGCATCAAGACGACGGCGGTGAAGAGCGGCGACCGCTACGTCGTGAACGGCCAGAAGGTGTTCATCTCGCGCGCGCAGCACTCGGACCTCATGCTCCTCCTCGCGCGGACGACGCCCTATGACGACCTCGAGGACAAGACGCGCGGCCTCTCGGTGTTCATCGTCGACCTGCGGAAGGGCGTCGAGAGCGGGCAGGTCGAGATCCGTCCGCTCGCGACGATGATGAACCACCACTCGACGACGATCTTCCTGCGCGACCTCGAGATCCCCGAGCGCGACCGCATCGGCGAGGAGGGGATGGGCTTCCGCTACATCATCGATTCCTGGAACGTCGAGCGGATCCTCATCGCCTCGGAGTCGATCGGCGATGGACGCTGGTTCGTCGAGAGGGCGTCGCGCTACGCGACGGAGCGCACGGTCTTCGGCCGGCCCATCGGCGCGAACCAGGGCGTGCAGTTCCCCGTCGCGCAGGCCCACGCCGACCTCCAGGCCGCGACGCTGCTGCGCGACAAGGCGGCCTGGCTCTTCGACCGGGGCGAGAAGTGCGGCGCCGAGGCGAACATGGCCAAGCTCGTCGCGTCGCAGGCGGCATGGGCGGCGGCGAACGCGTGCATCGACACGCACGGCGGCTACGGGTTCGCCAAGGACTTCGACGTCGAGCGCAAGTTCCGCGAGACCAGACTGCTCATGGTCGCGCCGATCTCGAACAACCTCGTGCTCGCGTACGTCGGCCAGCACGTCCTCGGCATGCCCAGGAGCTACTGATTGAGCGACCACGGCGCGAGCGGGCAGCTCGCGCGCTCGCTCATGTTCGTGCCCGGGCATCGCGAGAAGATGGTCGCCAAAGCCTCCGTTTTGCAGACCCTCGACCTCGCGATGTTCGACATCGAGGACGGCGTGCCGCCCGCGGAGAAGGACACCGCGCGCTCGCTCCTCGAGGCGAAGCTGCCGATGCTGCCGTCGCCGCGGCCCCGCCGCTTCGTGCGCGTCAATGCCATCGCGAGCGACCGCTTCGCGAAGGACGTCGCGGCCGTCGTCGTCCCCGGCGTCGAGGGTCTCGCGCTGCCGAAGGTCGAGTCGCCCGACGAGGTGCGCGCCGCCGAGCGCGACGTCGCGCGGCGCGAGGGCGAGACGGGCGCGAGCGGCCTCACGTTCATCGTCGCCATCGAGAGCGCGCGCGGGCTCCTGCGCGCGCCGGAGATCGCCGCCGCGTCGCCACGCGTCATGGGCCTCATGTTCGGCGCGGAGGACTTCGCCAACGACCTCGGGCTGCCGACCGACCGGCGCGGCGCGGCGCGCGAGCTCGCGCAGGCGCGCGCGCAGGTCGTCTTCGCCGCGGCCTCGGCGCACGTGCAGTCCTACGACGGCGTGTGGCCGGAGATCGCCGACCTCGACGGCTTGCGCCGCGACAGCATCCAGGCCCGCGAGCTCGGGTTCACCGGCAAGACGCTCATCCACCCCGGGCAGATCGACACCATCAACGCGGTCTTCACCCCGAGCGAGGCCGACGTCGACCTCGCGCGCAGGGTCGTCGCGGCGTTCGAGGAGGCCGTCCGCCGCGGCGAGGGCGCGATCGCCTTCGGCGGCCAGCTCATCGACCTGCCCATCGTCGAGCGCGCGCGGCGCGTAGTCGCGCTGTACGAGGCGACGCGGTGACGAAGCTCGTCCCGCTCGGCGAGGCGGCCGCGCTCATCCACGACGGCGACCACGTTGCGCTCGGGGGCTTCTCCATCACGCGGAACACGATCGCGCTCGTGCACGAGCTCGTCCGCCGGAAGGTGCGTGGCCTCACCATCTCGGCCTGCGTCCTCGGGATCGAGGCCGACCTCCTCATCGGCGCCGGCTGCGTCGAGCGCCTGGTCTACAGCGGCGGGTCGCTCGACCGCTTCGGTCAGCTCGGACGCGTCAACGAGGCCGTCGAGCGCAAGGCCATCGCCTTCGAGTACATGTCGGGCCTCGCCCTCACCTTCCGCTACGCCGCGGGCGCGCTCGGGCTCCCCTACATGCCCATCCGCTCGATGCTCGGGTCGGACCTCCTCCCGCCGCTCGTCGCCGCGGGCGTCGCGCGCGAGGAGCGTGACCCCTTCGGCGGCGGGCCGCTCGTCCTCGTGAGGGCGCTCGTTCCCGATGTCGCCGTCGTCCACGCGCAGGTCGCCGACGCCGACGGGAACGCCCGCGTCCTCGGCCCGCGCTGGGACAACGACGAGGCCGTCGCCGCCGCCCGGAGCGTCATCGTCATCGCCGAGGAGGTCGTCGACGCGGAGGAGATCCGGCGCCTGCCGGAGCTGACGCTCGTGCCGTCCTTCCGCACGAGCGCGCTCGTCCACCTCCCGTACGCGGCGCACCCGACGGCGGTCTACCGCCGCTACGACTACGACGCCGACCACCTGCGCCTCTACGCCGAGGCGACGCGGTCGCAGCGCGCCTTCGACGACTACGTCGACCGCTACGTGCGCTCGACCGACCACGCCTCCTACCTCGCGGCGATCGGCGGAGAGGCGAAGCTCGCCTCTCTCGCGGCGGACTCCCGGCTCGGCTACTGATGGCCACCGCCACCGCCGCCTTCACGACGTCCGAGCTCATGGTCGTGGCCGGCGCGCGCGAGCTACACGACGGCGAGCTCGCCTTCGTCGGCCTGGGCATCCCGCAGGTCGCGGCGGCGCTCGCGCAGCGCACGCACGCTCCGGGGCTCGTGGTGCTCAACGAGATCGGCCTGGCCGACCCGCGGCCCATCGAGTTCGGCGTCGGCAACGCCGACCCGCGCCACTGGTACGGCGCGAGCTTCATGGGGAGCTTCAGCGACGTGATGGGGTACCTCCTTGCGCGCGGCCTCGTCGACGTCGGCTTCCTCGGCGCGCTCGAGGTCGACGCGTTCGGCAACGCGAACGCCACGGAGGTGCGCCGCGAGGACGGCAGCACCCGACGTTTCGGCGGCGGCGGCGGCTCGAACGACATCGCGTCGCTCGCGCGCTCGACGGTCGTCATCGTCCGGCACGAGCGCCGGAAGCTGGTCGAGCGCCTCGAGCATCTCACCAACCCCGGCTCACTGGACGGAGCCGGCGCGCGCACGCGCGCCGGCCTTCCCGGGGACGGGACCAGGAGCGTGCTCACCGACAAGTGCGTCTTCGGCGTCGATCCGAGCAGCGGGCGTCTCGTCGTGCGCTCCGTCCACCCCGGGATCACCGCCGACGAGCTGCGTGCCTCCACCGGCTTCCCGATCGACCTCGCCCCGGACCTGCCGACCACCGCGCCACCGACACGCGAGGAGCTCGAGCTCATCCGCGAGGTCATCGATCCCGACCGCCGATACACGAGATCTTTCTGAGGAGAAGAGGGAATGTGTGACGACCACCTCGTAGGCCGCGTTCTCACCGTCCGGCGGGTCAAGGAGCTGAACGTCAAGGACTACTTCTACCAGATGCTCAAGGACAGCCCGGAGATCGCGAAGATCCACCCTGGGATCGAGAACGAGATCATGGAGGGCGCGATCGACAACCACGTCCACGCCTTCCCCGACTTCGTGTACCGCGCGCAGGACATGATCGAGGTCGCCATCGACGCGTCGAAGGCGAAGATGCGCGCCCTCGCGTTCAAGGACCACTGGAACGTCAGCGCCAACGCCGCGTACCTCGCGCAGCGCCACCTCGACCACCTCGTCGAGGAGGGGGCGCTCGAGCACCGCGTCGAGATCTACGGCGGCGCGGGCACCTGCCACGGCATGGACCCCGAGTACGTCCGCGTCGCGCTCCAGTACCCGAACGTGAAGATGATCTGGTTCCCGACGTTCACCTCGAAGGGCTTCTGGCGCGGCGCGGGGCAGCCCGACCACGAGGGCGTGCGGCTCGTCGACGAGTCGACCGGCACGGTGCTCCCCGAGGTCAAGAAGATCATGGAGATGGCGACGGAGAAGCGCGTCGGCATCGGCCTCGGCCACACCGACTTCGTCGAGCTCCTGCCTCTCGCCAAGCTCGCGAAGGAGATCGGCGCGCGCTGCGTCCTCGACCATCCCCTGCTCGAGCTCAACAAGCTGCTCCTCGACGAGATGAAGCAGCTCGCCGACCTCGGCGTGTTCGTCGGGACCTACTGCCAGCCGATGATCCCGAGCATCTACCAGCCCGTCGCCGATCCCTTCGAGACGGTGAAGGTCGTCCAGGAGATCGGACCGGAGCGCTGCGTCATCGCGAGCGACTTCGGCCAGGTCATGCACGTCAACTCGATCGACGGCATGCGCATCTTCGTGCGCGCGCTCCTCGGCTTCGGCGTGAAGCCCAAGGACGTCAAGACGATGATCGCGCAGAACCCGGCGAAGCTGATGTACCTGGACTGAGCCGCGCTAGGCGGTGGGAGGAAGCCTCCGCACGAAGTAACGCCACTGCGCCTGGACGGCACGCTCGCTCCAGATCCGGCCGCGCTTCACCGGCGCCTCCTCGGCGCTCGTGTGCGCGACCGCGGTCTCGGGCGTCGGCTGCGCCAGGAGCTGCAGCATGGCGGCCTTCTCGAGGGTGATCGCGGCGATCGTCGCGAGCGCGATCGACGAAGCCGCCGTGACGATGCCGTGGTTCCGCAGGAAGAGCGCGATCCGCGGACCGAGCGCCTTCGCCACACGCTCGCCCTGCTCGCTCGTGGTCACGAGGTCGGTGAACTCCTCGAAGATCGGCACGCCCGGGGGCCAGAAGAGCGCGCCCTCGTGCCCCACGGGGCGGATGTCGAGGCGCCGCGCTCCGGCGACGACCGAGTACGGCGGGTGCGTGTGCACGACGCACTGCACGTCGGGCCGCGCGTGGAAGACCTCGGCGTGGATGGGGAACTCGATGTGCCGCTCGCGCTTGCCCTCGAGGACCTTCCCGGCGCGGTCGAGGAGGACCAGGTCGTCCTCGGTGATCTCCTCGAGGCCGAGGTGCTGCGCCTTCATCCAGAAGCGGTCACCGTTGGCGCGTACGGAGACGTGACCGAAGATGTTGTCGCCGTGCCCGTTCGCCGCGAGGATGCGGCACGCGAGCGCGAGGTCGCGCTTGAGCTCGGCATCGT
>JAJYLV010000165.1 GCA_021787445.1 Chloroflexota bacterium | reverse complement strand
CACGCGCTCCCGCCGGGTGCGCCCGTCGAGCGCTGGCCGCGCGAGAAGGACAAGTCGGACACCGAGCTCGCGGTGGAGCGCGCGCTGACCGCGGGCGCCGACGAGGTCGTCGTGCTCGGAGCGCTCGGCGGTCCGCGCACGGACCACGAGATCGCCAACGTCGTGCTCCTCGCGCGCGACGCCCCTATCGCGTCCCGGGTCCGGCTCGTTCGCGGTCGCCTCTCCATCCGCCTGCTCCGCGGTGACGCGCGGCTCGAGCTCAGCGGCCGCACCGGAGACCTGGTGACGCTTCTCGCGCTCGGCGGTGACGCCGCGGGGATCGAGACGGTCGGGCTGCGTTACCCGCTCCGTCAGGAGACGCTCGCTCTCGGCTCCTCGCGGGGGATCAGCAACGAGATCACGCGGCCGGGCGCGACCGTGTCGGTCCGCTCAGGAGCGCTCCTCGTCATCGAGGGCGGCGCGGTCGCGTCGCGGGAGCAGCCAGAGCCGAAGGCGTAGCCGCAACAGATCGCGCATCGCGCGCGCGACGACGTGCGCGCTCGCGCCCTTCTCTTCCCCGACCGTTCGTGGGTAGTGCGGGACCGCGACCTGTGCGATGCGGACGCCCGCGGCGCGCAGGACGAGGAGGTGCTCCGGTGAGAAGAAGGCTCCGTTGGAGCGGACGCTCCCGAGCGGAACGCGCTCGAAGACCTCACGGCGGTAGAGCTTGAAGGCGCAGTCGACGTCGCGGAACGGCGCGCCGAAGAGGAGCCGGATGAGGGTGTTGTAGACCCAGGCGATGAAGATCCGGCGCGGTGGGTCCGCTCGCTTGCGGCGATAGCCCACGACGACCTCCGCGCCCGCGAGGGCGGGGATGAGGCGCTCGACGTCGGCGACACGGAACTGCCGGTCCCCGTCGGTAAAGAAGACGTACTCCTTGCGGGCCGAGGAGAGGCCCGACCGGACCGCCGCGCCGTAGCCGCGGTTCGGGCTGTGGTGCACGACGCGGACGCGCGCATCCTCGGTCGCGAGGCGGTCGGCGATCGCCGCGGTCCCGTCGGTGCTGCCGTCGTCGACGACGATGACCTCGAGGTCGTCGGTGAAGCGGGGGAGGACGTCGAGGCCCTCCCGCGCGACCGCCTCGACGCTGTCCTTCTCGTTGTACGCGGGGAAGAAGAACGACAGGCTCGGCAGGCGCGCCGCGGCCATCAGCCGAGCCCGATCATGCGCAGCAGGTCATAGACGATGAAGGCGACGAGCGCCGATGCGGGGATGGTGAGGATCCACGCCGTGACCATGTTCCCGGCGACGTTCCAGCGGACGTTGCCCATGCCGCGCACGGCGCCGATGCCCATGATCGTCGACGCGATGACGTGCGTCGTCGAGAGGGGGAAGCCCAGGAGCGAGGCGACCTCGATGACCGTCGCGGCGCTCGTTTCCGCGGCGAAGCCGTGGACGGGGTCGAGATGGGTGAGGCGGCTTCCCATCGTGCGGATGATCCGCCAGCCGCCCGCCGCCGTCCCCAGCCCCATCGTGGTCGCGGCGAGAGCGATGACGGGCAGCGGGATGCCGGAGTCCGCGGGCAGGACGTGCGCGGCGATGAGCGCGATCGTGACAACGGCCATCGTCTTCTGAGCGTCATTGTTGCCGTGCCCGAAGGCCATGAAGGCCGATGACAGGAGCTGAAGCCGCCCGAAGATCGAGCGCATCCCCGCTCGGCTGGCGCGCTGGAAGGCGTTGAGCAACAGGACCATCACGACGGCCGCGATGAGGAAGCCGACGATCGGCGACGCGATGAACGGAAGGACGACCTTCTCCAGGATCGAGAGCCAGAGCGGCGCTCCGATGCCCGCATGCGCCACGGCCGCGCCGACGAGCCCGCCCACGAGGGCGTGGCTAGAGCTCGAGGGGATCCCGTAGTACCAGGTCAAGAGGTTCCAGATGATGGCGCCGAGGAGCGCGGCGAGGACCCCGGACTGACTGATAGCGCTCGGGTCGATCAGCCCCTTGCCGATCGTCGCCGCGACGGCCGTCCCGGTGAGCGCGCCGACGACGTTGAGGGCCGCCGACATGAGGATGGCCTGCCACGGCGCGAGCACGCGGGTCGCGATGACGGTGGCGATCGCGTTGGCCGTGTCGTGGAAGCCGTTGATGAAATCGAAGACGACCGCGGAGAGGAGGACGAGACCGAGAATGAGGGTGAGGTCACCCATTCTTCACGGTGATCCCCTCGAGCTGGTCGGCGATGTCCTCGAGCCGGTCCGCACAGTTCTCGAGGTCGTCGTAGATCTCCTTCCAGCGCGTGACCTCGAACCAGTCGTCGCGGTGCTGGACGAGATCGCGGAGCGCCTGTCGTGCGACGCGGTCGGCGTCGTTCTCGTAGCGGTTGACCTCGACGACGTGCTCGCGGATCTTCCCGAACGCTCTCTTGTCGCGCAGGACGGGGATCGCCGTGTCGATCTCGACCGCCCCCTTGGCGATGATCCGGCAGAGGTCGATCGCCTGGGGCGTCGGGCGCTCGATCCTCCACAGCACGAGGTCGCCGGCGGTCGCCTCGATCGCGTCGACCGCGTCGTCGACCCGTGCGGCGAGGCCGGTGATGTCCTCCGTCTCGAAGGGGGTCGTGAAGCTGCGCCGCGCCAGATCGAATATCTCGTGGGTCACGAAGTCCGCCTCGTGCTCGATCTCCGCGAGCTGGGCGACCTTCCCCTCGACGTCGGTGAAGTCCTGGACCAGGTCGAGGAGCCGCTCCGCGGCCTGTCGCAAGGTGCGTGCGTGCTTCTCGAACAGGTCGAAGAAGCGCTGCTCGACGGGCAAGATCTGGAATCGCTGCACGTCCGCCACCTCTCTCTTAGCGTTCGCGCATGCGCCACAACGAGCGCTGGCTGGCCATCGCTCTCGCAGCCGCCGGTGCCGCAGCCTATCTCGCCTTCGGGTGGGGCGCGGACACGTCGTACGACTACTACGGGCGGCTCGCGGCGGCCTTCGTCCAGGGGCACTGGTGGCTGACGGAGCACCCTAGCTGGCTGAACGAGCTGCTCTCGTGCGGACCGGGGCGCTGGTGCGTCGCGTATCCGCCTCTGCCGGCGATCCTCACGATCCCCTTCCTGCCGTTCGGATCGACGGCGCTCGCCCAGTCGCTCATGT
>JAJYLV010000045.1 GCA_021787445.1 Chloroflexota bacterium | reverse complement strand
GCGAAGCCGAGCGACGCGGGGAAGCCGAGCAGCCATCCATGACCGTCGGGTCGGCCCTGCCGACCTGACCCCTTGAGAGCGGAGCACCCCGGCGGTGGGCCGGGGTGCTTCACTTCTCAGCACCGTGGGGTCGAGGCGATGAGCGCGCGCATCGTGATCGCGGGCACGGCGAGCGGAACGGGGAAGACGACCGTGACCGCCGCGCTGTGCGCGGCGTTCCGACGGCGCGGCCTCACGGTGCAGCCCTTCAAGGCGGGCCCCGACTACATCGACCCGACGTACCACACACAGGCCTCGGGCCGCGCCTGCCGCAACCTCGATAGCTTCCTTCTCGAGCCGGCCGTGCTCCGCGCGGTCTTCGCCCGCGCCGCGGACCGCGCCGACCTCGCCATCGTCGAAGGCGTCATGGGCCTCTACGACGGACGCGACGGCACGACGGAGGTCGGCTCGACCGCGGAGATCGCGAAGCTGCTCGACGCACCCGTCGTCGTCGTCCTCGACGTGGCCGCGCAGGCCCGCACGGCGGCCGCGATCGCGCTCGGCTGCCTCCGCTTCGATCCCGGAGTGCGCATCGCGGGCTTCGTCCTTCAGCGCGTGGGGAGCGACACTCACGCGCGCTGGGCCACGGCGGCGGTCGAGGACGCGACGGGCCTCCCCGTCCTCGGAGCGCTGCGTCGCGACGCCTCTCTCGCGCTCCCCGAGCGCCATCTCGGGCTCATCCCGACGACCGAGCGGGTCCTCCCTCCGGCTTTCGTCGACCACCTCGCCGACGTCGCGGAGACGAGCCTGGCGCTCGACCGGATCCGCGCCGTCGCGGCATCGGCGCCGCCGCTCCCGCCCGCGCGGCCGCTCGGCGAGCGGACCGCTACGGTCGCGCGTATCGCCGTCGCCCGCGACGAAGCGTTCGGCTTCTACTACGAGGACTCGCTCGAGCTCCTCGCGCTCGCGGGCGCCGAGCTGGTGCCGTTCTCGCCGCTCGCCGACCGCGCCCTCCCGCGCCACGTGGGAGGGCTCTACGTCGGGGGCGGCTTCCCGGAGCTCTACGCCGAGCGTCTGAGCGCGAACGTCGCGATGCGACGCGACGTGGCCGACGCCGGCGCGCGCGGCGTCGCGGTCGTCGGCGAGTGCGGTGGGCTCATGTACCTGGCGCGCGCCCTCACCGACGGCTCGGGGAGACGGCACGAGATGGTCGGCGTCGTTCCCATCGAGACGGCGATGCGTGCCGGCCGCCTCACGCTCGGATACCGGACGATCACCGCTTTGCGCGACGGTCCCCTTCTCGCACAGGGCGAGACCGTGCGCGCTCACGAGTTCCACTACTCCGAGCCGCTCGGCGACGTTCCGCATGACCGCCTCGCATTCGACGTCGCCGAGCGACCGGGCGCGCCGCAGGGGTACGCGAGCGGGAACGTCTTCGCGTCGTACATGCACGTGCACTTCGGCTCGCGACCGTCGATGGCGCGGCGGTTCGTCGCCGCGGCCGCCGCTGGTATCCTCGCCGCAACTGAATAGCCCCGCGAAGGTGCCCGCGGCCGCAAGGCCGTGGGGATCAGCGAAGCCGGTGAGAGTCCGGCGCGGTCCCGCCACTGTGACCAGCGTGAGCTGGAAGCCAGGTCGCCTCCCTTCGCGAGGACCACTGCCTCTCGCGAGAAAGGGGTACGTCCATGAGAGTCCTGCGCCTGCTCGCCGCCGCGATCCTCCTCGTCTCGTGCAGCGCCGTCCCGGCATCGGCGCCGCCCTCGGCATCCCCCGCGAAGGCGACCGCATCAGCCCCGACGGCAGCCGTCGCGAGCGCGTCGCCTCACTACCCGCTCACCGTCACGGACGACCGCGGGAAGGCGCTCACGCTCACGCACGCTCCGCGCCGCATCGTGTCGCTCGCCCCGTCTGCGACGGAGATCGTCTTCGCGCTCGGGATGGGGGAGCGGATCGTCGCGGACGACGACTTCTCCGACTACCCGGCGGCGGCGAAGTCCCTGCCGCACGTCGGCGGTGTCGACGCCAGCGCGGGCAAGATCGTGTCGTACTCACCCGACCTCATCCTCGCCATCCCTTCGGTGCGCCTCGCGACGCTCGACCGGATCGGAGAGCCCGTCTTCGTCCTCGACCCGAACGACATCGACGGCGTGTATCACGACATCGCGGACCTCGGGACGCTCCTCGACCGCGAGGGCGCGGCGAACGGCATCGTCGCCGACATGCGCGCGCGCATCGACGCGGTGGCGGAGAAGGCGAAGACCGCGACGACGAGGCCCCGCGTCCTCCACGAGGTCGACGCGAGCGACCCGTCCAAGATCTTCGTGGCCGGTCCGCACAACTTCATCGACTCGATGATCACCACAGCGGGCGGCGTGAACGTCGCCGCCGACGCGCCGACGAAGTGGCCCCAGCTCTCGCCCGAGGAGATCGTTGCCCGAGACCCGCAGGTGATCGTCCTGGGTGACGCCGCTTACGGGGTCACGCCTGCGCTCGTCGCGGCGCGGCCCGGGTGGAGCGGGATCTCGGCCGTGCGCAGCGGCCGGGTCTATCCCGTCGACCAGGACATCGTCAGCCGTCCGGGGCCGCGGCTCGTCCAGGGCTTCGAGGCGTACATCCGCCTCATCCATCCGGAGCTCTTCCCGTGAGCGACGTGCGGCCGCCGCGCGAGAAGAAGCGCAAAGGGCTCGTCATCGTCTTCACCGGCGACGGCAAGGGGAAGTCGACGGCGGCGATCGGCATGGCCTTGCGCGCGACGGGGCACCACATGCGCGTACATGTCATCCAGTTCATCAAGGGCCGCTGGAAGAGCGGCGAGGTCGAGGCCGCGAAGCGCCTCCTGCCCGACCTCACGATCGAGCGAGCGGGGCTGGGGTTCACGATCGAGCGCCTCCGCGACCCGCGCATCCCCATGGACGATCACCGCGCCGCGGCTCAGGCGGGGATCGTCGAGGCGCGCGAGGCCGTCGCCTCCGGCGGCTACGCGATCGTCGTGCTCGACGAGATCCTCGGCGCGATCGCTGCGGGCCTCGTCACGCTGGAGCAGGTGGTCAGCCTCGTCGACGCGAAGCCGCCCGGCCTCCACCTCGTCCTCACCGGGCGCAACGCGCCGCCCCAGATCGTCGAGCGCGCGGACCTCGTCACGGAGATGCGCCTGGTCAAGCATCCGTACGAGCAGGGCATCGTCGCGCAGCGCGGCGTCGAGTTCTGAGTGCGGAGCGCGTTCCTCGCGCCGGGTGTCGCGCTGCAGCTCCTCACCGTCGTTCCTCTGCGCCTTCCGGCCGGCGTGCCGAGCCGCGCGTTCGCTCACGCCGTCGCGGTGTTCCCGGTCGTCGGCCTCGTCCTCGGTCTCGCCGTCGGCGCCGTCGACGCGGCGACCGAGCGCTGGTTGCCAGCGTCGGTCGCGGCGGGGCTCGACCTCGCGCTCCTCGCCGCCGTGACCGGCGGGCTGCACCTCGACGGCCTCGCCGACACCGCGGACGGACTTCTCGGGAACATGCCGCGCGAGCGGCGTCTCGACGCGATGCGCGAGCCGGGCATCGGCGCGTTCGGCGTCATCGCCCTCGTGCTCGTGCTGATCGTCGAGTACGCGGCGCTCGCCGCGATCCCGCCCGCGCTCCGCATCGCGATGCTCGCCGCCGCTCTCGCCGTGTCGCGCTGGTCGATGGCGCTGATCCTGTGGCGCTTCCCCTACGCGCGGCCGAGCGGCGTGGCGACGCCCTTCCGGGACGGCCTGCGACCGGCACACGCCGCCGTCGCGACGATCGTCACGGCCGTGATCGCCGGCGCGCTCTTCGGCTTCACCGGCGTCGTCTTCGCCGCGGTCGGGATGGCCCTCGCGGCCGCCGTCGCGTGGCTCGCTGTCCGTCGCCTGGGCGGCTGCACCGGCGACGTCTACGGTGCGGCCGGCGAGCTCACCTTCGCCGCGTGTCTGGTCGTCGGAACGGCGATCGCGCGGTGATCCTCTGGCTGGCCGCTCTCGGCGTCGACCTCGTCGCCGGCGAGCCGCCGGCGTGGGCGCACCCCGTCGTGTGGATGGGACGCGCGATCGCGCGCCTCGCCGCGGCCGCGCCCGACGACCCCCGAGCGGAGCTGCGCTACGGGGTCGCCGTCGTCGCGGTCCCCGCCGCGGCCGCCGCGTTCGCCGGCGCCGCGGTGCGGCTCGTTCCGTCGCGCGCCGTGCGCATCGTCCTCTCCGTCTGGCTCCTCAAGGCGTCGTTCTCGCTGCGCGCGCTCCTGGAGCGGACGGGTGCCGTGGAGGACGCTCTGGCGCGCGGCGACATCGAGAGGGCGCGCGACGAGCTGCGGCACCTCGTCAGCCGTCCGCGCGCCGCGCTCGACGCTCCGCGCGCCGCGTCCGCGGCGATCGAGTCGGCCTGCGAGAACCTCGCCGACTCGTACGTCGCGCCGCTGCTCTGGTACCTCGCGGGCGGCCTGCCGCTCGCGCTCGCGTACCGCGCCGTCAACACCGCGGACGCGATGGTCGGGTATCACGGCGCGTACGAGCGGCTCGGGAAGGCGAGCGCGCGCGTGGACGACGCGCTCGGCTACGTTCCGGCGCGCTGCGCCGCGGGCGCGCTCGTCGTCGCCGCTCCCGTCGTCGGTCTCGACGGCAGCGGCGCGGCGGCCACGGCCCTGCGCGACCATCGCGCGACGGAAAGCCCGAACGCCGGCTGGACGATGGCCGCGGCGGCGGGAGCGCTCGGCGTTCGTCTCGAGAAGACGGGCCACTACCGCCTCGGCGACGGACGCGCACCTCGCGCGGCGGACATACGGGCCGCCCGCGCGCTCGTCCTCGCGGCGGCCGCCGTCGCGACGTCCGCGGCAGCAGTGGCCGCGCGCCGATGATCCACGGCGGCGCGCCCGAAGGCTGGCTCGATCTGAGCGCGAGCCTCGACCCGCTCGGCACGCCGCCCGAGGTCGCCGCCGCGATCGCGGACGCGTCCTACGGCCGCTATGCCGACCTCGACGCGGCCGCTGCCGAAGAGCATCTCGCCCGCGACGCCGGCGTCGCCGCGCCGTGCGTGCTCCTCACGGCCGGCGCGACCGAAGCGCTCCGCCTCGTCGCCGAGACGTTCGGGCGGTCACGCCGCGCCGTCGTGGTGGGTCCGACGTACTCCGAGTACGCCCGCGTCGCCGCGAGCGTCGGATCCTTCGTGTGCGAGAGACGCGCGGATCCACCCTCGTTCGTCCCGCCGATCCGCGACGCGCTCGGGGCGCTGCGCGTCGAGGGCACGGTCGTCTTCGTCTGCGATCCCAACAACCCGACCGGCCGCGCCGTGGACGCGTCGACGCTGCGCGCGCTCGCGTCCGCGCCCCGCCGAGGGTCTCTCCTCGTCCTCGACACCTCGTTCGCGCCCTTCGCGGCGCCGACGTGCGACGCGACGGAGCTCATCGATGGCGGACACGTCGTGCTCGTGCGCTCGCTGACCAAGCGCCTCGCGACTCCCGGCGTCCGGGTCGGGTACGTCGTCGCATCGCGCGAGATCGTCGGCGCGCTCCGTGCCGTGCGCGACCCGTGGACGGTCGGCGCGCACGCGATCGCCGCGGCGCGCGTCGCGCGCTGGACGCTGCCCGTCGAGGACCGTGCGACGATCGCGCGCTGGCGCGAGCGCCTCGCCGGCGGGCTCGCCGCGTGCGGGCTCGCGCCCGTCCCGAGCGACGCGAACTTCGTCCTCGCGCGAGCGCCGCATGCACGCGCCCTCGCGGCGGCGCTCGGTCGCCGACGCATCGCGGTGCGCGACTGCGCGAGCTTCGGGCTTCCCGACCACGTCCGCGTCGCGGTCGGTCCTCCCGAGGCGCAGGACGTCCTCTTCGCGGCCATCGCGGAGATCGGGGCGGCCGCCGCATGAGGCTCGCGCGCTGCGTGATGGTGCAGGGGACGGCGTCGAGCGTGGGGAAGAGCGTCGTCGCGACGGCACTCTGCCGCGTCCTCGCGGACGACGGCTGGCGTGTCGCTCCGTTCAAGGCGCAGAACATGTCCCTCAACGCGGCGGTGACCTCCGACGGCGCCGAGATCGGCCGCGCGCAGGCGGCGCAGGCGGAGGCCGCGCGCATCGCGCCGCGCGCCGAGATGAACCCGGTGCTGCTCAAGCCGGAGCGCGACGACCGCAGCCAGCTCGTCGTGCTCGGGCGCGCGACCGGGTCGGCCGCGACGCGCGACCACTGGCGCGGCCGCCCGCGCCTGTGGCCGGTCGTGCGCTCGTCGCTCCGCGCGCTGCGGCGCGAGTACGAGGTCGTCGTCATCGAGGGGGCGGGGAGCCCGGCGGAGCTGAACCTGCGGCGCTCCGACATCGCGAACATGCGCGTCGCCGCCGAGGCCCGCGCCCCCGTCGTCCTCGTCGGCGACATCGAGCGCGGCGGGATCTTCGCGCAGCTCCTCGGGACGCTCGAGCTCCTCACGCCCGCCGAGCGCGCGCGCGTGCGCGCGCTCCTGGTGAACAAGTTCCGCGGCGACCGCTCGCTCTTCGACCGCGGCGTGCGGATCCTCCGCGAGCGCAGCGGCCTCCCTGTCCACGTGCTCCCGTACGTGGAGGACCTCGGCGTGCCGGCCGAAGATCGCGCGGCGCTCCCGTCCGCGACCGGCGAAGGGCCGGAGATCGCCGTCGTCGCGTACCCGCACATGAGCAACAACGACGACTTCGAGCCCCTCGCCGCGGCCGGGGCTCGCGTGCGCTACGTCCGCCGCGCCACCGAGATGCGCGAACCCGACCTCGTCGTCCTCCCGGGGAGCAAGACGACGCGCTCCGACCTCGCCTGGCTGCGCGCGCGCGGGCTCGACGCGCGGATCGCGGCGCTCGCGGCGCGCGGGACGCCCACGCTCGGCGTCTGCGGCGGGCTGCAGATGCTCGGCCGCGAGCTGCGCGACCCCGAGGGGGTCGAGGGCGCGCCCGGCTCTGACGCAGGGCTGGGGCTGCTCCGCGTCCGCACCACGCTGGAGCGGCGGAAGAGGACGTTCCGGGTCCGGGGACGCATCCGCGCGCCGTGTCTCGGGCTCGCCGTGGGTCTTCCCTTCGACGCGTACGAGATCCACGTGGGATCGACCCGGCGCGACGGCGCGCGGCCCTTTGCGCAGCTCGCTCGCGCGCCCGGCGGGCAGCGCGTGATCGACGGCGCGGTCAGCGAGGACGCCGCGGTCATGGGGACGTACGCCCACGGCCTCTTCGCGAACGACCGGCTCCGTACCGCGCTCCTCGCGTTCCTCGCGCGGCGACGTGGCCGCGCCTTCGCGCCCCGCTCGCTCCCGGCCGATCCGTACGCCGCGGTCGGCGACTGGCTGCGCGCGTCGATCGACGTGCCCACGCTCCTCGCGGCGTGCGGGATCGCGCGGTGACACGGAGGCTCCTCGTGCTCGGAGGGACGCGCAGCGGCAAGAGCCGCTACGCGCTGGAGCGCGCGCTCTCTCTCGGCGGCGACGCGGTCACCTTCGTCGCGACCGCGCGCGGGGGCGACGCCGAGCTCGAGGCGCGCATCGCGGCGCATCGCGCGCAGCGGCCGCCGGTATGGACGACGCGTGAGACCGGCGCGGACCTCGCCGCGGCCGTCGCCGCGGCCGATCCCTCGCACGTCCTCCTCGTCGACTCGCTCACGCTGTGGGCGTCGACCGTGATCGAGGCGGAGGGGACGCTGCGGGCGCGCTGGCTGGCCGCGGCGGACGCGATGGCGCGCCGCGGACCGCCGGTCGTCCTCGTCAGCGACGAGGTCGGCATGGGCGTCATCCCGATGGGCGAGCTCACGCGGCGCTTCGTCGACGAGCTCGGGTGGCTCGAGCAGCAGGCCGCGGCGGCATGCGAAGAGGTGCGCCTGATGGTCGCGGGGATCCCTCTTCTGCTGAAGGGCGCGCCATGAGGCGCGTCGCCCTCGTGCGCCACGCCGCGACCGACCGGAGCGGGATCATCCGTGCTCGAGCCCGAGCGCGGCTTCGCGCAGGTGCCGCCCGCGGGCTGGGTGACGGTCGAGCGCACGGCAACGGAGCGATAGGAGACGTGACATGACGACCACCGACACGCGGCTGACAGCGCTCGTCGAGGGCATCGCGCCGCCGGACGCGGACGCGATGGCCGCGGCCGCACGACGGCAGAGCGAGCTGACCAAGCCGACGGGGAGCCTGGGGCGGCTCGAGGAGCTCGCGATCCAGCTCGCCGGGATCGCGGGATCCGCCGTGCCGGCGATCCCCGCGCGGAAGGCCGTCGTCGTCATGGCCGCCGACCACGGGGTCGCGACGGAAGGCGTGTCCGCCTATCCGCGGGAGGTCACGCGGCAGATGGTGCTCAACTTCCTGGCCGGCGGCGCGGGCATCAACGTGCTCGCGCGCGCCGCCGGGGCGCGGGTCGTCGTCGTCGACATGGGCGTGGCGGGCGAGCTCCCGGCACATCCCGACCTCCGCGTCCATCGCATCGGGCCCGGCACGCACGACCTCGCCCGCGAGCCCGCGATGACGCGCGAGGAGGCCGAGCGCGCGATCGCGACGGGCGCGGCGATCGTCGACGAGGAGGTCGCGCGCGGCCTCGACCTCGTGGCGACGGGCGACATGGGCATCGGGAACACGACGGCGGCGAGCGCGGTCGTGGCCGCCCTCACCGGCCGGCCCGCGGCGGAGGTCGTCGGGCGCGGGACGGGGATCGACGACGCGACGTACGCGCGCAAGGTCGGCCTGGTGGAGAGCGCGCTCGCACTGCACCGTCCGGACCCCTCGGACCCCCTCGGCGTCCTCGCGGCCGTCGGCGGCTTCGAGATCGCCGGGCTCGCGGGCGTGGTGCTCGCCGGCGCCGCCCACCGCATCCCCGTCGTCCTCGACGGGTTCATCTCCGGGGCCGCGGCGCTTGCTGCCGCCTCCCTCGCGCCGGCGTGCCGTCCGTACCTCATCGCGGCGCACCGCTCGGTGGAGGTCGGGCACCGCGTCGTCCTCGACCGCCTGGGCCTCCGCCCGATCCTCGACCTCGACCTCCGGCTCGGCGAGGGGACGGGGGCCGCGCTCGCGATGCCGATCGTCGAGGCCGCCGTGCGCGTCCACCGCGAGATGGCGACGTTCGCCGAGGCGCAGGTGTCCGACCGCCAGAGGCGCGATGCTTGAGGCGTGCTCGACATCCTTCCGGGCTTCGGCCGGCGGACGCTCGTCATGGGCGTCCTCAACGCGACCGACGACTCGTTCTCCGGTGACGGGTACGGCGGCGACGTCGCCGCCCTCGTCCGGCGCGGGTCCGAGATGGCGCGCGACGGCGCGGACGCGCTCGACGTCGGCGCGGCGTCCTCGCGGCCGGGGCACGCCGAGGTCCCGCCCGCGGAGGAGCTCGCCCGCGCGAGCGGCGCCGTCGCCGCGCTCCGCGCGGCCGTGGAGGTGTCGATCTCGATCGATTCCACGCGCGCCGACGTCGTCGCCGCGTGCCTCGAGGCGGGCGCACGCGTCGTGAACGACGTGTCGTGCCTCGCGGACGGCCGCCTCGCGGCGATCGCCGCCGCGCGTGGCGCGGCGCTCATCCTCGTGCACACGCTGCCGAGCGCACGGACGCGTACGGAGCGCGAGGCGGTCCCCGACGGCATCGTCCCGATCGTGCGGGCTGATCTCGCCGCGGCGGTCGACCGCGCCGTGGAGGCGGGCCTGCCGCGCGAGCGCGTCCTCGTCGACCCCGGCCTCGGATTCGCGAAGACCGCGGCCGAGTCCTTCGCCCTCCTGCGCGAGCTCGACGAGATCCGCTCGCTCGCTCCCGTCGTGGTCGGATCGTCGCGGAAGGGCCACCTCGGGTCCGTCACCGGGCGACGCGTGGACGAGCGCATCTTCGCCGGCGCCGCCGCAGCCACGGCGGCCATCCTCGGCGGCGCGGACGTCGTCCGCGTCCACGACGTCGCTGGGACGCTCGACGCCGTTCGCACGGCGGACGCGGTGCGCCGCGGGCTCGTGAGGCGCACCGCGTACGTCGGCCTCGGCGCGAACGTCGGTGACGCGCGCGCGACGCTGCGGCGCGCGGTCGCGGCCCTCTCGCGCCTCGGCCGGGTGACGGCGGTGAGCGGGCTCTGGCGCACCGAGCCGATGTACGTCACCGACCAGCCGCCGTTCCTCAACGCCGTCGCGTCGCTCGAGACGTCCCTCGCGCGTCCGGCGGTCCTGGTCTCCGAGCTCAAGCGGATCGAGCGCGAGCTCGGGCGCGTCGAACGCGATAGATACGGTCCGCGCGAGCTCGACCTCGACCTCCTCCTGTACGCGGGATCGCGCGAGGTCGAACGCGACGGGACCGTGCGCGTGCCCCACGAGCGCATCGCCGAGAGGCGTTTCGTCCTCGGCCCGCTCGCCGAGCTCGCGCCCGAAGCGGTCGATCCGTGCAGCGGGAAGACGGTGCGCGAGCTTCTCGCCCACGTCGCGGACCAGGGCGCCGAGCGCGTCGAGGGAGGGGAGTGGACGACCGCATCGTCCTGAGCGACCTGCGTCTGCGCGGACGCCACGGCGTCGGCGACGGCGAGCGCGCGCGCCCGCAGGACTTCGCCGTCACGATCGAGTGCCCGACCGACGCGCGCCGCGCGGCCGCCACGGACGACGTGGCCGACGCGCTCGACTACCGACGGCTGCGCGCGATCGCCACGGAGGTCGTCGAGGGCACGTCGCGGCACCTGCTCGAGACGCTCGCCGACACGATCGCCCGCCGCGTCCTCGCGGAGGTGGGCGTGGCGTGGGTCCGCGTGCGCGTCACGAAGGTCGCGCCGGCAGGCTGGGAAGGTCCCGCGGCGGTCGAGGTCCGCCGCGGGCGTCCATCGGGAGACGACAGCGGCCGATCCTCTTAGCCGGCTCTCATCCCGAGCGCCGCTCCTTCTCTACGCTCGACGGAAGTGACCCTCCTGCGGCGCCTCGCCGCGCTCGTCGTCGCCTCCGTCGCGCTCGCCGCGTGCGGCGGCGCCGGCGCCGCCGGCGCGGTCCCGTCCTCGCCACCGGCATCGACCTCGGCCACGGCCGCCGGTCGCGCGAGCGCGTCGACCGTCCCCGGTGCGCTGACGTTCACCGTCGCGCCCGGATCCAAGGCGATCGTCCGCGTCAACGAGCAGCTCGCGGGACGGACCCTTCCCAGTGATGCCGTCCTGACGTCGGACAAGGTGAGCGGCCGCTTCACGCTGCTGCCCGACGGAACGTTCACGCCCGACTCCGCGATCACGGTCGACCTGGCCGCGCTCGCCAGCGATCAGGCACTACGCGACAACGTCGTCCATCGCGTGGTGCTGCAGACCTCCACCTACCCCGACGCGACGTTCGTGCCGACGAAGGCGACCGGGCTTCCCCTCCCGCTCCCCGCGAGCGGAGACCTCTCGTTCACGCTCGCCGGGCGCATGACCGTGCACGGCGTGGCGAAGGACATGACCTTCGACGTCACGGGGACACGCACCAGCGGCGGCGTGCAGGTCACCGCGAACGCGGCGCCGGCGTTCCCGTTCGCGACCTTCGGGCTGACGCAGCCGCACGTGGCGCGCGTGCTCTCGATCAAGGACGAGATCCGTCTCGAGGTGGACCTGACGGCGACGTCCGGGACCTGAGCCTCCGGCGACGGCAGCGAGGTGCTCTCCGGCGCTCCGTCTTGCGGAGACCCTGGCCTTTGGTGTTCAATTCCGATCGGAGTGATCGGAGAATGACGCGCGTCAGGGCGAGAGGTATCCAGCCGTGCCACCGAGCACTGCGGGATTGGCCCGCCGGCCGCTGCACGCCGCGTCTCCGAGTGCTCCTCGTCCGCGACTGCCGTTCCGCCGGCGGTCTCTGCGCCTGTTCGGGGGCGGACCGCTCGGTCGAGGCCCGCTCCGCCTAAGCGCCGGAGCGACCCGGCGACGCGGCTGCCCGATAGCTATCGCCATCCGAGAACGCCGCCGCGCGTTCGCGCGGCCGCACACGTGGAGGCTACCCATGACCACAGAGCAGAACACCGTCGCTACCGCGCCCGCGCGCGTCGTCGACGCGCGCAACGTCCTCTGCCCAACGCCCATCGTCCGCCTGACGGCAGCGATCCGCGAGCTCCCCGTCGGAGCGTCGCTGCGCCTGATCGCGACCGATCCCGGCTCCGACGCGGACGTGCGGGCCTGGGCCGTTGAGTCGGGCCACGAGCTGGTCGAAGCCGGCCGCACCGGCGGCGAGTACCACTTCGTCGTCCGTCGGACGCACTGAGGAGGCCGAGGAGATGTCGATCGGGACAGCACCGCCCGCGACGAGCGAGCTCGAGGCCACGGTCCGGCGGATGGTGGACGAGCGCCTCGCGGAGGCGGATCGCAAGCGCACCAGGCGCAAGAAGATCGCGCTCATCGCGACGAAGGGGACGCTCGACTGGGCATACCCGCCGCTCATCCTCGCGTCGACCGCCGCGTCGCTCGGATGGGACGCGGGGATCTTCTTCACGTTCTACGGGCTCAACATCATCCACAAGAAGAAGCGCGAGGAGCTCGCCATCGCGCCGATCGCGAACCCCGCGATGCCGATGCCCGTCCCCCTTCCGAACCTCCTCGGCGCGATCCCGGGGATGACGCCGTTCGCGACCTTCATGATGAAGCGCATGTTCCGCACGAACGGCGTCGCGAGCATCCGCGAGCTCACCGACGTCGCGATCGAGGCCGGCGCGAAGCTCTTCCCCTGCGGCATGACGATGCAGGTCTTCGGCTACCGCGCCGACGACCTCCTCGCCGGATGTCAGCCGGTGTGCGGGGCCGCCGCCTTCCTCTCGTACGCGAGCGATGCGGACGTGACGCTCGCGTTCTGATCGAAGGAGCGCCGAGCGCGCGCGCTTATGCCGCGGAGGCGCGCTCCTCGGCCGAGGCGAAGATCAAGCGGTAGGTCAGGCCGGCGATGGCGCCGCCGACGAGCGGGCCGACGATGTACACGTACCAGTTGTCGAAATAGCCGGCGGCGACCGCCGGGCCCAGCCAGCGCGCCGGGTTCATCGACGCGCCGGTGAGCGGGCCACCGATGAGTATGTCCGCGGCGACGGTCAGGCCGATGCCGAAGCCGGCGATGCGCGGCGCGTTCGGCGAGACCGCCGTCCCGAAGACGGCCCAGACGAGGAAGACGGTGAGGACCAGCTCGACGACGATCCCCGTGAGCACGGGGAGCCCCTCTGCCAGCACGGGCGTACCGAGATGCGTGGCGTCGACCGCGGCGGGGACGAGGTCGAAGGCGTAGCGCAGGAAAGCTCCGGCGAGGAGCGCGCCCACCGCCTGCGCGGCCCAGTACGTGACGATGCGCTCCCGCGGGTGGCGTCCGGCGACGGCGACGCCGAGGGTGACGGCCGGGTTGAAATGGCCGCCGGAGATGGCGCCGAACATCGAGATCGCGACGGAGAGGGCGAGGCCGTGCGCGAGGGCGATCCCGACGATGCCGATCCCCCCGCTCGTCATCTTGTCGGCGACGATCGAGCCGGCGCCGACGACGATGAAGAGGAAGGTCCCCGCGGCCTCGGCGGCCAGCGCGCGGCCGTGGTCGGAGAGCTGTGGACCTGTCGAACGAGCCACGGCGGCGAATGCTAGCGTCGTTCGGGATGGCGGACTTCCGACCGGCCGAAGGCGCCAAGGCGCGGATCCTCAGCCTCAAGCCGGCGCCGGCCGGGCTCTCGCTCGACGACGCGAACTCCGAGTGGGTCGAGGTCCGGGTCGAGCTGGACAGCGACCTCGCGAACTGGCGGGTCGCGCACCTGCGCGCGCTGTGGCGTCCGGAGACGGCGAGGCCGATCGAGTGGGAATGGGTCTACACCTTCGGCTCGCCCCACTTCGCGAAAACGGGTGAGATCTACCGCATCCACTCCGGATCGATCATCCGCGCCGCCACGCACCCCGTCGCCGACGACCTCACGCCGGGGCGAAAGCACGTGTACGGCGCCGGCCCCGTGCGCGCCGCCCGCCTGGTGTGGACGAAAGGCGACTACGCGCGCCTCGTCGACGCGTTCGGGACGGTCATCGACGAGGTCATCGTCTGGCCGGAGGAGCGCCCGGCTAGCGAAGCTCCGCGTGCCGGAGCGCGATCTTCCTGATCGTCCCCTCGAGCACGGTCACGCCGATACCCGCGCCGGCCGGCACACGCATCGTCCCGTCCTTCTCGATGGCGAACGGCTCGCCGATGATCTCCGTGGCGAAGTAGCGGCTCGACGCCGCGACGTCGCCGGGGAGGGTGAAGCCGGGCAGCGACGCGAGATGGACGTTGTGCGCGCGCCCGATGCCCATCTCGAGCATGCCGCCGCACCACACCGGGACGCCGCGCTCGCGGCACGTGTCGTGGACGCGCACCGCCTCCGCGATCCCCCCGACGCGGCCGGCCTTGATGTTCACGATCCGCGTCGCGCCGATCCCGATCGCCTTGCGCGCGTCCTCGGCGTGCCGGATCGACTCGTCGAGACAGATCGGCGTGCGGATGCGCTTCGCGAGCTCGGCGTGGTCGATCATGTCGTCGTGCGCGAGCGGCTGCTCGATCATCGTCGGTCGCGTCGCGTCGATCCGCTCGAAGACGGGCGCGTCGGAGAGCGCGTAGGCCGAGTTCGCGTCGAGCATGAACGGCAGGTCGGGAAAACGCGCCCGGACCGCCTCCGCGACGGCGACGTCCTTGCCCGGCTTGATCTTCAGCTTGACGCGCTGGTACCCGCCGGCGAGCTCCTCCTCGATGCGCGCGATGAGCGCGTCGACCGTGGGATGGATCCCGATGGCGACGCCGCAGGGGATGCGGTCGCGTGTCCCGCCGAGGAAGCGCGCGAGAGCGACGCCGGCGCGCTTCGCGGCGAGATCCCAGACCGCCATCTCGATCGCCGCCTTGGCCATGGGATCGTCGCGGACCCAGCCGACGTGGGCCGAGACGTCACGCGGGTGCGCGATGTCGGTCCCGAGCAGCTGCGGGACGAGGACCTCCTCGAGGATCAGCCACACCGTCGCGGGCGTCTCGCCTGAGTACCACGGCGTCTCGTTGGCGACGCTCTCGCCCCAGCCGACGGCGCCCTCGCTCTCGACGCGCACCAGCACGTGGCTCTCGTGGGTCTCGACGGCCATGCTCGTCTCGTATGGGCGCTTGAGGGGGAGCCGCACCAGGAAGAGCTCGACGCGCTCCAGCTTCATGGCGCCTCCGGCCCCCTGAAGCCGCCGCCTTCTTGTCGCGGGGGCTCCGCGTCCGCAGCCCCGGGCCGTTCGCCCGGCGCCGCCGTCGCCGGCTGCCTGACGAGCACGTACGCGCCGCGCCCGTCGTCGCCGCGCAGGAACTCGACGAGCGCGTAGCCCGACGCGAAGGCCGGCTCTAGCGCGGCGCGCACCGCCATGCGCCAGTGCGCCGCCAGCTCCATGTCCGCCGCCTTGATCTCCTGGAAGTCGCGGGGGATCTCGAGCAGGAGATGGCCCGCCTCGCCCGGCGCCTCGCCGGCCACGGGGCGCCCGTCGACGGCGCGCAGGAGGTACGGGAGGCCCTCGCGCTCGGCGTCCTCGAGCGCGGGGAGCCGGTCGCTGCCGCGGAGCCGGCGGTCGGCACGGTCCGTGGCGATGCGCCACTCCACGTAGATCCGGTCCGACGCGAGCCCTTCGTTGAGCTTGTCGGGCATCGCGCCGTAGAAGTCGCGGTGGTACATCCGCGCGAAGGTCCCCAGCTTGGCGAAGTTGAAGCGTGCGTTGCGCGCCTCGAGCGGGTCCATGGTCCACGCGATGGTGTCGATCCCCTGGTCGAGACAGTGATCGCGCTGCGCTTCCTTGAGCGCGACCGCGAGAC
>JAJYLV010000044.1 GCA_021787445.1 Chloroflexota bacterium | reverse complement strand
GCGCCGCCGCTCCGGCCGCCGCGTGGCCGCTCGCGCTCGCCGCCTACGCGTGCGCTCTCGTCTTCCGCCGCGGCATCGAGCTCGCCGCCGCGCTCCCCGGCGCGGCCGTCGTCGTGCCGCCGGGGCCGGGGACGGGGGCCGCGGTCGCGGCGGCGATCGTCGTCGGCGCCCTCGCTGCCCGTGCATCCGTCCACCACGTGCGCCTCGCGGGTCTTGGCGCCCGCGTCCGCGTCGCCCTCCGCCTCGCACCTCCCTCCATCGCCGAGGCGCGGTCGCTGCTCCGGCGCCGGGGCACGGCGACCGTGGCGAGCGGCGTCCTGTGCGTCGGCACGCTCACCGGGAGCGCTTTCGGCGCGTCGACCCTCACGGCGTCCTCGTCGTTCCGGGTCCACGCCCTCGACGTCGGCCAGGGCGACGCATTCCTCATCGAGAGCGAAGGCCGGTACGCGCTGGTCGACGGCGGACCGGACGCGGCGGTCGTGCTCCGCGACCTCGGTGCGGTCCTGCCGCCGTGGCAGCGGCGCATCGACCTCATCGCGCTCTCGCACGAGCACGCCGATCATGGCGCGGGGCTCCTTGCGGTCCTCGAGCACTACTCGGTCGGCCTCGCGCTCGAGCCGATCGGGATGAACGACGTCCTGTTCGTCCGCCAGTGGTCGGACGCGCTCGCCCGCGCCCAGGTCCCGCGCCGCGCCGTGGGCGAAGGAGCGACGGTCCGTCTCGGCGCCGTGTCGATCCAGATCCTCGCGCCCGGCCGCGATCGCCGCGTCGACGTGCCGTCGCTCGCGATGCGCGTCGCGTCCGCGCGATCGTCGATCCTGCTCCTCGGTGATTCCGTCGACGACGCGCTCGCGGACATGCTTCTCCGGCCCGAAGCGCTCGCCTCGCGGGTCTTCGTGCCGCAGCACCACGGCGCGGAGAGCGCGCATACGCGCGAGCTCGTCGCGGCGGTGCGTCCCGCGCTCGTCGTCGTCTCCGTGGGGGCGGGGAACCGCTATGGGCATCCCGCGCCGGCGACGCTCGCCGCGCTCGGCGGCCTCCCCGTGTACCGCACCGACCGTTATGGCACCGTGGACGTCGACCTCGATGCCGAGCCCCTCGTCGCCCGTACCGCCAAGGCCGGTGTTCCTCCTGATCGGGGAGGATCCCTTCCGCGCGCGTCTCCGTCTCGCTGAGCTCGTCGCGGCCCTCGTCGAGGGCAGGCCCACGGAGCCGAGCGACCTCGCGGCCTGGCCGACGCCACGGCTCGGCCTCACGCTCGGCGTCACCCGGCACGACGCGCGGACCGATCCGCCGGGGGCCATCGCGATGAGCGGGCAGGCACAGGGCCTCTTCGACGCGCCCGACGAGAAGCGCGTCGTCGTCGTCGACAACGCGGAGGCGATCGCGGATCCGGCGTTCATCGCGGCGTTCCCCTCCGAGAGCGCGCTCGTCATGCTCACGCTCGAGCGCATGGCGCCGGCGCGCCGCCGCGCCCGGCCCAAGCGCGACGAGCCGGCCGCGGCGGACCTCGTCGGCGCGGTCGGAACGGCCGGTGGACGTGTCGAGCGCATCGCGCGCCTCCTGCCCGATCAGGTCCCGGCCTGGATCGCCGCCCGCGCGAAGCTCGCGCACGCGACGCTCGAGCCGGCCGCCGTGAGCGAGCTCGCGTCGGCCAGCGGGCCCGACACCGACCGCATCGAGCAGGAGCTCGCGAAGCTCGCGACCTTCGCGGCGGGGCGCGCGGTCACGGCGAACGACGTTCGTACGCTCGTCGCCGGGGCGATCGAGACCGAGGTCTTCGACCTCACGCGCGCCGTCGTCAAGCGGGACGCGAAGACGGCCGTCGACCGCCTCGAGCGCCTCCTCGGCGAGGGACAGGCGCCGCAGCAGATCCTCGCGCTCCTGCTGTGGCAGTTCCGCGTCGTCCTCTTCGCCTCCGCGATGAAGACGTACGCCGACGCGGAGCGCATGGCGCGCGCGATCCGCTCGTCCGCCGGCGCCATCTCGCGCTGGCAGGGCGACGCGCGGCGCCTGTCGCGCGCGGACGTGGTCCGCGCGTACGAGGCGCTGTACGCGACGGACCTCGCGATCAAGCAGGGACGCACCGAGCCGGAGACGGCGCTCATGCTGTGCGTGCTCGATCTGTGCGGGGTCCAAGGAGCCGACGTTCGGGACCTCGTAGTGGGCGAGCCGCCGCGGCGGTAGCTACTGCGACCGAGGGTCCTGGCTCACCCGCTCAGCGCGCCGCACGCGCTTCCGGAGCGTGCTTGGCTTCCTGCGTCTTCCGGTAGTCGGCCATGAAGCGCTCGATCCCGGCCTCCGTCAGCGGGTGCTTGTACATCTGCTGGAGCACCGTGAACGGCAGCGTCGAGATGTCGGCGCCGGCGAGCGCCGCTTCCGTCACGTGCATCGGGTGACGCAGGCTCGCCGCGAGGACCTTCGTCTGGATGTTCTGCGCCCGATAGGCGGCGACGATCTCGCGGACGACCCGCATGCCGTCCTCGCCGATGTCGTCGAGCCGGCCGACGAAGGGGCTCACGAAGTAGGCGCCGATGGCCGCGGCCAGGAGCGCCTGGTTCACCGTGAAGCACAGCGTCACGTTGATCTTCACGCCCTCGCCCGCGAGGACCTTCCCCGCGGCGAGGCCGTCGGGGGTCGAGGCGACCTTGACGACGACGTTGGGGTGCCAGCTCGCGAGCCGGCGGCCCTCGACGACGAGGTCGTCCTTCTTCTCGGTGATGGTCTCGGCCGAGACGTCGCCGACGATCTGGCAGATGCGCTTCACCTGCGTCTCGTGGTCGTGGCCCGCGCGCGCGATGAGCGTCGGGTTCGTCGTGACGCCGCTGATGACGCCCCAGCCGACGCCGGTCTCGATCTCGTCGTAGTCGGCGGTGTCGAGGAACAGTCTCATGTCAGGCTCTCCTGCAAGGTCGTGGCCGCCGGCACCGCACGGCCGCGCTCGCGCGCATAGCGGAGCGACGCCTCGATGAACGCCGCGAAGAGCGGGTGCGGCCGGTGCGGACGGGACTTGAACTCGGGGTGGAACTGCGTCCCGAGGTAGAAGGGGTGCTCGCGCAGCTCGGCGATCTCGACGAGGCGGCCATCGGGCGACAGTCCGCTGAACCGCATGCCGTGTGAGACGAGGAGCTCCCGGTAGGCGTTGTTGAACTCGAAGCGGTGGCGGTGGCGCTCGAGGACGATGGGCTGCCCGTACGCGCGGTGCGCGATCGAGCCCTCCTCGAGCACGCAGGGGTACGCGCCGAGGCGCATCGTCCCGCCCTTGTCGCTGATGTCGCGCTGCTCCGGGAGGAGGTCGATGACGGGGTGCGGCGTGAAGGCGTCGAACTCGGTCGAGTTCGCGTCATCGGTGCCGAGCGCCGTCCGCGCCAGCTCGATGACCATGCACTGCATGCCCATGCACAGGCCGAGCGTGGGGATGCGCTTCTCGCGGCCGTAGCGGACGGCCTGGACCTTGCCTTCGATGCCGCGGTAGCCGAAGCCGCCCGGGACGACGATCCCGTCGAGGCCCATGAGCGGCTCGTCGTCACCGCCGCGCTCGAGCCGCTCCGAATCGATCCAGCGGATGCGCGGCTCGCAGCCGTGGGCCCACGCCGCGTGCTTCACCGACTCGGCGACGGAGAGGTAGGCGTCCGACAGCATGATGTACTTGCCGACGAGGCCGACCTCGAGCGGGATGCGTGCGCCACGGATGCGCTCCTCGATCGTGCGCCACTGCGTGAGGTCGGGGTCGCGCGCCTCCAGCCCGAGCTCCTGCACGACGATGCGGCCGAGGCCGACGTCCTCGAGCATCGTCGGGACGCCGTAGATCGACCAGGCGTTGGGCTCGGAGATGACGTTCTCGACCTTCACGTCGCAGAAGAGGGCGATCTTCTCGCGCAGCTCGTCGTCGATGGCCTCGTCCGCGCGGGCGACGAGCACGTCGGGCTGGATCCCGATCGAGCGGAGCTCCTTGACGGAGTGCTGCGTCGGCTTCGTCTTGAGCTCGCCCGTCGCGACGCGCGGCAGGAGCGTGAGGTGGATGTAGAGGACGTTCGCAGCGCCGACGTCGCTTCGGAACTGGCGGATGGCCTCGAGGTACGGGAGCGATTCGATGTCGCCGACGGTGCCGCCGACCTCGATGACGACGACGTCCGCCTGCGACTCGCGCGCGACCCGGTGGATGCGCGCCTTGATCTCGTTCGTGACGTGGGGGATGACCTGGACCGTCGCTCCCAGGTAGTCGCCGCGCCGCTCCTTCGCGATGACGGCGTTGTAGATCTGGCCCGTGGTGAGGTTCGAGGCGCGCGTGACGTTGCGGTCGATGAAGCGCTCGTAGTGGCCGAGATCGAGGTCGGTCTCCGCGCCGTCCTCGGTGACGAACACCTCGCCGTGCTGGTACGGCGACATGGTCCCGGGGTCGACGTTCAGGTAGGGGTCCATCTTGAGGGAGCCGACGGAGAGGCCGCGCGCGGCGAGGATGCTTCCGAGGGATGCCGCAGTGATGCCCTTGCCGAGAGAGGAGGTGACCCCGCCGGTAACGAATACGAACTTAGCGATCGTTCGACCTCCGGGGTTTTTCCCATTGTAGGTGCTGGACCTCCCGTGCCCGCGGGAGCGCAGACCGAGGCGCGGCGACGACGAGGTCGAGCACCGCGGCCCGAGCGAGGGTCGATCCCGAGCCGGGATCAGGAAGGGAAGGGAAGGCTCTGTAGGACGATGAGGCGCGGACGCTCGATGGGTCCGGTCGCCGGCGAAGATGCTTGCTCGATCGGCGTCTCGAAGACCGTCGTCGTCGCGTCGCCGTCGAGACGGAGCGCGCGGAAGCGCGCGTCGTCGAGCTCGACGCCGCCCGCGCCCGCGTGCTCGACGATCGCCACGAGGACCGGACGCAGCCAGCGCGATCCACCGCGCACGGGCAACGGTGTCGCGAAGGGGGACGCTTCCGACGCGAACGCGCGCGTCGCCTCGTCCAGCCACCGCCCGAGGTAGGGCGGCACGTACGCGTCGCCGGCGTACGTCAGCCCGTGCGGCGAGGACCAGCCGCACATCGCATAGCGCGCCCCGCGCACCTCGTCGAGGACGAGGCCGCCGAGAACGACGTCCGCGCGCGGGGTGACGTGACACTTCAGCCAGTCCGAGGTGCGCGCCCCCGGGACGTACGGCGAGCGCCGCTTCTTCGCCACCATGCCCTCGAGGCCGTACTCCTCGACGGCGTCGAAGAACGGCTCGCCGTCCGCCTCGAGGTGATCCGGCACCGGCACTCTCGGGTCCCGGATGTCGAGCGCTTTGAGGCGCTTGCGCCTCTCCTCGAGCGGACGCGCGAGGAGGGGACGGTGATCGTCGTACAAGAGGTCGAACGCCACGAAGAACGGGCCGTGGCCGCGGCGTGCCGCGCGCGGGCCGAGCCGCCCCGCCAGCAGGTCGTAGGAGGGCCGTCCGCGCCCGTCGCAGACGATGAGCTCGCCGTCCAGGACGACGCCCTCGGGGACGTGCGCGTCGCGGAGCTCGGGCACCGCGCGGAGGAGATCGCCGCCGCTCCGATCGAGCAGACGCAGACCCGAGCGGTCGCGCGCGAGGACGGCGCGGATGCCGTCCCACTTCACCTCGAAGAGGTGATCGGCCGAGTTGAACGGCCCCGCGGCGAGACGCGGGCGCATCGGAGCGACCACGCGAGGCAGCGCGTCGCGCGCGTCCTCGACGCGGATGAGCGCCGCTGCGGCCGGGCGCTCGACGTGCGGCACGTCCGCAGGATACGGACGCGCCGCGACGTCCTGTGCTAAGCCGTCTTGCGCTTTCGGGTGCCGGTGCGCTTCCGCTCCGACGAGGCGCGCCTCCCGCGCGCGGCGGGACGCTCCCGCTCCTCCTTCTTCGCGCGCTCGACCGATGCCTTGAGGGCGGACATGAGGTCGACGACCGTCGTCTCGGCCACCGCCTCGGGTACCTCCACGAGGCCCTCCTTGCCCTCGACCTTCGCCTTCACGATGTCCTCGACGGCTTCCTTGTACTCGTCCTTGTACTCGTCGGGCTCGAACGTCGTGGCCATCGCCTCGACGAGCGTTTCCGCCATCTGCACCTCTTTCGCGCTGACGCTGACGTCCGCGGGGAGGTCGAGGTCCTCCGTCGACCGGATCTCGTCGGGCCAGTGGAGCGTGTTGAGGAGGAGGACGCCGTCGAGAGGCCGCACCGAGACGAGCCGCTCGCGGTCGCGGAGCGCGAACTTCGCGATGGCGACGCGCTTCGTCTTCTCGAGCGTCTTCTGAAGCAGGGCGTACGGCTTCGCCGCAGCCTTCTCGGGCTCGAGGTAGTACGCCGCCTGGTAGTAGATCGGCCCCGGCAGCTCTTTGTCCTCGATGAAGCCGGAGATGTCGATGGCCTTGCTCGACTTGAGCGGAAGCTTCTCGAGATCCTCGTCGTCCATGACGACGTAGTTCCCCTTCTCGTACTCGTAGCCGCGCACGACGTCGCCCCAGGCGACCTCGTGATCGCCCTCGGGGCACCACCGCTTGTTCTTGATGCGCGTGTGGTGCTCGGGGCAGAGCAGGTGGAAGGAGACCTTCGTCGTGCTCTCCGTCGCGAGGTACATGCGGATCGGGATCGCGACCATCCCGAAGCTGAGCACTCCACGCCAGATCGATCGTGGCATTCGTGCGCCCCCTTGCGAGCTCTCTCTGTTCCGCGCGGCCAGCCGCGCGCCGAGTTTACGTGCATGTCAAGTGCCGAGGCAGGATCGGCGCTCGGCGGGCCGAGCGCGACGGGCCGCCGTCAACGCCGAGCTACGCGATCGCCCGCTCCGCGAGCGCCGTCGGCAGCGCGCCGCTCGAGGTGAGGGCGTCGTGGAAGGCGCGCAGCGCGGCGACGTCGCTCGCGCCGCGCTTGGCCAGGTAGCGCGTGCGGATGTCGACGATCTCGAGCATGCCGGTGAGGTAGCTCGACGCCTGCGTGGGCCACGAGCAGTAGCGGCCGACCTCGGCGCGCGCGTTCGGCTCCGTGAGGTTGGCCTTGTCGATCATGAAGCGCACCGCTTCTTCGAAGGACATGTCGCCCAGGTGGAGGCTGGTGTCGACGACGATCCGCGCCGAGCGGAAGATCGCCGCCTCGACGTGGTAGATCTCCTGCCGCGGGTCCGTGAAGAAGCCCTGCTCGCGCATGGCGCGCTCCGCGTAGAGGGCCCAGCCTTCCGAAAAGTACGAGGTGCTGAAGGTCTTGCGCACGGGCGACGGGTTCGCGTGCGCCATGACCAGATGCCAGTGGTGCCCCGGATACGCCTCGTGAACGGCTGTCGTAGGGATGCCGTAGGTGGAGTTACCCTCGAGGCGCTTCTCGACCTCCGATGCCGGCGTGCCGTCGGGCGGGAAGGGGACGAAGAAGTGCCCGGCGAGCGAGTCGGTGAACGCCGGCGGGCGGTCGTACGACGCCACCGCGAGGATCGGCCGCTGGAAGGGCGGCGACGGATCGACGCTGCACGTCTCGCCCGCCGGCAGCGTGACGAGGCCCGTGCGCCGCAGGAAGTCGCGCGCCTTCTCGGTCCACTCGGCGTACTCGCGGCGCATGCCTTCCGGGTCGGCTGCGTGGATGCGGTTGAGCTCGTGGAGCAGCCCGACCCAGTCCTCGTGTCCGGCGATGACCTTCGCGAGCCGCCGCAGCTCCGCGTCGAGCAGCTCGTACTGGTGGCGTCCGCGCTCGCGCAGCTCCCGCGCGTCGTAGGGCAGGAGCTCCTTCTCGCGCAGGAGCGCGGAGTACACCGGCTCGCCGACGGCGAAGCGCCCCGACGCCTTCGTCCGCAGGTCCTCGAGGAAGGCGCCGAAGCGGTCGAAGGCCGCGGCGGCCGTGGCGCCGGCGGCGGCGAGCTTCTCGCGCGCGGCGCCGTCCTTCACTTCGGCGGGCACGAGCTCCCGCGCGTAGCGGCTCGCGGCCTTCGCCTGCCCGATGCCGCGCTCGACGTACACGCGCGGCGTGAGCGACGGATCGAGGTTCGCCATGCCCTGCGCGAGCGCGCGCGGCACCTGCTCCAGCCGCGCGCGCGCCGCGTCCGCGACCTCGCGCTCCGGACGGAGGCGATGGATGAATAGCGTGAACACGCCCTGCAGCCCCGGCCCGAGGTACGCCGCGGGCTCGCGCTTCCACATCTGGTGCGGCCCGAGGATCTCCCGGCCGCGCAGGATCGAGACGAGGAAGTCGCGGTCGATGCGCTCATCCTTCGTCAGCTCGTCGTCCCGGACCTCCCACAGCCGGCGCAGCCACTCGCCGGCTCGCGCTCGACGCCGCTCGAACGCCTCGCCCGAGAGGTCGTCCAGCCGCTCGTCGTACTCGCTGAGGCCGAGCGAGCTCGCCGCGACCGGCGAGTCCTCGTACTCCTCCTTGAGGAACGCGCCCGCGAGCTCGCTCAACGCGGACATGGCGGCCTCCTTGCGCGGCGCCCGGGGAGAATGGCCGAAAGATGAGCCTTGCCGAGTACCGGCGCAAACGCGACTTCTCGCGGACGCCCGAGCCGAAGGGTCGTGGGCCGAAGAAGCGGGCGGCCGCGCGCTACGTCGTCCACCGCCATCATGCGACGCGCCTCCACTGGGACGTGCGGCTCGAGATGCGCGGGATCCTCGCGTCGTGGGCCGTGCCCCAGGGCCCGCCGCTCGAGGCGGGGAAGCGACGCCTCGCCGTCCATACCGAGGACCATCCGATCGAGTACCTCACCTTCCACGGCGTCATCCCCGACGGCTACGGCGCGGGCACGATGACGATCTGGGACACCGGGACGTACGAGGTCGTCGAGGACAAGCGCGACCGTGAGGGCGAGGAGAGCGAGTACAAGATCCGCTTCCACGGCGAGCGCCTCACCGGCGAGTACGTCCTGGTCAAGACAAGGCAGAACGAGGGCCGCGACTGGCTGATGATCCTCCACGGCGAGCCGCCGCCGGATCACGCCCTCGACCGCAAGATCTCGCCGATGCTCGCGATCTCGTCGGAGGAGCCGTTCGACTCCGACGACTTCACGTTCGAGCCGAAGTGGGACGGGGTGCGCACGCTCGCGTTCGTCGACGGCGGCGTCGTGCGCCTTCAGACGCGCAACCTGCTCGACTGCACCGCGCAGTACCCCGAGGCCCACGGGATCGCCGAGGCGCTCACCGGCGCGTACCAGGCCATCGTCGACGGCGAGATCGTCGCGCTCGACGAGAGGGGCGTGCCGTCGTTCCAGCGGCTGCAGTCGCGGATGCACGTGCAGGACGAGGGCAAGATCCGCACGCTGCGGCGCACGACCCCCGTCTACTACGAGGTCTTCGACCTGCTCTGGGCCGACGGGCAGGACCTGACGCGCCTCCCGCTGCGCGAGCGCCAGAGGAGGCTCGCGCTCGCGGTCACGCCGATGGGGCACGTCCGCCGGCACGAGGGCTTCGTCGGCGAGGGTCGGGCGCTGTTCAGCGCGGCGCAGCAGCAGGGCCTCGAGGGGATCGTCGCCAAGCGCCTCGATTCGCCGTACGTGGAGGGGCGCTCGGCGGCCTGGGTGAAGATCAAGGCCCAGCGCACGATGGAGTGCGTCATCGGCGGCTGGACCGAGGGGAAGGGGGGCCGCGCGAAGGATCTGGGGGCGCTCCTCCTCGGCGTCCATCGTGACGGCAAGCTCGACCCCGTCGGACACGTGGGCACGGGGTTCGACGCCCGGACGCTGAAGGATCTCCTCGCGATGCTGCGCGAGCGCGAGAGCCCGACGATGCCGTTCTCGCGCAAGCCGCGGACGAACGACGTCGCGCACTGGTGCGTTCCGGAGCTGGTCTGCGAGGTCCGCTACACGGACATCACGTCGGAGGGATACCTTCGGCAGCCGGCCTACCTCGGGCTGCGATCGGACGTCGACCCGAGGGAGGCGACCGGCGAGGCCCGTCTCTTCTCGGCCGAGACCGCACAGCGCGAGGCGGCGCGCGAGGCGAGGACGGGGCCCGCGCGCCCGGCGAAGCCCTCGGAGCGCGTGCCCGCCGTCCTCACCGTCGACGGCCGCCGGATCAAGCTCTCGAATCTCGACAAGGTCCTGTGGCCCGAGGACGGCTACACCAAGGCGGATCTCATCCGCTACTACGTCGACGTTGCCCCGTACCTGATCCCCTGGGTGCGCGACCGCCCCCTCACGCTCAAGCCCTTCCCCGACGGCATCCACGGCCCGAGCTACTACCGCAAGGACAAGCCGCAGTTCACGCCGCCGTGGATCGCCAGCTGGCGCGATCCGGAGGAGGAGGAGAACGACTACCTCCTCTGCAACGACCTGCCCTCGCTCGTGTGGATGGCGAACTACACCGCCATCGAGATCCATCCGCGCCTCGCGCGCGTGGACCAGCCGGATCGCCCCGACTTCGTCATGATCGACCTCGACCCCGCGGAGGGCAGCACGTGGGAGGAGGTGCGGGAGGTCGCGCTCGTCGTTCGGGGCATCCTCGAGGAGATGGACCTCGAGGGCTTCCCCAAGACGACCGGCTCGCGCGGGATCCACGTGCTCGTGCCGGTCGCGCGCCGCTATTCCTTCGACGAGACGCGCGCGTTCGCGGAGCGCGTGGGGATCGCCGCGCGCGAGCGCGTGCCCAAGCTCGTGACGCTCGAGTTCACGAAGGCACGCCGGCGCGGGGTCTACGTCGACTACCTCCAGAACACGCGCGGGAAGTCGACGGCCGGCCCCTACAGCGTGCGCCCGAAGCCGCGCGCGCCGGTCTCCGCGCCCCTCGCGTGGGACGAGATCCCCGCGCTCGGGCGTCCCGATGCCTTCACCATCGCGAACATGCGCGACCGCCTCGCGCAGAAAGGCGACCTTCTCGGCCCCTCCCTCTCCCTCGCGCAGCGCCTTCCGCGCGCCGCCCTCACCCGCGCGCGATGACGCGCTGCGGCGGCGGGGCGTTCGCCGCTTCCGGTGGGGACGGACGGCCGTGAGTACCATCCGAGCGAGGTCCCGGGCGAGGTCCCGCGCCAGTCCGGCGTACCGGGGGAGAACGATGGCGATGCACCTGCAGAACCACATCGACGGCCGCTGGGTCGACTCCGTCAGCGGCGAGACCTTCGACGACACCGATCCGGCCAACGGCGAGCTCATCGCGACCGCCACCAAGTCGACGACCGCCGACGTCGACCGCGCCGTCGAGGCCGCGCGCAAGGCGTACGACGGCTGGCGCCTCTACCCGGCCCCCAAGCGCGGCGAGATCCTCTTCCGCGCGGGCCAGATCCTCGTCGAGCGCAAGGACGAGCTCGCGCGCGAGATGACCCGCGAGATGGGGAAGGTGCTCGCGGAGACGCGGGGCGACGTCCAAGAGGGCATCGACATGACCTACTACATGGCGGGGGAGGGCCGCCGCCAGTTCGGCGACGTCGTGCCCTCGGAGCTCCCGAACAAGTGGGCCATGAGCATGCGCCACCCCGTCGGGGTCGTCGCCGCCATCACGCCGTGGAACTTCCCGCTCGCCATCCCGACGTGGAAGATCATGCCGGCGCTCGTCCTCGGCAACACCATCGTGTTCAAGCCCGCGTCGTACATCCCGCTCCTCGCGGTGCGGCTGGTGCAGGTCCTCGAGGAGGCGGGGCTGCCGCCGGGCGTGCTCAACCTCGTGCTCGGGTCGGGCGCCGAGCTCGGCGACCACCTCGTCACGCACCCCGGTATCGACCTCATCTCGTTCACCGGATCGTCCGACACCGGCTCGCACATCAACGAGATCGCGGGCAAGCTGCTCAAGCGCGTGTCGTGCGAGCTCGGCGGGAAGAACGCGATCGTCGTCATGGACGACGCGAACGTCGACCTCGCCGTCGAGGGCATCCTGTGGTCGGCGTTCGGGACGTCGGGTCAGCGCTGCACCGCCGCGTCGCGCGTCGTCGCCGACCGAGGCGTCGCGACGGAGCTCGTCGACAAGCTCGTCGGCCGCACGAAGAAGATGCGTCTCGGACACGGTCTCGACGATGGGACGGACATCGGTCCCGTCGTCTCGAAGGCGCAGCTCGAGAAGGTCCACTCGTACATCCCCATCGCCGAGAAGGAGGGAGCGACGGTCGCGGCGGGCGGCAAGGTCCCGAGCTCGGGCGCGCTCGCCAAGGGCTTCTTCCACGAGCCGACGATCCTCACCGACGTGAAGCCCAACATGCGCGTGGCGCAGGAGGAGATCTTCGGGCCGGTCGCCTCGGTCATCGAGGCGACGAACGTCGAGGAGGCGATCCGGGTCGTGAACTCGACGAAGTACGGCCTGTCGTGCTCGATCTACACGCAGGACGTCAACAAGGCCTTCCAGTTCATGCGCGACGCCGAGTGCGGGATCGTGTACGTCAACGCGGGGACGATCGGCGCCGAGATCCAGCTCCCGTTCGGCGGCATGAAGTCGACGGGCAACGGTCACCGCGAGGCCGGGCGCGCGGCGATGGACGTGTACTCCGAGTGGAAGTCGATCTACGTGGACTTCTCGGGCAAGCTCCAGCGCGCGCAGATGGACACGCTCGAGAAGACCGGGACGGCGCCCTAGACCCTAGAACTGAGCTCCGTAGAAGAGCCAGATCGTCAGCGCGCCGACGGCGACGATGCCGAGGATGACGAGCGCGAAGGCGATGTTCGCCTGCCGCTCGGGGTCGTCGGGCGAGAAGAAGCTCATGTGGAGCGGTGGACCTGAGGGGATTCGAACCCCTGACCTCTTGAGTGCGATTCAAGCGCTCTCCCAGCTGAGCTACAGGCCCCGGGGGACATGAGGTAAGGGTACCTGAGCGACCTATTGAACGCGTAGCACGACGGGAGCATCACCCCACAGCTTCTCGAGGCGGTACTGCTCGCGCTCCTCGGGCACGAACGCGTGCACGATCACGTCGCCGAGGTCGATGAGGACCCAGCGGCCAGGGTCCATGCCCTCGATGCCGAACGGCTTGCGGCCCGCCTGCTTCGCTTTCTCCACGATCCCGTCCGCGATGGCCTGGACCTGCCGCTCGCCGCGTCCGCTGAGGATGACGAAGAGGTCGGCGATCGTCGTCACCTCGGAGACGTTCATGACGACGATGTCCTCCGCCTTCTTGTCGGAGGCCGCGTCGACGACGAGGTCGGCGAGCGCGCGGGGGCTCAGCTCGCGGTCGATGCCGTCACCCTGTAGAGGTCCCGGTCCGTGATGTAGCGCCACACCGAGTCCGGAACAAGGTACCGCAGCGACCGTCCGCGGGCGGCTCGGGCCCGGAGGTCGCGGGAGCTGACGTCCATGAGGGCCGCGTCGAGCGGCACGAGCCCACGCTCGGCGGGCATCTCCGAGCCGGGCCGCCGCGCCACGACGACCGTCGCGAGGGCGCGGATCCGGGCAACGTCCTTCCAGCGCTCGAGATCGCGGGCGGCGTCGGCTCCGAGGATGAGGAAGAGCGTTCCCTTCCCCGAGAGGGCCGCGAGCGTGTCGACGCTGTAGGAGGGAGCGGGCCGCTCGATCTCGAGCCGCGAGCACTCGAACCGCGGCTCGTCGGCGATGGCGCGCTCGAGCATCGCGACACGGTCCGCCGCGCTCGCGACGGGCACATCGTTCTTGAGCGGCGAGCGCTTCGCGGGCACGAAGACGACGCGGTCGAGCGCGAGCGACTCGATCGCGGCGAGCGCGATCGCGAGGTGACCGTAGTGGACGGGGTCGAAGGTGCCGCCGAACACGCCGAGCTTCACGGCTCGTTCCGCTCCTGCCACTCGAGCTCGACCTTCCCGACCTTCACCGTGTCGCCGTCGCGGACGCCGAGGGCGCGCAGCTCGCGCGCGATCCCGCTGCGCGCGAGGAAGCCCTGGAAGTAGGCCGCCGCGTCGGGGCTGTCCCAGTCGATGCCTCCGGCGAGGCGCTCGACGCGGTCGCCGCGCACGCGGAAGCCGCCGTCCTCGCGGCGCACGCTCCAGTCGCGCGCCGTGCGCGCGAGCTCGATGCGGCGCTCGGGTGGCGCGGCGACCGCGACGGGGCGCGCCGGGCACAGCTCGAGGACCGCGCGCGCGAGCTCCGCGACGCCGTCGCCCGTCGCGGCCGAGACCGCGACGGAGCGGCGCGGCCGCAGCTCGCGCGCCAGCCGCTGCGCGTGCGCGGTCCCGTCGGGCAGGTCGATCTTGTTGAGCGCGAAGAGGCGAGGGCGCTCGGTGAGGCCCTTCCCGTACGCCTCCAGCTCCCGGTCGATGACGGCGATATCCGCGCGCGGATCGTCGCGAGAGACGTCGACGACGTGGACGAGGAGGCTCGTCCGCTCCACGTGCCGCAGGAACTCCTCGCCGAGGCCCGCACCGGCGTGAGCGCCCTCGATGAGCCCCGGGATATCGGCGACGACGAGCTCCCGCTCGGCGTCACGGAGCATCCCCAGGTTGGGGCTGAGGGTCGTGAACGGATAGTCCGCGATCTTCGGCTGCGCGCGCGTGAGCGCGGCGAGGAGGCTCGACTTGCCGGCGTTGGGGAGACCGACGAGGCCCGCATCCGCGATGAGCTTCAGCTCGAGCTCGATGCGGCGCTCCTCGCCGGGCTGGCCGTCCTCGGCTATCCGCGGCGCGCGGTGCGTCGCGCTCGCGAACCTCGCGTTCCCGCGCCCGCCCGCGCCGCCTCGCGCGACCACGAGCTCCTGTCCGGGCGCGAGAAGATCGGCGATCAGCTCGCCGCTCAGGGCGTCGCGCACGATCGTCCCCGGCGGGATGCGCACGACGAGATCGGCGCTCGAGCGTCCGGTGCGGTCCGCGCCGGCGCCGCTCGAGCCGCTCTTCGCCGCGAGCGTGCGCGGGGAGCGCAGGTCCGAGAGCGTGCTCACCTGCGCGTCGGTCACGAGGACGACGCTCCCGCCGCGGCCGCCGTCGCCGCCGTCGGGGCCGCCGCGCGGGACGTGTGCCTCCCTGCGGAAGGAGATGGCGCCGCGCCCACCGTCGCCGCCGCGCACGTGGAGGACGGCGCGATCTGTGAACATCAGCCGACCGCCTGAGCGGGCGCGTTCTCGATGGCCGCGAGCCGGAAATGGTCGGCCTCGCGGAGACGCGCGATGAGCGCGGGGATCCCTAGGGCGTCCGTGCGTCCGAACGCGGCGACCGTCCGCAGCGGGTCACAGCCGAGGTCGCGCGGCTCGAGGCGCCCCGCGGGCATCTCGTCGAGGAGGGCAACGAGCGCCTCGATCTCTGCCGCACGGTCGGTGAGCCCGGGCAGCACGAGGAGGGCGATCGTGACGGGCACGTGCCGCTCGGCCGCGAGCTGCAGGCCCGCGCGCACGTCGCTCCAGCGATGGGCGACGGGACGGTGGAGGGCCTCGTAGGTATCCGGCCGCGCCGAGGCGATCCGCACCGTGAGCGAGGTGAGGCCGGCGTCGAGCACGCGGCGCAGCGCTGCCGGGTCCGAACCGCTCGTCTCGAGGCGGACGTCGACGTCCGCGGCGCGCGCGCGGATCCCCGCGACCGCCTCCTCGAGGACGCGCACCACGGCGAGGGGCTCGCCGTCGCAGGCGCGCCCGAACGCGACCGCGGTCCCGCCCTGCGCCAGGTGCTCGGCCGCGACGTCGACGATCTCGCGGGCCCCCGGGCGGAAGGCGGCGGGCTCGCGGACGTCGCCGGGGTAGCCGCTGCGCAGCGCGAGCGGGAGGCGCGGTCGCTCGACCGTCGGCGCCCCGAGGGGCACGGGGAGCACGCCGCGGCCGAGACCGCGGCGCGCGGCGCGGCAGGCGTTCTCGCGGGCGCAGCGCGCGAGCTGGCGCGCGAGCGCGTTCGCCGCGTGCGCGCGCAGGGGCGCGTGGCCA
>JAJYLV010000043.1:5299-15983 GCA_021787445.1 Chloroflexota bacterium | reverse complement strand
TGCTCGCCCCAGGTGTGCGCGTACCCGACGAGGTCGAGCTCGCGGCCGCTCAGCGGATGGAAGGGGTGAGTGACGCGGATCCGCCGCGGTCCGACGGGACCGCGTGCAGTCGACGGCGCTCGATAAGCCGCGCGTGGAGCGCGCGGTGCCGTATGTGCGCGACAGTTTCTGGTCGGGGCGCAGCTTCGACAGCTTCGACGAGATCGTGCGTGAGGCGCTGGTCTGGTCGCGCGATACCGCGCCGCGGCGGCGCCACCGCGTGCACCGGATCTCGATCCGCGAGCTCTTCGATCAGCACGAGCGGCCCGCGCTCCTTCCGCTGCCCGAGCGGCCCTTCGCGCTCGTCGAGTGGCACGAGGTCAAGGTCCACCCCGACTGTCATGTGGCCATCGACCGCGTCCTGTACTCGGTGCCCTGGCAGCACGTGGGCAAGACGCTGCAGGCCAAGATCGGCTCGTCGCTGGTGGAGCTCTTCGACGGAGATCTGCTGGTGAAGACGCACGTTCGGGACGGGCGCCGGCGCATCACCGACGAGGCCGACCTGCCGCCGGACAAGGTGGCCTTCCTCATGCGCACGCCGGCGTGGTGCCGGAGGCGCGCGGCCGAGATCGGAACGGCGACCGCGGCGCTCGTCGACGCACTGCTCGAACAGGGCGGGCTCACCCGCCTGCGCGAGGTCCAGGCGCTGCTGCGCCTTTCGGACAAGTACGACGCGGAACGCCTCGAGGCGGCCTGCGCGCTCGCGGCGACCGCGGACGGGCGGATGAAGACGGTACGCAACATCCTCGAAGCCGGTCTCGACCGCGCGCAGCTCGAGCTCGTGCCCGCGACCGCGGCCGGCGCGCATCTGCACGGCGCCGCGGCCATCGTGGGGGAGTTCGGCCGATGAACCAGCTGCAACTAGAGCCCCGGCTCAAGCGGCTCAAGCTCGGCGGGATGCTCCAGACGCTCGAGCTCCGGCTCGACCAGGCGCACCAGGAGAAGCTCGGGCACCTCGAGTTCCTGGGGCTCATGCTCGAGGACGAGATCCAACGCCGCGCCAGCAAGGCGCTCACGCGTCGGATCGGGCGCGCCCGCTTCGAAGAAGCGCAGTCGCTCTCGGACTTCGACTTCGCCTTCAACCCCAAGATCCCGGCGTCCCAGATCAGAGACCTCGCGACCTGCGGCTTCATCGAGCGCAGGGAGTCGGTGCTCCTGGTCGGTCCGGTCGGTGTCGGCAAGACGCACATCGCCCAGGCCATCGGTCACGCCGCCTGCATGCAGGGCCGCGCGGTATTGTTCGACAAGACCGCGCGTGTCCTCAGTGACCTCGGCGCGGGCCACCTCGATGCGACCTGGGAGCGGCGCCTGCGCCGCTATCTCGCGCCCGATCTTCTGATTCTCGACGACTTCGGCCTGCGCGCCTTCAGCGAGCGTCAGGGCGAAGATCTGTACGAGCTCATCAGCGAGCGCGTGCGGCGCGGGTCGACCATCGTGACCTCGAACCGCCCGCCTTCCGAGTGGTACGCGCTGTTCCCCAACCCCGTGCTCGCCGAAGGCGCGCTCGACCGGCTCATCAACGCCGCGCACCACGTCACCCTCGAGGGCAAGAGCTTCCGTCCACGGCAGCGGCCGGATGCGAAAGAGCGCTCAGCAGACGTGATCGCGGCTCAAGCCGCCGAGAACGAGCCCGTACGGATCGCCACGACGCGCTCGACGGAGCGCGCGCGGATCACCGCACCCGGGTCGAAGAGGGAGGCGAAGACGGCGACGACTTAGAGTGGGGGCGACGACGCCGGGTGGGTCATATCGGTGAACGGGGCCCGGGTCATATACGTGAACGCCGACATCGTCATCGCTTCCTCCGTGCTCGTCATCTTCGCCAGGTACTCGACAGAGCTGGCGCCACTGGTCGACTGGGAACGCGGTGAAGGCCAGAAGCTCCTCGCGCGTGCTACCTCGCTTCCCCCGGCCGACGCTGGCTGATGCCCGATCGATGGAGAGCGAGGGCTGCACGCTAGCGCCAGCTCATGCCGACAGCCGGGTGTCAGTCTCCCGCGAGGGTCCACGTCAGTGTTTCCCTCTAAACAGGACCGCCCCTATCAGCAGCCGAGTGCAGCGCTTATGGGCTCTGATCGACGATGCGGTCGAAGTAGCCCGCAGGGGTAGTCGACGTACCACTCGTTCATGTTCCAGCCACTGTGGACCGTATTGGCATTGCTTGTCCCGCCAGATGATGCGGGCACTGGTAGGTGCGGCGCGAGGGCCACGCGTGAGGTACCCGGTCAAGTCCGCCCGGGTTCGTCGGGGCCCTCGGCGGTTCAGAGCACCGTGCTGTGCCGGGTCACTTCGAAGAACTCGACGCCGGCAGGCCCGGTTGCGGCACTCCGATCGAGCAACAGGAACACGCCCATGAACCTCGCTCCGCCTGGAACGCTCAACTGGTCCGCGAGCGCGGTTCCCTCATCCGCTGAATGCAGCGCAGCGAGTCTAGCGTCGAGGATTCAGGTACGTGGGCATCGCGTAACTGCGCGTCGCCTTGCGGTTGAGGAGGGATCGCGTACGCTCGACGAATGCGTGATCGGACGAGAGGACGCTCTGAATCTGGGTGGTTCGTCGGACACCCCGGTCCAGGCCACGCATCGGGTCGGCTGCGCTGTGTGCATCCTCGTCACCGTAGTAGACCTGAGTCACCTCGACCCCGATATCCATCCTGAAGACGGCGTCGGGCTCCCGCAGCGTCGGGTCACCGGCTCTGACTGCTGCCTCGAGCAGGGAAGGGTCTTGCGCTAGGTACCTGGCGAACAGCAATGCCGCACCGCGTTCCATCCGTCGGCCGATCGGCTCCACGGCCCCAAGCTACAGCCAGCTCCTCATCCACCAAGGGATCTGCGTCCTTGTCGCGCATGCGCTTCATACCGTACGGTGGGGCGGGATCGAGATGGCCACCACATCGGTCCCGAACGCGATCGATCCTTCGCGCGTCAGCGTCGTTCCGGTCCGCGGCCTCCACCGCGCGAGCTGGAACCCGCGCCGGATCACCACGTCGCAGATGCGCCGTCTCCAGCGGTCGCTCGAGCGCGATCCCGAGCTTCTCTGGTCACGGCCCATCCTCGCTCTCGCCGACGGCACCATCTACGCCGGCAACATGCGCTGTGAGTCAGCGTTCGAGCTCGACGCGGAGTGGCGAATGCAGCACTACGGAGCCGACGGCGTGCCCGCCGTTTTCGAGGACATCCCGCTCGAGCTGGCCAGGGAGCGCGTGCTGCGCGACAACTCGCAGTGGGGCGAGCGGGTCGACGAGGATCTGGCCGAGCTCCTCCACCACCTCGAGGCGACCGGGGTGACCGCGAGCGGCGCGGCGACGGTCTGGTGCTGCGGCCAACCAAGACGCGGCGGTCCAGGCAACGGCTGCCCATCCCCGAGATGTGTGTCCTCGCGCTCCGCGCCCATCGCGTGCGCCAGATCGAGGAGCGCTTTGCTGCGGGACAGCGCTGGTACGAAAGCAACTTCGCATTCACTACGCCCCTCGGCACCCCGCCCGACGCATCGAACGTCATCGACCAGTCCGTCCGCCCAATCTGCGATCGCGCGGGCATCCCGTACGCCACCCGCGCACGCATGCGCGGCCCGGTCGAGGGGCGTGGGCTACGGCTCTACGACTTGCGACACTCGTGCGCCTCGCTGCTCATCGCCGCGGGCGTACCGCTCCGCGTGGTGCAAGACGTCCTCCGCCACACCAACATCCGGACGACCGCCGACCGATACACGCACCTGGTTCCGCAGGTCGTCGCCGAGGCCCTGGCAGCGATGGACCGCGCGTTCCTCGGCGAGGCCAAGTGACGGACGCGGTTGCTGCACAACTGCTGCACAAAGCGGCCCAGCTCGTCTCTTTGACCGTGAAGATGCGCGACTTCTCGAACAAACTCTGAGCCGACCCCCGGGCTCGAACCGGGAACCGGTGGTTTACAAAACCACTGCTCTGCCATTGAGCTAGGTCGGCGGCGCGGGAACATCTGAGACTGTATCCGACGTGAAAACGCGTGGACCTACCTGCGAGAGATCGAGGATGCGATGGCGGTCATGAGAGGCGCGCGACTCGAGCTCACACGCGACGAGATCCTCGCGTTCCGCCGCTCGGTACAGGCGCTCGATGAGCGCCTGCCGCCCGGTCCCGCCTCGCTGCGGCGCGCCGCCTGGGCCGGGCTGCAAGACAGCATGCCGCGCGCGGCGCTGCTCTCGATCCACGCGCGAGTGGAGGGGACGCGGCCGACGACGTGGGAGGACCGCTCGCTCGTGCAGCTCTGGGGGCCGCGGTACAGCGCGTACGTCGTCGCGAAGCGCGACATCGCCGTCTTCACGCTCGGGCGGCTGCTGGACGACGCGGAGGGGCTGCAACGCGCCGTAGACCTCGCCGCACGCCTCGACACGCTTCTCGCCGGCCTGCGGGTGCGCCACGAAGACGCGGCCCGGCCGCTCCACCTGCGGCATCCCAACTATCTGCGGTACGCCGCTCCGAGCGGTCGCGTCCTCATCCGCTGGGATGGCGCGCGGCAGCCGCTCGTGTGGACGGTGCGTGCGCCGCGTGTCGACCCGGGCGAGGCCGGCCTCGAGCTCGCCCGCCGGTACCTGCACGTCTTCGGACCGGCCTCGCCGTCGTCGTTCGCGCAGTGGGCAGGGATCTCGCCGGCGCGCGCGAGTGCCGCGTTCGACGCGCTCGCGCGAGCGCTGGTGCCCGTGCGCACGCCCGTCGGCGAGGCGTCGATCCTCGCGAGCGATGAGGCGGCGTTCCGGGTGCCGATCCATCCGCCGGCGCCCGCGCGGCTCCTCCCGAGCGGCGACTCGTACTTTCTTCTCCAGGGCACGGACCGCGCGCTGCTCGTGTGCGACGCGAAGCGTCGGAGCGCCCTCTGGACGTCCCGCGTCTGGCCGGGCGCGATCCTCGCCGACGGGGAGGTCGTCGCCACGTGGCGGCGTGCGCACCGATATGTGACGATCGCGCCGTGGAAGCGGCTGTCGCGAGCGCAGCGCGCGGCGATCGACGCCGAGGCGGCCTCGCTGCCCTTGCCCGACGTCGCCGGGGACATCGCCGTGCGCTGGGCTGAGGCGAGCTGACGTGGACCAGATCCGCGAGGAGCACATCGGCCTGCGCGACCGCTTCGCACGCCGCGCCGAGAAGGCCCTCGCGCGTGGCGGCCGCGAGGACCTCAACGCACTCATCGCCCTTCTCGAGGGCGAGCTGCTCGAGCACGCGCGCGCCGAGCACGAGCACCTGTACCCTACCGTCGACGAGATCGTGCGCGTCCACGGACGCGCGACGGCCACGATGGAGATCGACCACGAGGCGATCGAGAAGCGCGTCCGCGACGTGACCGTCGCCGTCGAACGCCTCCGTCTCGCGTCGGAGCGCGGCGAGCGCTCGGAAGCGAAGCGGATCCTCCGCGAGGCGGTCCTCCGCCTCGAAGCGCTCCTCGGCGTCCACCTCGAGAAGGAGGAGCGCGTCTATCTGCCGCTCCTCGAGGCACACCTCAGCTCCGACGAGCAGCGCGCGCTCCTCGCGAAGCTCGGCGAGCACGCCCCACCGCCGACGACCGAGCCCACGCTCGACGTGCGCTCGATCCCGCACGCCGTGCGTCACGAGGAGATCTTCGCCCGGTTCGCGCGCCTCCGCGTCGGCGAGTCGTTCGTCGTCGTCAACGACCACGACCCGCGCCCGCTCGCGTACGAGTTCTCGCAGCGCCACCCCGGGACCTTTCGCTGGGAGGACCTCGAGCGCGGGCCGCTCTGGCGCGTGCGCATCACCCGCATGAAGCGCGAGTGAGCAGGGCCGACCGGCCCACGGCCGCGTCGGCCATTCGTCCCTCTCATTGGGAACTTCGGCCCTCGGACGTCGGGCCTGTTACCGGCAAGCCTGACGCCGTGCTGACACAGAGCGATCGGGAGGGCCGCAGATGACGGGGATCACGCACCGCGTGGACGTACCGCGCGAGGCGGTGCCGACGCAGGAGAGCGGCGGGAGCAACGGCCAGGCCGATGGGGTCCTCGGTGCGCTGCTGGGAGCCCTCGGGATGAGCATGGCGGCGGCGCTCGTCGTCGCCGTGGTCGCGGCGAGCGGCGGGATCCGCTCGGGCGGCGCCGCCACCCCAGCACAGTCGGCGACGACCGCCGGGCAGCAGGTCACGGACGCCATGCCCGGCATGGCGATGCCGGGCGCAGCGGCGGGCGGCGCTCAGACGACCGCCGCACAGGGCGCGATCGCCGCCGCGAAGCCCGTCACAGTGAAGTCGATCGCCCGCGCCGCGACGGCCGTCCCGCCGGCCATCACGCGCACCTCCCCCGCGACGGTCAGCGTGACCCTCCAGGCCCAGGAGGTCGTCGCCGAGATCGCCCCCGGACAGACCTACACCTACTGGACGTTCAACGGCGCCGTTCCCGGACCGATGCTGCGCGTGCGCGTCGGGGACACCGTGAAGATCCACCTCACGAACGCCAGCGGCGACGCGTGGCCGCACTCGATCGACATGCACGCGGTCGCCGGCCCGGGTGGCGGCGCGACGGCATCGCAGACGGCGCCGGGCGCCTCGTCGGACTTCTCCTTCAAGGCGCTCACCCCCGGTCTCTTCATCTACCACTGCGCGAGCGCGCCGATCCCGGAGCACATCGCGAACGGGATGTACGGGATGATCCTCGTCGAGCCCGAGGGCGGTCTGCCGAAGGTCGACCACGAGTTCTACGTGATGCAGGGCGAGCTCTACACGAACGCTCCCGCCGGCGTCGCCGGTCAGCACGAGTTCAGCCAGGCGAAGATGGATGCGGAGCAGCCGGATTACGTCGTCATGAACGGCGCCATGAGCGCCCTCACCGGCGACAACGCGATGAAAGCGAAGGTCGGCGACACCGCCCGGATCTACTTCGGCGTCGGCGGCTTCCTCCCCTCATCGCTCCACCTCATCGGGGGCGTCTTCGACAAGGTCTACCCCGAGGCCGGCAGCGTGCCGAACACGAACGTCCAGACGACGCTCGTCCCGGCGGGTGGCGCGACGATCGTGGAGACGCACTTCGTGGAGCCCGGGACGTACACCCTCGTCGACCACTCGCTCCCGCGCGCGATGGACAAGGGCGCGATGGCGCAGATCGTCGTCAGCGGCACACCAGACCCCGCCATCTACAGCGGCCCGACGAGCGGAGGCGGCCACTAGGACCCGTCGGTCTTCTTCTTCGTCGGCTTCTTCGCGGTCGTCTTCTTGACGGTGGAGCGCGCGGATCGAGGGGCCGTGCGCTTCGCCGTTGCCTTGCGCTTCTCGGGCTCCGCGGCGGCCTCCGTGGCCGGTGCCGAGGGGAGCTCGTCGGCGGCCTCGCGATCGACGAGGCCCTCCTCGTCGTCCGGCACGAGCACGTCCGCGGGAGCTTCGCCCCGCTCCGACGCCTCGACGGCGACGGCATCGTCCGCCTCGGCCATGTCCCCCGCTTCACCGGTGGGCGGCATGGGTCGGCCCTCCGACTCGGCGGGGGCGGCGTCGCGCATGCGCTGGCGCAGCGCCTCGAAGAGCACGACGGTCCCGGCGGCCGCGGCGTTCAGCGAGGAGACCTGCCCCTGCATCGGGATGCGTACGATCTCGTCGCAGCCCTCGAGGACGAGACGGCGTATGCCCTCGCCCTCGCCGCCCACGACGATGGCGGTCGCGCCGCGGTAGTCGACGGCATCCCACTCGAGCTCGCCCGAGTCGTCCGTGCCGACGACCCAGATCCCGCGCTCCTTCAGCGCGTCGATGGCCTGTCGCAGGTTCGCGACCTCGGCGATGAGGAGGTGCTCCGTCGCGCCGGCGCTGGTGCGCGAGACCGCGGGGGTCAGGCCGACCTGCCGGTGTCTCGGGATGACGACCCCGTCGATCCCGGCACCCTCGGCCGACCGCAGCAGGACGCCGAAGTTCTGCGGGTCCTGGAGCGAGTCGATGACGAGGACGAGCGGCGGCTCGGTCAGCGTGTCGAGATGAAGGACGAGCTCCTCGAGCTCGACGCCCTGCCGGCCCTCGGCGATGGCGACGACGCCCTGGTGCTCGACGCCCGGCGAGAGCCGCTGCACGTCCATGCGGTCGACGAAGAGAACCTGGACGCGTCGCTCCTGCGCCTCGCGGATGACGTCGCTCGAGGCGCCGGTGCGGACCCCGCGCTCCTGCGCGACGTAGATACGCCGCAGCGGCCGTCCCGCGCGGAGCGCTTCGAGCACGGCGTGCGGACCGGCGATGGGCTCTCCCGCCTCCTCGGGCGGCGCGACACGCGGACCGGCCGTCGCGCGCCGGATCATCTCCTGGTAGCGCTGCGGCCGGCCGCCGCGCATGCCGCTGGGGCGTCCGCTGAATGGGCGCGACCCACCCTGATACGGCGGCCGCGGCTGGCCACTCCACGACGGGCGCGGTCCGCCGCGCCAGCCACGCTGCTGCGTCTGCCGCTGCCGGCGTTCGTACGCGGCGAGCTCGCGCGCCTGCGCCGAGCCCTCGTCCTCCTCGACCCCGGCCTGCGGGGGACGGAAGGGTGGCACCGGAGTTCCGGGGCCGCGCCCGCCGCGGCCACGCCGTCCGCGTCGACGGCGGCCGTCGCGGTCGGCGCGCCACGCCTGGGGTGCACCAGCCGGACGCTCGTCCGCTCCACCCTCGTCCCCCCGGTCCGCGGACGGCCGCTGCGGCTCGTCCGGCGGAGTGTCGCTCGCGGGCCCGCGATCGATCTCGTCCATCAGCTGTCCTTCTTCATGCGCACGGGAACGCGCTCCCAGCGCTGGCCTTCTTTGGTGTCCTTCACGACGTAGCCCTGCTCGCGCAGCTCGTCGCGGAGCTTGTCCGACCGCGCGTAGTCGCCGGCGGCGCGCGCCCCCTCGCGCGCCGCCAAGAGCGCCTTCGCCTCGTCGTCGATCGCCGTCGCGCTCTCGCACCACGCCGCCAGGCCGAGCCCGAGGACGCGGTCGATGTCGAACAGCAGGCCGAGGCCGCGCGAGCGGTCCGCGCGGTCCGGCGAGCTGAGCAGCGCGATGGCGTCCTCGGCGACAGCGAGGGCGCGCGGGGTGTTGAAGTCGTCGGTGATCGCGGCAACGAACGCCTGCCGCACGTTGTCGGCGTCGGCGGCCGCCGTCGCCTTCGCCGAGAGCGCCGCGCCCGCGATCGCGCTGCGCCAGCGATCGAGCCGCCGCTGCTCGTCCTCGAGCCCGCGCCAGGTGAAGTTGAGCGGCTTGCGGTACCCGGAGTTGAGGCCCATGAGGCGGAACGCGAGCGGGTCGAAGCCCTTCGCCTCGAGGTCCGACACGACGTAGGTGTTGCCGGTCGACTTGTGCATCCCCCGACCCTCGACCTGGAGGAAGCGCACGTGCATCCAGTAGCGCACGAAGGGCTTGCCCGTGGCTCCCTCCGACTGCGCGATCTCGCACTCGTGGTGCGGGAAGAGGTGATCCTCGCCTCCGGTGTGGATGTCGAAGGTCTCTCCGAGGTAGGCCATCGACATGGCCGAGCACTCGATGTGCCACCCAGGGTTGCCGCGCCCCCACGGCGAGTCCCACTGCTGGAGGTCACCCGGCTTCGCGGCGCGCCAGAGCGCGAAGTCGTACGCGTGTCGCTTGTTCGGATTCACGTCGATCCGCGCTCCCGCCTGACGCTCCTCCGGGAGCTCCGGGTTGAGACGCGTCCCGTACCCCGGGAACGTCGTCACGTCGTAGTACACGCCGTCGGCGGCGACGTAGGCGTGTCCTTTCTCGAGGAGGGTCTCGATGAGCGCGATCATCTGAGGGATGTGGTCGGTCGCCTTCGACACGACGGTCGGATCCATGATGTTCAGCTTGTGCCGGTCCTCGAAGAAGCGATCGGCGTACATCGCCGCGAGGGCCTGCGGGTCCTTGCGCTCGCGCTTCGCCGCGATCTCCATCTTGTCCTCGCCCTCGTCGACGTCGCCGACGATGTGCCCGACGTCGGTGATGTTCATGACCTGGCGCACGGCGTACCCGGCGTACTCGAACGTGCGCCGGACGACGTCGGCGACGACGTACGCGTAGAGGTTCCCGATGTGCTGCCAGTCGTAGACGGTCGGCCCGCAGTTGTACATGCGGACCTGGCCGGGGCGCAGCGGCACGAACGGGACGACGTCGCGGCGCGCGCTGTCGTACATGCGGATCCCGAGCTGCGCGGCGATGTCTGCCTCCTTGTGCCGGCCCTGGCCGGCCCGATCAGCGCTCTTCCACGAGCGCGGTCGCGATGGCCGCGATCGCCTGCTCGGCGCCCACGGCGCCGAACCCGTCGTTCGTCGTCGCCTTGACGCTCACGCGCCCGGGCGCCGTCCCGATCGCCTCCGCGACCTTTGTCCTCATGGCCACGACGTGCGGCGCGAGGCGCGGCGCCGCGGCGATGACGGTCGCGTCGACCGACGCCACGACGAGGCCCGCATCACGAAGGAGCGCTGCCACACGGCGCAGCAGCCCCAGGCTGCTCGCTCCCGCGAGTCCCGGATCGTCGCTCGGGAAGTGCGTCCCGAGATCGCCGAGCCCTCCGGCGCCGAGGAGCGCATCCATCACGGCGTGACAGAGGACATCGCCGTCGGAGTGCCCCAATAGGCCCGTCGGGTGCTCGATCGCGACACCGCCCAGCACCAGGCGGCGATCCGGCGCGAGCCGGTGGATATCGTAGCCCAAGCCGCTTCGGAAGCGCGAGTGCGTGACGGCCTCCTCCGA
>JAJYLV010000043.1:0-5199 GCA_021787445.1 Chloroflexota bacterium | reverse complement strand
GTCGTGATCTTGAGGTTGCGCCGCTCACCCGGGACCATGCGGATACGCGCGCCCGAGGCCACGACCGCCGCCCCGTCGTCGGTGAACGACCGATCCCCCGCAGCCTCTCGCGCGCGCTCGAGAACGTCGCGACGGAAGGCCTGCGGCGTCTGTACCTGCCACAGCCCCTCGCGCTCGAGCTCCTCGAGGGAGGCGCCGACCTCGTCGGCGCGCCGCACGGTATCGGCGAGCGGCAGCCCCGCGACCGCGGCGCCGTCGCGCCGCGCGACCTCGACGGCGCGCGCAAAGAGGCTCGCGCTCACGAACGGCCGCGCCGCGTCGTGGAGCGCGAGGACGTCGCCGTGCGTCGCCTCGAGCGCGGCCCACGAAGACGCCGTACGCGTGTCGCCCCCGGCGACGACGCGCACCGCGGGGTGGCGCGCGCCGACGACGGCCTCGACGGCCGCGATGCGCCGAGGGGCCGCGACGACGACGATCTCGTCGAAGACGCGGGCGGCCTGCGCCGCGGCGATCGACCACAGGACGACGGGCCGCCCGCCCAGGTCGGCGAGCGTCTTGTCCTCGCCGAGGCGCTGCGAGCTGCCGGCCGCGAGGATCGCGGCCGACGCGCGCTCGGTCATGCCGCTCCTAGCGCGCGACGATGCGCGGGCGACGCGCGGTGTCGGCCTCGCCCTTGGGCTGGGCGAAGATCATCCGTCCCCCGACGGTCTGGAGGACGCGCATCACCGTGACCGTCGTCTCGCTCCCCACGTGGCGGGCGCCGTTCTCGACGACGATCATCGTGCCGTCCTCGAGGTAGCCGACCCCCTGTCCCGCCTCTTTGCCTTCCTGCGTGACGCGGATGCTGATGTCCTCGCCCGGCAGGACGACGGGGCGGACGGCCTTCGCGAGGTCGTTCATGTTGAGGACGCGCACGCCCTGCAGCTCGGCAACGCGGTTGAGGCCGTAGTCGTTCGTCATGATCGGCACGTTCAGCGTGCGCGCGAGCGCGACGAGCTTCGCGTCGGCGCCGACGGCCCCGGGCGGGTCGTCGCTCATGACCTCGACGCGCACGCTCGACTCGCGCTGCATCCGCGACAGCATCTCGAGGCCACGGCGGCCGCGCTCGCGTCGCGAGGCGTCGGACGAATCCGCGAAGAGCTGGAGCTCCGCGAGGATGAACCGCGGAAGGAGCAGCGTGCCCGAGACGAAGCCGACCTTCACGACGTCGGCGACGCGCCCGTCGATGATCACGGACGTGTCGAGGAGGATGCGCTGGTCGAGGCCGCGCTCCCGTCGGGTGCCGGCGCGGATGTCACGGACCGCGCTCGCGAGATCCGCCCGCTTGGCGATCCCCGCTCCGGCGCCGACGCAGCCGAGCACGATGGCGGCGACGAGCGGGGCGAAGCGGCCGAGCTCGCCGGGCAGGAGGGACAGCGGGAACGTGAGGAGGACCGCCAGCAGGAGACCGACGATCGCCCCCGCGGAGCCGGCGACGAGGTCGCCGAACGCCGACGCGCGGATGCGGTTCGCGAGCGCGCGGCCGGGCTGGACCGTGACGTACGGCGCGCCGAGCCATCCGATGATCGAGCAGGCGACCGCGAGAAGGAACACGACGGTGACCTTGTTGCTCGGTGGCGCGACCTGGGTCACTTCGAGGAGCTGCGCGGCGAGGTAGAAGCCGAAGAAGAATCCGACGACCGCCCCGACCCACCGGACGAACGAGAGGAGCACGAAGCGCAGGGTACTCCGCCTAGGTGGAGCGACCTCCATCGGAGACGCCGGCCCGGAGCACCGCCTCCCGCAGGTCCTTCACCGCGACGATCTCGAGCGGCGTCCCGTCGAGATCGCGCGCGCTCGCGGCGGGCACGATCGCTCGCTCGAAGCCGAGACGCTCCGCCTCGCGCAGGCGCGCGCCGAGCCGCTGGACTCGGCGCACCTCTCCGCCGAGGCCGAGCTCGCCCACGAAGACGGCGCGCGGATCGGCCGGCCGGTCGCGCAGCGCTGAGGCGATGGCGACCGCGACGGCGAGGTCGGTCGCGGGCTCGCGGACGCGAAGGCCGCCGACGAAATTGACATACACGTCGTGCTGTCCGAGCGAGAGCCCGGCGCGCTTGCCGAGGACCGCGAGGAGGAGGATCACGCGCTGGAGGTCCGCGCCGTTCGCCGTACGGCGCGGGAGGCCGAAGCTCGTCGGCGCGACGAGGGCCTGCACCTCGACGAGAAGCGGGCGCGTTCCCTCGAGCGTCGGCACGACGACGCTGCCCGGGACGCCGCGGCCGCGCTCCTCGAGGAACACGCCCGACGGATCGGCGACCTCCGTGAGCCCTCTCTCGCCCATCTCGAAGACGCCGACCTCGTCCGTCGAGCCGAAACGGTCCTTCGTCGCGCGGAGGACACGGAAGGAGTGGAAGCGCTCGCCCTCGAGGTAGAGGACGGCGTCGACGATGTGCTCGAGGACGCGCGGCCCGGCGACGGCGCCCTCCTTCGTCACGTGGCCGATGAGGAAGATGGGCACCTCCTCCCCCTTCGCGACCTCGAGGAGGCGCGCCGCGCACTCGCGCAGCTGCGAGACGCCACCCGCGGCCGACCCGATCGCGTCGGACGTCATCGTCTGGATCGAGTCGACGACGACGAGGATCGGCTTCGTCGAGCGGATCGTCTCGATGACGGTCGAGAGGTCGGTCTCCGGGAGGAGAAGGATGCCGTCGCGGTCGATCCCGAAGCGACGCGTCCGCAGCTTCACCTGCGCCGCCGACTCCTCACCCGAGACGTAGAGGACGCGGCCCCGCGCCGCGACGTGCCCCGAGGCCTGCATGAGGAGGCTGCTCTTGCCGATGCCCGGATCGCCGCCGAGGAGCACGAGCGAGCCGGGTACGATGCCGCCTCCGAGGACGCGGTCGAGCTCGCCGATGCCCGTCGGGATGCGATCCTCGGCGGAGTCGGGCACGTCGCTCAGCGGGATGGCGGCCCGCGGCGAACGGACGCTCCCGTCTCGCCCCTTCGGAGCCGGCACCACGCGCTCCTCTACGAAGGTGTTCCACCCGTCGCACTGCGGACAACGCCCGATCCACTTCGGCGAGTCGAAGCCGCACTGCTGGCAGACGAACGCGACCTTCGGCTTGGCGAGCGGCACGTCGACCAGTATCGGGGAGGGCCTGAAAGCCCCGCACGCCGCCTGCGCGACGGTGCGGAGCGCGCCAGAATGGGCCGAAGGGCCCATGACGCTGGGACGTCCACGCGCTTCCCTACCGCCGGACGGGCTGGACATCGGCCGCGAGGAGATGGAATAGATGGCAACTGCGACGCTGGCACCCACCCAGAACCCGCACCTCATCTCCTGGGTGGACGAGATGGCGCAGATGTGCAAGCCGGACCGCATCTACTGGTGCGAGGGCTCCGAGGAAGAGCGCGCCCGCCTCACGGCGGAAGCCATCGACGCCGGCGTCCTGCTGAAGCTCGACGGGAAGAAGCGGCCGAACAGCTACTACCACCGCTCGAACCCGAACGACGTGGCGCGCAGCGAGGAGCTGACGTTCGTGTGCACGCCGACGGAGGAGGAGTCGGGGCCGACGAACAACTGGGTCGAGCCGGGCGAGATGTACCGTCGGCTGGCCCGCCTCTACGACGGGGCGATGCGCGGCCGGACGATGTACGTGGTCCCGTACATCATGGGTCAGCCCGAGTCGCCGTTCGCGAAGGTCGGCATCGAGCTCACCGATTCCGTCTACGTCGTGCTCAACATCCGGATCATGGCGCGCATGGGCAAGGTCGCGCTCGACCGTCTCGGCGCGTCCGATGACTTCAACCGCGGCCTCCACTCCGTCGCCGACTGCGACCCGACGGAGCGGTTCATCGTCCACTTTCCGCAGGACAACACGATCTGGTCGGTCGGCTCGGGTTACGGCGGCAATGCGCTTCTCAACAAGAAGTGCCTCGCGCTGCGCATCTCGACGTACCAGTCGCGCCAGGAGGGCTGGCTCGCGGAGCACATGATGCTGCTCGAGGCGACGAGCCCGAGCGGCGAGGTCCACTACCTTGCCGGCGGCTTCCCGAGCGCCTGCGGCAAGACGAACCTCGCGATGCTCATCCCGCCCGACGTCTTCACGGGCTGGCGCATCCGCACGCTCGGCGACGACATCGTGTGGATGCGGATCGGCGAGGACGGCCGCCTCTACGCGGTGAACCCGGAGGCGGGCTTCTTCGGCGTCGTGCCGGGGACGAACTCGCACACCAACCCGAACGCGATGCGCATGCTCGACCGCGACACGATCTTCACCAACGTCGCGCTCACCCAAGATGGCGACGTCTGGTGGGAGGGCAAGGACGGCCCCGTGCCGGAGAGGCTCATCGACTGGAAGGGGCGCCCGTGGGCGAAGGGCTCGGCCGAGCCGGCGGCGCACCCGAACAGCCGCTTCACCGTGCCGCTCAGCAACAACCCCGCACTCGCTCCCGCGGTGAACGACCCGCGGGGCGTCCCGATCTCGGCGCTCATCTTCGGCGGCCGGCGCGCGACGACGATCCCGCTCGTGCTCGAGTCCTTCAACTGGGCGCACGGGGTGTACCTCGCCGGCACGATGGGCTCGGAGACGACGGCCGCCAAGACCGGCGCCGTGGGCGTCCTGCGCCGCGATCCCATGGCCAACATCCCGTTCGTCGGGTACGACATGGGAACGTACTTCGGCCATTGGCTCGAGATGGGCGCCCGGCTGGCGCGGCCGCCGCGGATCTTCCTCGTCAACTGGTTCCGCAAGGGCGACGACGGGAAGTTCGTGTGGCCCGGCTACGGCGAGAACATGCGCGTCCTCAAGTGGATCTTCGACCGCTGCGACGGCCGCGCCGCGGCGAAGGAGACACCCGTCGGGTGGACGCCGCGCACGAGCGACCTCGAGATGCGCGGTCTCCCCGTCCAAGCCGGCGCCGTCGAGGCCGCGCTGCGCGTCGATGCGGCCGAGTGGCGCGAGGAGCTGCGCTCGCACGCCGAGTGGCTCGACCACCTCGGTCCGACGGTGCCGCGCTCGCTGCGCGCGCAGCTCGAGCTGCTCGACGCGGCGGTGGAGACGGCCGCTCACGCGAGGATCGACCCCTAGAGAACGACGCGGCGAGAGAGGCGCCGAAGCGTCTCCCTCGCCGCGATATCGCTACTGGGTCAGCTGGACGAGGGCGTCCGCGGGGATCTGCGAGAGGATGCTCGTCTTGCCCGTGGCGTTCGCCTGCACC
>JAJYLV010000164.1 GCA_021787445.1 Chloroflexota bacterium | reverse complement strand
GTCGATGCGGAACGCGCTCCGCCTCATGGTGAAGCGCGGGCTGTCCGACGACGTGGTCGCGAAGGTGGCCGGCGAGAACGTGATCCGCGTGCTGAAGGCGACCTGGGCGCGCTGACCGTGGAGTTCCAGGAAGTCGTCCGCAAGCGGAAGATGGTGCGCAGCTTCGAGGACCGTCCCCTGTCGCGCGAGATCGTCGAGAAGCTGCTCGCGAACGCGCAGAGAGCCCCGTCGGCCGGATTCAGCCAGGCGTACGCCTTCCTCGTCTTCGACGGGAAGGAGGAGGTCCAGCTCTTCTGGTCGGTGGCCGACCCGGAGCGCAAGGGCTGGTCGACGAAGTGGCCGGACCTCTACAACGCTCCGCTGGTCGTCGTGCCCTGCTCGGAGAAGGACGTCGCCCTCGATCGCTACGCGCGTCCGGACAAGGGGTGGACCGATCGCAGCGAGTCGCACTGGCCGGTGCCGTACTGGGACATCGACACGGCGATGGCGGCGATGCTCATCCTGCTCAGCGCCGTCGACCTCGGGCTCGGCGCGCTGTTCTTCGGGATCTTCCGGATGCGGGAGCTCAAGGAGGCGTTCGGGATCCCCGAGCGCGTGACCCCGATCGGCGCGATCGCGATCGGCCACCCCAAGCCCTACGACCGGCCGTCGCCGTCGATCGAGACCGTCGGCCGCCGTCCCGCCGCACAGGTCGTGCATCGCGGCGCGTGGGGAAGACACGAGGGCGGCGCGGCCTAGGAAGCCGCCTCCGGCTCGAAGTCGGCGAGGCGCTGACCGCGCTTCACCTGCTCGCCCGGCCTCACGAGGACGGCGCTCACGACGCCGTCGGCGGGAGCCTCGACGCGCAGCTCCATCTTCATCGCCTCGAGCACCGCGACGAGGTCGCCGCGCCGGACCCGCTGTCCCGCCGACGCGTGGAGCGAGAGGACGGCGCCCGGCATGGGGGCGTCGATCGCGCCCGCCGCCGTGTCCTCGACGCGCCGCGGAGCGGGGTCGGTGCGTAGCTCGTAGGTGGCTCCTCGCCAGCCGACCCACACGCTGTCGCCCTCGCGCGCGACCGCCCCTTCTGTTCCGCCGATCGTCCACCGATGCGGCTCGTCGGCGCCGCGCACCAGGCTGGTGCCGCCGACGAGGTAGGGGCCGTCGTCGGCGACGCTGACCGCGCTCTCGCGATCGCCCTCGCGCACGACGACCGTCGCGGAGTGACCCGCGCCGGCGCGCCACGCGCCGAGGGCGCTCCACGGATCGCGCGAGGCGCGGGGACGATCGTCGATGACGGCGGCGGCGGCGAGCGCGCGGACCTCGTCGGGGACGTCGCCGTGCGCGACGAGAGCGGGCAGCTCGCGCTCGATGAACGACGTCGTGACGCGTCCGGCGCGGACCTCCGAGTGCGAGAGGTACCGCTGCAGGAAGCTGACGTTCGTGCGCACGCCAAGGATCTCCGTCCGCGCCAGCGCGTCGGCGAGCGCGTCGAGCGCCGCGCCGCGGTCGGGACCGTGCGCGACGATCTTGGCGAGGAGGGGGTCGTAGCTCCCGGGCACGGTCGAGCCTTCCTCGTACCCAGCGTCGACGCGCACCCCGTCGGGCCAGCGCACGTGGAGCAGACGGCCGGTGGAGGGAAGGAAGCCCGACGCGGGGTCCTCAGCGTAGACGCGGGCCTCGATCGCGTGGCCGTGGATCTCCGTCTTGGGGAGCTCGAGGCGCTCGCCCAGGGCGACGCGCAGCTGCTGCTCGACGAGATCGAAGCCGGTCACGGCCTCGGTCACCGGATGCTCCACCTGGAGCCGCGCGTTCACCTCGAGGAACGCGATGTCGCCCTTCGCGTCGATCACGAACTCGACCGTGCCGGCGCCGACGTACCCCGCGGCGTGGGCCATCGCCGTCGCCCATTCGGCGAGCTTGTCACGCTGCCAGCGCGTGATGTGCGGCGCGGCCGCCTCCTCCACGATCTTCTGGTGGCGGCGCTGCGCCGAGCAGTCCCTCTCGCCGATGGTCCGGATGCGCTCGTGCTCGTCGGCGAGGATCTGCACCTCGACGTGTCGCGGCGACGGCACGTAGCGCTCGATCATCAGGCGCTCGTCGCCGAAGGCGGCGCGTGCGAGACGCCGCGCGCGGGCGAGGGCCGCCGGCAGCTCCTCGCGCGACCGGACCTCCTGCATCCCGATCCCGCCGCCGCCCGCCGTCGGCTTGACCATGACCGGATAGCCGATGAGGCGAGCCGCCTCCGCGAACGCGGCGTCGCGCTGGTCGTCCTCGGCGTAGCCGGGGAGGATCGGGACACCGGCGCGTCTGGCGACGGCTTTCGCGCGCGACTTCGAGCCGCACAGCGAGAGGACCTCGGCGGGCGGACCGACGAAGACGCGACGCGCCGCCGTGACGGCGCGGGCGAACGCGGGCTCCTCCGCGAGGAAGCCGTAGCCGGGGTGGACGAGCTCCGCGCCCGCCTCGAGCGCCGCGGCGAGGATCCGGTCGATGGAGAGGTACGAGTCTTTCGGCGGCGCCGGACCGAGACGGATGGCGCGGTCGGCCTCGTGGACGTGCGGCGCATCGGCATCGGCGTCGGAGTACACCGCGACCGTCCCGATCCCCATCCGCCGCGCCGTCCGGAAGATGCGCCGCGCGATCTCGCCCCGGTTCGCGACGAGGACGCTCGTCACGAGCGCCGCCCTCGGCGCAGGCCGTGCATCGCGCCGAACATACAGCGGTGGCGCGGATACGTGTGGGAGCGCAGGTCTCGGGGGCGGGCGGCGTCTCGCGCGCGATCGAGCGCGCGCTCGCGATCGAGGCGCAGGCCGTCCAAGTATTCGTAGACCCCGGCCGTCGCCATCCCCGCGGGCTCGCGACGGCGGATGGCGTCGCCGCGTTCTCCGCCGAGCTGCGCGCGGCCTCCGCCTCCTCAGCGAGGTGCGCGCCCTCGCGCGCGTGCCGTGGATCCTCGAGGTGCCGGGGAAGGACCACAGCGGGCCGCGCCGGCGCGACGTGCGTCGGCTACGTCGGATCGTCTGCGGACCAGATCACATGCGGAAGACGCCGTAGCGGGGCGGCTGCTCGATCGGCGCGTGGCGCGCGGCGGCGATCCCGAGCGCGAGCACGTTGCGCGTGTCGAGGGGGTCGATGACGCCGTCGTCCCACAGGCGCGCGGTCGAGTAGTAGGGCGAGCCCTGCGTCTCGTACTGCTCGAGCGTCCTCTTGCGGAAGGCCGCGCGCTCCGCGTCGCT
>JAJYLV010000163.1 GCA_021787445.1 Chloroflexota bacterium | reverse complement strand
TCAGCTTCATCGTGCTCTTCCTGGTGCTCGCGGCCTTCGGGCCGCGCCACCCCGAGGGCCTCGTCTACCTCCCCCTGCTCGTGCTCGTCGAGCTCGTCATGGGGCTCGGCCTCGCCTACCTCCTCGCCGCCCTCAACGTGTTCTTCCGCGACGTCCAGCACATCCTCGGCGTGCTCCTCATGGCCTGGTACTTCCTCACGCCGGTCCTCTTCCCCGTCTCCATCGTCACGCCGCATCCGACGGAGGCCTTCCTCCTGTATGCGAACCCCATGACCGCCGTCATCGTCGGCTTTCAGCGCGCGCTCCTCGACGGGCGGCCGCCGGAGTGGCTCGCGCTCCTGTGGCCCGTCGTCTTCGCTCTCGTGGCCTTCGTCGTCGGGTTCGGCTATTTCGAGCGCGCGAAGGATGACTTCGAGGGCGTGCTGTAGCGGCGCGCGGAGGAGCGTCGCGACCCGTCAGTCGAGGGCGTCGAGGCGGTCGGCGAAGACGCGCGCGAGCGCGAACGACGACGTCGCCGCGGGCGACGGGGCGTTGCGCACGTTGAGGAGGCGGCCGACGGTGTCGAAGGCGAAGTCGTCGAGCATCTCGCCGTGCGCGCCGACGGCCTGCGCGCGCACCCCGCTCGGCCCCGGCAGCAGGTCGGTCTCCGTCAGCTCGGGGACGTAGGCGCGGAGCGACGCGAGGAAGGAGCTCTTGCGCAGGTCGCGGACCATCTCGTCGGCGCCCGTCCGCCAGTACTTCGCCGCGAGGGTCTGAAAGCCCCGGAAGGCGAGCGTCTCGAAGAGGTCGCGCGGGTCGAGGTCGGTGCGGCGGTAGCCCTCGCGCGCGAGCGCGAGGACGGCGTTGGGCCCGAGCCACACCGCGCCGTCGATGCGGCGCGTGAAGTGGATCCCGAGGAAGGGGAAGCGCGGGTCGGGGACGGGGTAGATGAGGCCGCGCACGAGGTCGCTCCGCCCCGGGCGCAGGAGGTAGTAGTCGCCGCGGAAGGGCACGATGCGCGGGGCGGCGGGCGCGCCCGCGAGGCGCGCGAGGCGGTCCGAGTGCAGCCCGGCGCAGGCGACGGCGCGGTCGGCCTCGACGATCCCGCGCGTCGTCCGCAGGCGCACCGGACCGCGCGTGCGCTCGATCCGCGTGACGCGCTCGCCGAAGCGCAGCTCGACGCCGTCGTTCGCCAGCTCGCCCGCGAGGCGCTGCGCGACGACGGTGTAGTCGACGATCCCGGCGGCGGGGACGCGGAGCGCGGCGACGCCGCGCGCGTGCGGCTCGACCTCGCGGATGCCGCGCTCGTCGAGCCGCTCGACGCCGGCGACGCCGTTCGCCTTGCCGCGCTCCTCGAGCTCGGCGAGGCGCGGGAGCTCGTCCTCGCCGAGCGCGACGACGAGCTTGCCGCAGAGCTCGAAGGGGATCTGCCGCTCGACGAGGTGCTCGAGGAGGAGGCGGCGGCCTTCGACGCAGAGGCGCGCCTTCTCGGAGCCCGGGCGGTAGTAGATGCCGGAGTGGATGACGCCGCTGTTGTGCCCCGTCTGGTGCGCCGCCGGCGCGCGCTCCTTCTCGACGACCGTGATGCCGAGGGAGGGGTCGCGGCGGTGGAGCTCGTACGCGGTCGCGAGGCCGAGGATGCCGGCGCCGACGATGGCGACGTCGTAGCTCCGCGGCTGCGGCCGCGCGATCGCGCGCGTCGCGGTGCCGGGCTGCGGCGCGACGGCGCTACTCGTCGCCCGCGCCGCCCTCGAACGGCATCGGGTCGGGCTCGCCGCCCATCCCGTCCTCGGGCGTGCCGCCCGCGGCGAGCTCGTCCATCGCGTCGTCGAACTCGTCGCCGAGGTCCTCGCCCATCTCGCGCCCGAGCTTCTTCGCCCAGCGCGCGACGGAGGCGGGGTCGTTCTCGTCGACGTCGCCGAGGGCCGAGGGGTCGGAGAGGCGGTCGAGGCGGGAGTCCTCGCTCGTCATCTGCGCGACGCGCGGCGCGAGCCGCGCGACCTCGGCCGCGCCGCAGTGCTGGCACGTCACCGTGCTCGAGACGTCCGAGAACGAGCGGAAGAACACGGCGAAGCGCTTGTGGCAGGACGCGCAGCGATAGTCGTAGATGGGCATGTCTGTGAGCGAAAAGGCTATCGCGCGGCCGTCGCCCGCATCCAGGCGACGCCGAGAGCGCCGAGGCCGACGCCGAGCGCGGCGCCGGCGACGGCATCGCTGATCCAGTGGTCGCCGATGTACACGCGGAGGAAGACGCTCGCCGCGATGAAGAGCGCGGCGAGGACCCATGACACGCGGCCGGGGACCAGCGCGGCGACGAGGACCGTCAGGAAGGCGATGCGCGCGACGTGGCCGCTGGGGAACGAGGCGGGCGGCCCCTTGACCCCGAGGACGTTCTGGAAGGCGCGCACGAACTCCGGCGGCGGCGACGCGCGCGGGATGAGGAGCTTGAAGGCGAGCTCGACCGCGCCGGTGACGAGGAGGAGGCCGGGGGCGAGCCAGGCGAGACCGCCGTAGCGGCGCCGGATGACGAGCGCGAGCACGACCGCGATCGCCAGCGTCACGACGAGCTGGCCGACGAGCGTGTGCGCGTTCGCCACGAGGTCGAGCGGGTACGAGGCGACGGACTGGAAGAGGATCGTGGTCGCGAGGTCGAACCCCCGCGTCGCGCCGGTGGCGACGAGGATGGTGAGGGCGACGAAGACCGCGGCGCAGGCGACGACGACACGGAGCACGGCGCGACAGTACTTTCGCCTCGTGCTGAGCGTCGCCAACGCCGTCCTCGCCGCCGCGGCCTGGGCCCTCCTGTGGCGCGGCGTCACGCGCGAGGCGTTCGTCGCGCAGTCGCCGGGCCCCGAGATCGCGTCGGCCTTCGCGCTCGCCGTTCTCGTCGCCGCCGCGGCGGGGAGCGTGGCGACGATCGTCGCGGGGCGGACGGTCTGGAGCCCCGGCCGCGCGCTCGTCGTCGACCTCGGCTCCTACGCCGCCGTCGGCTGGGCGGTCGCCGTGCTCCAGCTCTCACCCTGGCCGCGCGACCTCGGCGCCGTCGTCGTCGTCGCGATCGTCGCCGTGCGGCTTGCGCCCGGCGCGTACGCGGTCGTCCGGGGCGCGCCGGCGTGGCTCTCCCTCGTCGTCGCGCTCGGGCTGTACGGCGCGCTCGCGTCGTGGCTGCCGGTCGCCTCGGCGCCGTTCGGCGACCAGATCGACTACCTCCTCGACGCGAACAGCCTCCAGCACGGCTCGCTCGCCGCGAC
>JAJYLV010000162.1:432-3299 GCA_021787445.1 Chloroflexota bacterium | reverse complement strand
ACGCCGTCGCCGCGATGCAGACCGTGTACAACGCGGCGCAGGCGCTCGTCGCGAACGGCAGCCCGAGCCCCTCGGCCAGCCCGTCGATCAACCCGTTCCGCGAGAGCGGACGGCACGGCGACCATGATGGCGGTGGCAACGACTAGATCGTCCCGCTCATACCCTGCCGAGGAACGTCCCGCCACTTTCGGCGGGACGTTCCTTTTAGTCTTCGCTGAAGGTGGCACGTAAGAGGAAGGCGTCCCCGGCGAAGGCGCCCATAGCGAAGGCTTCGCCCCCGAAGGCGGCACGCCAGCAGCGCCGCATCGCGCGCGCGCTCTTCGAGCGCTCCGGCCTGCGCGACGCGATCGTCCTCGTCGTCGCGCTGAAGGTCGCGGCGATCCTCCTCGTGTTCGACACGAAGGGCCTCGATGCCTTCGACATGCCCAAGACGATCGTCAGCCACGCCTTCGCCTGGCTCCTCGCGGGCCTCCTCGCGACGGCGATCGTCCGCCACGGCCACGAGATCGTCCCGCGCACGAAGCTCCACTTCTTCGTCGTCGCGTTCCTCGCCGCCGCCGTCGTCTCGACCGTCTTCGCCGCGAACACGTACGTCGCGATCTTCGGCGAGCGCGACCGCTTCGAGGGGCTCACCTACCTCGCCGACATGGCCGTCCTGTACCTCGCCATCGCCGTCGCGTTCCGCACGACGCGCGACTGGGCCGTCCTCCTCGGCGCGGCCGGCGCGGCGTGCGCGATCAGCCTCGGCTACGCCTTCGTCCAGGTCGCGGGCCTCGACCCGAACAAGTGGGCGCTCAACACCCAGGGGCGCCCCTTCGGGACGTTCGGGCACCCCGACACGTTCGGCGAGCTCCTCGCCATCGCCTTCGGCGTCGCCCTCGCCGTCGCCGTCTTCGCGCCCGCGACGCGGCGCTCGCTGCGGATCGGCGCGGTCGTCGCCGCGCTCGCCCTCCTCGCGGGCATGGGCGTCGTCGCGACGCGCGCCTCGGCCCTCGGGATCGCCGCGGCGGTCGTCGCCGTCCCCCTCGTCCTGCTCCGCACGCGCTCGCTCTCGCGCGGCGACCTGGCGCGGCTCGCCGCGATCGCCGGCATCGTCGTCATCGCGGGCGTCGCGCTCGTGTTCGCCTCGTCGCTCGGCTCGCGGCTGCGCGCGACCATCGGCGGATACGCGGTCCAGGACCGCATCGTCATCTACGAGAACGCGCTCCACGCGTTCGTCGACCGGCCCATCGCGGGGTGGGGCGTCGACAACTTCGCCGTCGCGTACCCGCACTACAAGATGCCGAACGACATCCCGCTCCACGGCATCAGCACGATCGACACGACCGCGCACGACTGGCCGCTGCAGACCGCCGCGACGATGGGCGTCCTCGGCCTCGGCACGCTCCTCGCGCTCATCGGCGCCGCCGTCGTCCTCCTGTGGCGGCGCGGCCTCGCGCGGATGCCCGCCGTGACCGCGCCGCTCCTCGTCGGCGCCGCGGCGTACTGGGCGAGCGGGCTCGTGACCCCGAACGCGCTCGACCTCGACTGGTACGTCTGGGTCGTCTTCGGCGCCGCCGCCGCGATCGCCGGCGCGCGCCTCGCCGAGGATCCGGAGCGCCGGCGATCCGGGAGCGCCCTATGGGTCCCGACGTACGCCGCGCTCGCCGTCGGTCTCTTCATCGCCTACCAGACCGGGATGGCGGACCGCGAGGCGCTCACCGCGCAGCTGTACATCAACGCCAAGGACCCCGCGACGGCGATCCAGCACGCGCAGGAAGCCGTGACGCTCGACCCCGGCCGCGCGCGGTACTGGTCGATCCTCGGCGCGGGCGATCAGGCCGCCTTCAAGTGGCGCGACGCCGAGAAGGCCCACGGCGAGGCCGCACGCCGCGCGCCGTACATCGACTCGTACTGGGTGAACCTCGCGCGCTCGTACGCCGGCCAGGCGGTGAGCGGCGACGATCCGGCGAGCGCGAAGCCGGCCGCCCTCGACGCCGCGCGCCGCGCGATCGCGTCCGACCCGAACGAGCCCGTGCCGCACGCGACGCTCGCCGAGGTCGCGATCGACCTGGGCAACGACGAGCCGCTCGCGCAGTCCGAGATCACGCGCGCGATCACGCTCTACCCGGGGTACGCGGACTTCGAGCGCGTCGCCGTCATCGTCGCGTCGAAGGACGCCGATCCGAAGGACGCCTTCGCCTTCCTCGACCACCTCCTGCGCATCCGCGACAGCGCGACGCTGCGCGTCGCGGCGGCGCAGGCCGCGGCCAAGGCCGGCGAGACCGCGGCCGCGCGCGACAACGCGCAGCGCGCGCTGCAGCTCGACCCGAACAACGCCGACGCGAAGACGCTGCTCTCGTCGCTCGGCGGCTGACCGCTACCGCCCCAGGCGCTCCTCCATCTCGCTGAGCGTGCGCGGCCAGTCCTCGCGCAGCAGGCGCGAGAGCGCGCGGTCGGCGAGGAGCTTCCCGCCCGTCTGGCACGTCGCGCAGTAGTTCGCCTCGTTCTCGGCGTACACGACCCGCTGGACGGGGCTCCCGCAGGCGGGGCACGGCTTCCCATAGCGGCCGTGGACCGCCATCCCTGGGCGGAACGCCGTGACCTTCTCCGGGAAGCGCTCGCGCGCCTCGGCGACGAGCCGCTCCGTCCACTCGCGGAGCACGTCGCGCGTCGCGCGCCGGAGGCGCTCCACCTCGTCGTCGTCCAGCGCGCGCGTGAGCTTCGTCGGCGAGAGGCGCGCGCGGTGGAGGATCTCGTCCGAGTACGCGTTGCCGATCCCCGAGAAGATCGTCGGGTCCGTGAGCGCGCGCTTGAGCGTGTGGCTCTCGCACGTGAGCGCTTCGCGGAACGTATCGAGATCCGCCTCGAGCGGCTCGACCCCGCCG
>JAJYLV010000162.1:0-422 GCA_021787445.1 Chloroflexota bacterium | reverse complement strand
TGAACGGCGCGAGCGCGTCCTCACCGCGCACGAGGTGCAGCGCGGCGCGCTTCGTCGCGTTCGCCTCGGTGAGCAGGAGCGTGCCGTCGTCGAGGTCGAGCGCGGCGTGCCCGACGCGCGCCGGCACGCGCGTCCCCTTTGGCTTCCAGTGGAAGCGCCCCGCGATCATGAGGTGGACGACGAGGAAGAGATCGCCCTCGAGCTCGAGCACGATCCGCTTCCCGATCCGCCGCACGCCGCGGACGCGCCTGCCCTCCGCCTCGCGGATGGGCGGATCGAACGTGCGCAGGATGATCGGACTCGCGATGCGCACGCGCTCGAGCACGTGCCCGACGGCGACGCGCCGCAGCGCCTCGAGGTAGGCCTCGACGTCGGGCAGCTCAGGCATCCGTCGAGGATGCCAGAGCTACGGCAGCGGCTGG
>JAJYLV010000161.1 GCA_021787445.1 Chloroflexota bacterium | reverse complement strand
TAGAACTGGCAGTCGTACTGCCACGTCGGCAGCACGTAGAACATCGACGCCTGATCCGCCGGCACCGGCTGCCCGGAGATGAACGGGTAGAAGAAGACGAACGCCGCGCCCGCGAGCGCGAGGTACGCGGTCACCGCGCGCGCGTGCCCCGTCTCCCACAACGCACCCAGCGCGGCCGCGAGGACGAGGAAGTAGAAGGGCAGCGCGCTGAAGAAGTGGTAGAAGAACAGCACGCGCGTGATGGGGACCCACGCGAGGTACTGCGTGAGGAACGCGAACACGAGGCCCCCGAGAGCGATCGACCGCGCCTTCACCGCCCACACCGCGCCCCACACCATCGCCGCGATGCCGCCCCAGAACAGGACGATGTTGCCGGCGTCGTAGATCACCGCCGTCATGCCCGCCCCCGGCTGCCCGAGATACCAGTAGACCGGCTTGAGGACGAGCGGCCACGTCCACCAGGGGGATCCCGCGGGGTGGGGTGCCGTGAGGCCGGAGTGGTACCAGTACATCTGCTGCTGCAGCTGCCACAGGTTCCAGCCGTAGGGGATCGTCGGCCCGCCGTACCAGCGCGCGTAGCTGACGACGTAGACGAGTATCGGGACGATCGCGAAGCACGTGAACAGGTAGAACGCGTTGCCGCCGCGCCACGGCGTCCGCCGCAGCGGCGCGGGCGCGAGCAGGTCGAAGGGGCCGCCGCTGCCGGAGCGGCCGCTCCGCCAGGCCCACGCCGTCGCCCCGACCGCGTACAGGCCGAGACCGGCGAGCGTGTAGAACGCGACCCACTTCGACGCCGCGCCAAGGCCGAGCAGCAGGCCGGCGATGAGCAGATCGCGCGCGACGGAGCGGCGCTCCGCGTGGGCGGCGATGACGAAGTACCAGCCCGCGACGAGGAAGGCGCCGACGTACACGTCGTTCATCCCGATCCGCGGCTGCGCGAACATCGATCCGTCGAGCAGGAGGATCACGCCGGTGAGGACGGGGATGGCCGGCGAGGCGAAGAGCCGTACCGCGATGAGGATGACGAAGAACGCGAGCATGCCGCTGAAGAGGACGCCAGGGATGCGCCACGCCAGCGCGTGACGGCCCGTCGGGACGTGCTCCAGCTCGCCGTGGCCGAGGACGAGGAGGTCGTCGGCGGTCCCGTCGACGCCGAGCGCCATCGCCCCCGCCGTCACGGGGATCGCGACGTACGGCGACGCCCCGTGCGACTCCACGACGATGACCGAGTACCGCGTCAGCGCGTAGAGGAAGTCGGTGCGCGGGACCACCGCGAGCGCTGTGATGGGTCCGACAACGGTGCCCGTGCGTCCGTTCGAGAGCTCGACGGTCCCGCCGTAGGCGCCCGTCGCGCGCCCCTCCGCGGGGGGCTCGAACCACTCCAGCGCGGGCTTGCCCGCGAGCGCGCCGTAGAGCCGCTGCGGCCCCGAGGCCCAGGCGAGCGCGCTCACCGGCCCCGCGCCACCGGTCATCGTCCCCGTCTCGGTGCCCGTCGCCGGGTCGATGAGGTGGATCACGCCCGCGGCGTCCGCCGCGTAGAGGGTGCCGCCGTCCGGCCGCGCGGTGAGCGCCGTGACGCCCAGCGCGACGTGGAGCGGGGGCGCGTCCGACGCCAGGGGGACGATCTCGATCCCCCTCGCGCTCCCGACGATCGCGCGTCCGTTCGAGAGGACGAAGGAGGCCGGCGGGCCGACGTCCTGAGGATGCGAGACCGTTCCGCCGGTGAGCTTCGAGACGGAGCGGTCGGTGACGGCGTAGACGTCGGTGCCGTCGAAGCCGATGGCGCGGACCGCACCGTCGACGTGCGTCACGATGACCTCGCTGCCCGAGCGTGTCGTGACGCGGACGTTCCCCTGGGCGTCGCCGTACGCCCGCTCCCCGTCGCCCGACACCGCGAACGCCGTCACGCCGTCCGGCGCGGGGCCGCGCGCGGTCACGTGATCGCCGCCGAAGGCCATGATCCCGAGCGCCATGATCTCCTTGGCGAGCTGCGGGTGGGTCCACTCGTACGGCTCGCGCTGCGCGAGGAGCTCGAACGCGGTGCGCGCGTGGTAGACCTCGTCGAAGTACATGTCGCGAGGCTGATCGAGGCGGAGCCCGCGCGTCGCGATCATCGCGAGCGCCACGAACAGCGCCAGCGTGACGTCGCGCCGCGTCGGCTTGTGCCCGAGCCGAAGGCCGGCCGGGAGCCGCCACGCCGGCGCCTCGGCGTCCGTCGGCGGCGCGACCGCGGCGAGCGGCACGTCGGGGTCGAGGCGCGCCTCGCCGCGCAGGAGGCGCCACGCGACGAGCGCCGCGAGCGCCGTCATGAGCGCCGCGAGCGCGATCTGCCCTTCGCGGGAGAAGACCGTGCTCTCGACGATGGGCGGGGCGACGAGGCCGTTCTGCGGGTAGCGGGTGAACGCGAAGTACAGCGAGACGAAGAACGCGATGGCGAGCACGACGTACGGCAGGAGGATCCTCCTCCGGGTCACGGCGAAGGGCACGAGGAGCGCGAACGCCGGATAGAGGTACCGCTCGTGAGCCCGCGTCGGCAGGAAGTAGAAGGCGCACGCGGCGAGCGCGCCGGCGACGAGGAGCATGGGCAGGTCGCGCCGCCACCAGAGCGTCGCGACCGATCCGAGCGTGCCGAGAACGAGCAGCGCACCGCCGATGACGACGTAGTGCGTGTCGGGCTTCCAGAAGTCGCCGACGATCGACCAGATGTTGAACGCGAAGAGCGACGTGTACGGGTACGTCTCCGAGGCGCGCCGCACCAGGTCGACGAAGGAGCCCGGCGTCATGCGGAAGGGCAGCGCGATGGCGAGAGACACGATGAGGCCCCACGCGACGACGCGCGCGAGCGGCCCGTACCGCCTGTTCCGGACGAGCTCGAACACGGCGGCGCCGGTCACGACGATGCCGACGAGGCCGAACTGCGGCTTGATCATCAGCGCGACGCCGGAGAGGGCCCCGGCCCAGCTCCAGCGGCCCGCGCCCGCGGCGACGAGAGCGAGGAGGAACGGGAGCGTGCCCCACGCGTCGACCTGTCCCCAGAACGGCCCGGCGAAGATCGGTCCCGGCTGCAGCATCCAGAGCGCGCCGGCGGCGGCACCGGCCATCGCGCCCGCGTAGCGCCGGACGACCCGGAAGAGAACGACCGCGATGACGATGTCCGCGGGTATCGACAGCGCCTTCACGACGAGGCGCATCAGCTCGCCGCCGTGGAAGAGCGCGCCGACGATCCACAGGACGTACAGGAACCCCGGCGGGTAGTCGCTGAAGTAGCCGGGCGCGTAGAACGCGGCCGGGCCGACGGCCGCCATGCGCTGGGCCCACGCCATGAAGGTCCCGACGTCCGAGGGGAATCCCGACCCGCGGAAGACGAGGAGGCGGATGGCCACGCCGACGCACGTCGCGCCGACGAGAAGGAGTACGGCGTCGCGCTC